>SMYC01000073.1 GCA_004356105.1 Acidobacteriota bacterium | reverse complement strand
GCTCGGACCACGGAGCGGAGCCGGGGTCAAGGCCGCGAAGCGCCGAGCGAAGCGAGGGAAGCCTTTACGCCGGCGAGCACCGTGGTCTGCTGAGGGGGCGATGGCAGACGGTTTCTACCCACAGATTTTGCGGAAGACCCAAAAAAACAAGGATGTCAAGGAAACGTAGTACAGAGCCACAGAGGGTTTGGAGGACTCTTTGTCGATCGCATAGTCCGCCCGCGAGCCTTTTCAAACTCCGCGGCCGCACGAAGAAACCTCGCGAACCTCTGTGCCTCTGTGGCTGATCCTTTTTTCCTAATTTTTTCTCACGTGCTATGCGTGTTAGAGAAACAGCGCTAGAACGATTCGGCCAGCTCGACGAAGGTCTTGACTCCGAAACCCGTCGCGCCTTCGGGGTAGTACTTCCACTTTTTTTCCAGGATGAACGGGCCCGCGATGTCCAAGTGAGCCCACAGGGCTCCATCGGGAACGAATTCCTGGAGGAAGAGACCCGCGGTGATGGCGCCCGCGAATTTGCCGCCTATATTGTTCAGGTCCGCATAGGGGCTCTTCAGGAGCTCACGATATTCCGCGATGAGAGGGAGCTCCCAATAGGCCTCACCGTGACGCGCACCGGCATCGATGACGGCGCGCACCAGATCTGGATCGTTTCCCATTATGCCCGCGACCGAAGTCCCGAGCGCGCGGACAACGGCACCTGTGAGGGTGGCGACGTCGACGATATGCGTCGCTTTCTCTTCTCCCGCGCGAGCCAGGGCATCGGTCAGCACTAGGCGCCCCTCCGCATCCGTGTTGTCCACCATCACGGATTTTCCGTTCTTGGCGATGAAGATGTCGCCCGGCCTCTGCGCTTTGGGGCCGGGAAAGTTCTCCGCGGCGGCGATGATGCCGGTGACGGCCACTTTGGGCTTCAGCTTCGCGATCGCCGCCATGGCGGCGAGCACCGCGGCGCCTCCCGCCATGTCGCCCTTCATTGTCCACATGCCCTCGGCGGGCTTGATGGAGATGCCTCCGGTATCGAAGGTGATGCCTTTGCCGACGAGAGCCAGATGGTGTTTCGATTTTTTTGCCGGCCGGTAACGAAGCACGATGAGACAAGGCGCGTAAAGGCTTCCCTTCCCCACCGCTACGAGGCCTGTATAGCCTTGCTTTTCGAGCTGCGCGCCCGAGACGATAGTAGCTCCGAGCTTCCCCGCGCGGGCAATCTTTCGCGCGAGTGCTGCGAGCGTTTTGGGGTAGACGCGATCGCCGGGCTCGTTGACGAGATCGCGAGCGCGGTTGACCTCCTCGCTCACGACGCGGTAGCGCAGAAGGGCACGCTCCGCTTTCTGAAGTTCGGCGGGGCGGCAAACGAGACTAACCGACACCTTGTGCGCCCTCTTCTCCTTGCGATATTTGTCGAAGCGATAGTCGCCGAGAACGAAGCCCTCGGTAGCGCTTCCCACATAATCCGAGCCGTTTGCGCCGTCGAGAAGGAGTGCTACTTTCGAGTGGCCGTAATCCGCAGCGAAGGCGAGTGCGCGCGCCACGAAAATCTTTGAGCTCTCGTGAAGGTCGTAGACCTTCTCGTGCGTCGAAGAATAAACGACGAGCGTTTGGCTCTCGAAGGTTCTCACGATTTCCCTGTGCACGTTTTTTTTGCGAAAAGTTTTACGTGCTTCGGCGAGCGCTTTTCCGATTGGCGAGCTCCCGGTCTCGAACAGTTCCACCTTAGGGTCGTCGATCGCGACGACAAGATCCGCTTTTACCTTTTCGATGCTCTGTGTGGTCACCAATATTTTCATTTTCATCGCCTTCACTCGACTACTCCGCTTCATCGGCGTATTTCTGTTTGAGGCTTTCGATTACCGTCGGGTCCGCGAGCGTCGACGTATCGCCGAGAGCTTTACCTTCCGCGATATCGCGCAAGAGCCGCCGCATGATCTTACCGGATCGAGTCTTTGGTAGATCCGCGGTCAGAATGATGTCGTCGGGACGAGCGATGGCCCCGATACGTTTGACCACGTGCTGTTTCAAATCATCCACCAGGGACGGCGGCGCCGGCCGCCCTTCCTTGAGGGTAACGAAAGCCGCGATGGCCTGCCCCTTGATGTCGTGTGCCCTTCCTACGACCGCTGCTTCGGCGACATCCGGAAAGTCAACGAGCGCGCTTTCGACCTCCATCGTTCCGATGCGATGGCCGGAGACGTTCAAAACATCGTCGATGCGCCCGAGAATCCAAAAATAGCCATCGGCATCTCGCTTGGCGCCATCTCCTGGAAAATAAACCTCGTTCGACCACTTGCTCCAGTAAGTCGAAACGTAGCGCTCCGGATCACCGTAAATGCCACGGAGCATAGCAGGCCAAGGACCTTTGATCGCGAGAAACCCGCCACCGACCTCGACCGTCTTCCCCGTGCCGGTTACGATATCCAGCTGAATCCCCGGGAATGGTTTTGTCGTCGAGCCCGGCTTCGTCTCTGTTACCCCCGGAAGCGGGGTACACATGATCGCGCCGGTCTCGGTCTGCCACCACGTATCCACGACGGGACAGCGCTTGCCGCCTATGTACTCGTGGTACCACATCCACGCTTCCGGATTGATGGGCTCGCCCACCGTTCCCAGAAGTCTGAGAGACGACAAGTCGTGCTTCTCGGGCCACTTCGTGCCCCACTTCATGAAAGCGCGGATGGCCGTTGGCGCCGTGTAGAAACACGTTACCCCGTACTTCTCCACGATGGACCAGAAGCGGTCTTTGTCGGGCCAGTCGGGCGAGCCTTCGTACATCACACCAGTGACGCCGAGAGCGAGTGGCCCATAGACGACATAACTATGTCCCGTCACCCAGCCGATATCGGCCGCGGCCCACCAAACGTCATCGTCTTTGAGATCGAAGACATATTTGGTCGTGGCCGCGACCTGCGTCAGATAGCCCCCCGTCGTATGGACGATACCCTTGGGCTTTCCTGTCGTGCCGGAGGTGTAGAGGATGAAGAGCATGTCCTCCGCATCCATCGGCTCGGGCTCGCAATAGTTGTCGACATCGTCCACGAGAACGTGCCACCAGTGATCGCGTCCTTCTTCGAAGTGGATTTGAAAATCGCCGCGTTTGACGACGACGACGTTCTCGACGCACGGCGCCCCTTCGACCGCCTCGTCGGCGAATTTCTTCAAGGGCACAATGTTGCCGCGTCGGTAGCCACCATCTGCAGTAATCAAGAGCTTGGCTTCGGCATCATTGATGCGATCTCGCAGCGAGTCCGCGCTGAATCCGCCGAAAACGACACTATGCACGGCACCAACCCGGGTGCAGGCGAGCATCGCGATTGGAAGCTCGGGAATCATGGGAAGATAGATCGCGACCCTATCGCCCTTCCGAACGCCCAGCTTCTTCAGCACATTGGCGAACCGATTGACCTCGCGATAGAGGTCCCAATAAGTGAGCGTGCGTCGGTCGCCAGGCTCGCCTTCCCAGATGAGCGCAGCTTTGTTGCGGCGGGCGGTTTTGACATGACGGTCGAGACAGTTGGCGCTCACGTTTAGCTTTCCGCCAACGAACCACTTCGCATGGGGAGGATTCCAGGAGAGAACTTGACTCCAGGGCTCGATCCACTCGAGCTCACCGGCCATCCGGGCCCAGAAAGCTTGGTAATCCTTGTCGGCTTCGTCGTAGAGCGACATATCACTCACGTGAGCCTTTTCTCGAAAGGCCTCGGACGGGGAGAACTTCCTTCCTTCTTGAAGCAGAGTAGCAATCTCAATCTCAGTCTCGGTCTCCGCGCTTTCACCGTGCCCGTCGCTCATCGCATCCTCCTCTATGAAACTCCGATACGAGATTCTACGACAAGTGCTCGCGTCGGTATACTGGATCTAATCCCACGAACCGAGATCAGGTGGCCGAAGATGCTAATCCCGCTGACCCACGAGCGCATGACCGTACAACGCCTGCCATGGGTCACGATCGGCATCATCGCGATGAACTTCGTCGTCTTTGCTTTCACCTGGCCTACCGCCCAGCGGGACGAGACCCGGAGCGCCGATGCCTGGGAAGAGCTCATCACCCATACCGAAGCCTATCCGGGTGTTTGGGAGGACGACTGCACGCGCTGTCCGGGCCGTGCCGAGTTCGACGCTCTGCGCGAGCGTTTCGAGGCCGTCGCCTCCGAGCACATTTTTTTTCGATACGGCTACGTTCCGGGAAAGCCAACTCTCCGCGGCCTGTTCGGCTCGCTGTTTCTTCACGCGAGCTGGGCGCACTTGTTGTGGAACATGTACTTTTTATGGCTCTACGGATGCAGCATCGAAGATCTTTGGGGGCGCCCACTCTACGCCGTTGTTTATCTCACGGGTGGCGTGGCCGCCGCGCTTGCCCAGGGCGCCTATGAGCCCGACACGCTCGGCCCGCTCGTGGGCGCCTCGGGGGCGATCTCGGCCCTGACCGGCGTCTTCCTCATACGTTGCTGGGACACCCGCATCCGATTCTTCTGGATGTTCATTGTTCTTTTCGGAACGTTTCAAGCACCCGCCTGGATCATGCTCGGCTTTTGGCTTACCAAAGAGCTCTTTAACGCCTTCGTCTATGCGGACGTCTCGTCGGTGGCGTTTTGGGCTCACATCGGCGGCTTCGTGTTCGGCGCCGTCGTCGCCTCCGTTCTCAAGTTGACGCGCGTCGAAGAGAACATTCTTGCACCAGCGCTCGAGCGCAAGACCAATCTACTCGGACGCCACCCGGAAGCTGCCCGTGCGGTCGAGCTCATGGAGGACGGTGATTATTCGACGGCTACCCGCGCGCTCAAATCGGCCATCCAACAAGCACCAAAGGACAGCGACAGTTACCGGCTGCTCGCACAGTGCTATCAGGCGCGTGGTCGTCCGGAAGAAGCGACGCGTTGGCTCCGTCAGGAGCTGAAGCTCCACGCCGGGACGACGTCCTCGTGGCCGAGACCTATCAAGAGCTGGTCAACACCGCCCCTGAGCTCTCACTGACGCCACGAGAGCTTTGGAGCGTGGCCACCTCTCTCATGGCGACCGGCAACGAAGGCCTCGGCGTCCCTCTTTATATTCAGCTGCTCGAGGACGCGCCGGAGCCCAGGATGCGGCTTTCAGCCGGTCTTGCGCTCGTCGAGCACTATCAGGACGAGTCGAACCCGCTACGCGGGCTAGAGATTCTGGACCACATCCAGGAACTAGCCGCGCCCCACGACGAATGGCGCACGATCGTCGAGAACAAACGCGCCGTGCTCCGCGACGCCGCGCCCGCCTTCCTCAGGCGGTAGATTCTAGGTTAGGCGGCGGAAGAACAAGATCACGATTACTGTGTATAGCTCGAGCCTTCCGACGATCATCAGAAGCGCGAGAAGGACTTTGGCGGGAGCCGGTAGGCCCGCATAGGTCAAACTAGGCCCGACCTCTCCGAAACCCGGCCCGACATTGCCGAGGCATGCCGCCGCGGCCGAGAACGACGTGACAGGGTCGAGCCCCATCACGGTCAGTGAGACGCCGCCACTCACGAAGAGAAGCACGAAGAGAACGAAGAAGGTCGTCACCGAAGAGACGACGTCGTCCGGGATGGCGCGCCCGCGCAGCTGGACCGGGAGCACCGCATGTGGCTGGAGAACGCGCTTCACGTCAACCGCGATTTTCTTGAACACGATGAGCAAGCGCACGATCTTCACCGAGCCGCCCGTCGAGCCGGCGCAGCCGCCCGTGAACATCAAGAGAAAGAGCAAAGTCCTCGAGAGCTCCGGCCAATGTTCATATTCCGCCGTCACAAAACCCGTCGTGGTGACGATGCTTACGACCTGAAACACCGCAAGCCGTATGCCTTCGAATAAGGACGGCGTCACCCGGCTGAGCATCAAATTCAGAAGAACGACCGCGCTCGACACGACAAGGATCGCGAGATAAAGACGGAGCTCGGAATCGCGTTTGAGCGCTGAGAATTTGCCCCGAAGCCATCGGTAGTGGATCGCGAAGCTCGTGCCGGCCAAGACCATGAAAACGGTAACCGTCCATTCGACGCCGACGCTTCCGAAAGCCCGGATGCTCTCGTTCTTGGTCGAGAAACCCCCGGTCGCCATCGTGGCGAAAGCATGCGCGACCGCGTCGAGCGGGCCCAACCCGAGGAGCAGCAGGACAGCCACTTCGAGGACGGTGAGCAAGACGTAGATACCCCAAAGCGCTTTCGCTGTCTGAGCGATGCGCGGGGTCAATTTTTCCTGAATCGGGCCCGGCGCTTCCGCCGCGAGAAGCTCCATCCCTCCCACCGCAAGCTTTGGCAGGATCGCGATCCCGAGCACGATGATCCCCATGCCGCCAATCCATTGCATCAGCGCGCGCCAGAGCAAAAAGGACTTCGGCAAACTCTCCACATCGGTGAAGATGGTGGCGCCTGTCGTGGTGAAACCGGAAGCCGATTCGAAGAAAGCATCGACCGCGAAGCCGAAGCCGAACTCGATGACGAAAGGCAGCGCGCCCGCGAAGGCGGCGACGAGCCACGCCGCGGACACGAGGAGAAAGGCCTCACGGCGCGCGAAGCTGAACGCGTCACCTTGATGAAAGAACCGCTCGAGAAAAAGACCGAGCACCGCCACGATGAACGCCGCCATGTAAAACGCCCAACGCGTATCTTCGCCGGCAAATTGTGCTACCAGCCCGGGTATGACGAGGGCGAGCGCGAGCGCGAGCAGCAAACGGCCGAGGAGGAAGAGAACGCCGCCGAGATTGACGTTGAGGCGAAGCCGGCCTCCCGGACGAGCCTTTACTTCAGCCATGTCCCGTTATCGGGCTCGGAAAAGCTTCTCTAGAGCCGGCAACGCTTCCGTCAAGCTGAAAACGAGAGCGCGATCGCCAACCTGGAAGGTGAAGTCACCGTCAGGAACGTAGCGTTCCTCGCCTCGAATCACAGCGCCGATAATACTGTCCTTGGGAAGCTTGAGCTTGCGCAAAGGTGCTTTGAGCACACGAGCGCCCTCGGGAATCTGAAACTCCACGACCTCGGCGTCACCGCTGGCGACGAAATCGAGACTCAAAATCTCCCGGCGATGCACCATTCTCAGAATCGTTCCTGTCATGATGAGCCGCGGGGACAACCCGATATCGACACGCGCCGCGCGCAAAACGTTCAGAAATTCCGGCCGCTGATAAAGACTCACAACGATGCGCGCGCCGGCTTCATGCGCCAGATAGGAGCTTATTACGTTGCTCTCATCATCCTGCGTAGCGGCCACGAAATAGTCGGCCTCCGGGGCACCTGCCTCCTTCAAGAGCGCCGTATCGGTCGCATCTCCATGAAGGACGAGCGCTTGTGGCACTTCGGTCGCGAGCGCGAGCGCTTTTTGCGCTTGCCGCTGAATCACGGTGACCTGCACGTCGTCTTCGACGAGTTTCTTGGCAAGCCAGCTCCCGACATGGCCGGCGCCCGCGATGACGACCTTGCGAACCGGCGGCGCTTCGACACCGATAGCTTTCAGGAATTCTGTCGCCGTCTCGGTCCGGCCCACCGCATAGATGCGCCGACCCGGCTTCAGCTCGGTGTCGCCGTGGGGGATCGTGAGCCGCCCCCCTCGCTCGACGCCCACCAAGACCCAGCCATCGGCGCCCCGAAGATCTCGCAGCGGTCGGCCATAGATATCGGCATCGCGCGACGGTCGCGCCCGAAGCAAAAGAAGCTTCCCGTCCGCGAAAAAATGCGCTTTGCTGACGCCCGGAATCCGAGTGAGACCTAGAATCTCTTCGGCGACGAGTCGTTCCGGATGAAGAGGGATGATGTTCTCGTCCGCTAGCAACAGCGGATTTTCACCATATTGAGGGTTCCCGAGGCGAGCGACACATTGCTTGGCGCCAAGCCCCCGCGCCGTCAGCGCGGCAAGCAAGTTTACGGCGTCGGAGTCGGAAACGCTGAAAAACAGGTCGGCTTGTTCGATGCCGTGCTCTTTCAGAAGGCTCGGCTGACAGCCGTCGCCATGAATCGCCATGACGTCGAGCTCGGCCTGCACCTTCTGTGCTTGTGCCGCGTCGGCTTCGATAACGACGAGGTCGTGCCCCTCCCGTGCCAGGGACGTCGCGATATGGAAGCCAACTTCCCCGGCGCCCACAATGAAGATACGCATCGAACCCAAAGTTCTAGCTCATTCTGCATGCTCGACGCAAATCGCCGACCGTGCAGCATTCCGAGTTCGCCCATTTCGCTCCTGAACAGTTTGGTTCCATTTTCCCCATTGCCGGGGACTAGTAATTTGGGGTTTTGGGTGCGAATATAGACGAACCCCAAAAAACTGATGTCCAAAATTATCATTACCGACAAAGTCGGTAGGTACGAAGTGCGTGGTCTCGTCGGCCGTGGCGCCATGGGCGTAGTGTACAGCGCCATCGACCCGAACCTCGGACGTTCCGTGGCCATCAAGACCATGTCGATCTCCGACTCGCCCCACGAGACAGAGCTTCGGAAACGCTTTTTGCAAGAGGCGCAGGCCGCGGGTCAGCTTCAGCACCCGAATATCATCACGGTGCACGAGCTATTCGAGGAAGGCGACACCGCCTTTCTCGTGATGGAACTCCTCGAGGGCGCGTCTCTGTCGGCTCTTCTAAAGCAGAAGAAAGCGTTCTCGCTCGCGGAGAAGATTTCGATCATCGATCAGATAGCCGCCGGTCTGTCCGAAGCTCACGCACATCGGATCGTCCATCGTGACATGAAGCCTAGTAATGTCTTCGTTCTTCGAAGCGGCGTGGTCAAAGTTCTCGATTTCGGCGTCGCCAAAGTCGGTGATGGCGAGCTCACAAAAGCGGGCACCGTATTCGGGACCGTCGAATATATGGCTCCCGAGCAAGTCCGCGGTCAAAGCGTAACGCAGCAAGCCGACATCTTTTCCCTCGGCGTCGTTTCGTACGAGCTCCTGAGCGGCCGCAATCCTTTTCGTGCAGACACGCTCGCCGCGTCGGTCTTCAAGATCATGTCCGACAACCCGAGCAAGCTGAGCGACGACGCCACCGTTCCGGTAGAAATCGAGGCTGTCATATTTCGCGCCTTGGCGAAACCGATGGCCGACCGCTTCGGATCTCTGAGCGAGCTCCGGGCCGAGCTGCAACAGGCCGCGGAGAAACTCGGGGTCACTCCCAAACCGCCCGTGCTCGCGGACGAAGATGTCGAGATCACCAAAGAACGTCGGGAAAGTGTGGCGGTGTCGGTCGCTCCCCGGGTGTCGCAGTGGTCCAACGTCGCCGCCCAGGCGGATCTGCTCGAACAGACTTTTCAGCTCGGCGTCCAAGCCTACGGCAAAGGTGAATATGAGGACTGCGTTTCCAAGATGAGCCAAGTGCTCGACGAAGTGCCCGTTCACGCGATGTCGCTGCACTATCTCGCCTCGAGCGAGGAGAGGCTGAGACGTCAGCGGTTAAGCAACAATGCCAGGAAAAAAGCGTCGGCGCTTCTGACTGCGATGCGCGACGCCCATCGCCAGGGCGAGTCCGACCTCGTTACCGAAAAAGCCAACGCATTTCTCGCGCTGGACCCCGAATCCATGGAAGCGCGGTGGTATCGTCGCAATGCGGAAGCGCGCAAACGGGCCGCGACCGTGGGCGGTGCGCGCGCCGCGGATCGCTCTCAGATGGGAAGCCCAGGAGGGCGACCGCAAGGGAGCTTCGGCTACACGCCTTCGCTAGGAGGCACGACGAGCTCCCCTCAAACACCACCGGTTTTCGCGACGACTCCAAGTACACTTGCCTCGTCCTCCAAGGGAATGTGGGTCCTCGCCGGCGTCGCGATTCTCTTCATGGGGCTCATCGTGATGTGGCTCGGAAGCATCGGGAGCCCGGGTCCTGCCGTCTCAGCCAGCCACGGCCCCGATCCCAAAGTGCGCGTTTCGCCATTTGATGGAATGGACGATAGCCAAGCCGTGCGCCTGCAGCTCCAGCAACAGGAACCGGAGCCGGCGGCGCCGCGCGCGGCGTTCTCGGTCCGTTATGTCATACCGACTACTATCGAGGTCGGCCCACCGACGACTCTGGGCCTATTCGGGGAGGGTTTTCCCGATGACGCCAAAGTCTCCATCACCGCCGAGGGGGTTTTCGTCCTGTCGACGAACGTGCGCAGCCCGGAGCATATCGAGATCCAGATCCAGGCAGACGAAGCACACGAGAAGCTCGACATCGTGGTCGAAGACGCCGCGGGCGCTCGGGTCGCGATTGCTCTGACCGTGCATCAGCGCTAGCTACATGTACCACAACAACGTACATCGAGTGCGGTAAATTCACCACGCTACATCTTTAGCTCGTCGCACAACTAACTTATTTACAACAGGTTGCGATAGAGCACCTTCCTGGCACACGGATTGCTTCCATGCGAAGCGGAGTCCACTTTCGTACTTCAATTGGAGATCCAAAACACAGCACGTTTTAAGACCGCGTCTCAACCGAGCGTCTTGATTCAGTAGGTTCAACGAGATGGAGTTGAAAAAGAGCGAACAGGGGTCCAACGCAAATTGGGCTCCTCCACCAACGCCGACTTCCGAGCCGGAGCGGGTCGATTTCCATCCTCCGGAATCAGAAACGCACCTGAGGGACTATTGGTACATCATCTTGAAGCGCCGCTGGGTCATCCTCGCGGTGTTCATTTCGGTCCTGTCCTACACCGCGGTAAAAGCGCTCATGCGCCAGCCGGTCTATAGCGCAACCACCATTCTCCAGATCGATCGCGGAAGGATCAATCTTGTCCAAGACGTGATGGTGCAGGACTATTGGAGCGGCTACGACGAGTTCTACCCCACCCAGCAGCGCGTTTTGATGAGCCGCAATCTCTCGCGGCGCATCGTAAAGCACCTTCGTCTCTGGGAGCACCCCCATTTTGGAGGCGACAAGACACATACAGCCGACGAGCAAACGCTAGAGGACCTCGCGGAGCAAGTGGCGGGAATGCTTCAGGTCACGCAGATTCGTAATACGCAGCTCATGGAACTGAAGTTCACGAGCACGGAGCCCAAGGTCGCCGCGGACCTCGCCAATGCGCTCGCTCGACAATACATGACGTTCAGCATGGAGAAAGAAACGACGCTCGCTCGGGACACCGCTGGATTCATCCGCGAGCAAGTCGAGAAAATACAGGTCGAGATTCAAGAGCGGGAGCAGCGCCTGCAGGAATACAGCCAACGCCAAGACCTGATGATGGTCGACGAAAAAGAGCTCCTCGTCATGCGCCAGCTCCAGGATCTGAACGGCGCCGTCGCCGTCGCGCGCACGGCGCGAGCTGGCGCGGAAGCCAACTATACGAGTCTTCGGGCGGCCGACAGGCAAACGCTACCTGCGGTTCTCGCGAACCCGACCGTCCAAGGGCTCGTGCAGCAACGGGGCGTGCTCGAAGGCCAGGTCGCCGAGCTCACCGCGAAATTCAAGGACGACTGGCCGGATCTGCGTCGCGCCCGCGAAGGCCTCACCGACATCAAGAGCCGGATCGAAATTGAGCGTAACGTTTTGGCGGTCGAGGTCGTGGCGAAGGCTAGAGTCGAATATCGGGCCGCTGTCGAGCGTGAGCACCTTCTGCTCGCGGAAGTCGAATCTCAGAAGAAGGAGGCTCAGGAGCTCAGTAAGCTCACGACCAACTACACCCAAATCAAAGCCGGGATCGACAACCAACGCTCCATGCTGCGGCAGTTGTTACGCCGGCAATCGGAGACGGGTCTCAGCGCCGAGCTCTTTGAGCGGGAGCCCGTCAACGTGCGCATCGTGGAGGCGGCACTCGTTCCGAAAGTACCCACCGGTCCGAGGCTTTCGCGAAGCCTATTACTCGGCAGCGTCGTCGGTATCGCCCTTGCCCTCGGACTCGCACTGTTCCTCGACTACTGGGAAACGAGTATCTACACGATCGAGGATCTACGTCGGCACGTGCCGCTTCCCTATATGGGGATGGTCCCTCGACTCGATTCGGACACCGCTTCGCGCTGGGACGCTCTTGCGGCCAGCTCGATGGCTCGCGACACCGACAAGCACGGCAAGAACATGAGCCAGACACGCTCAGCGCTCGCCTTGTCGCAGAGCACCAAAATCGCTTCCCGTGCCAAGGAAGACATGTCGCTGATCGCGGAGCGCTTCAAGTTTCTGCGCGGCTCACTTTTGCTGTCGACGCCCGGCCGCCCGCCGCGAACCGTTCTCGTAACGGGTCCGGACAAGAACGCCGGCAAAACGTTCGTCGCTTGCAACCTCGCAACCTCGCTTGCCGATCTCGACAAGAAGGTTCTTTTGATCGACGCGGACCTCCGCAACCCGCAGCTCCACAAGGTCTTCCGGTTCAAAAACCGTGTCGGCCTTTCGAGCGTCCTGTCGGGACAAACGTCAATCGAGAAGGGATGTGTTTTTTCGACACTCATCCCGAATCTCTATGTGCTGCTCGCGGGCCCCGCCAGCCCGACTCCCGCCGAGCTTCTCGGCTCGACCAAGATGGAGGAGACGCTCGAGCAGTGCATACAGCTTTTCGACTACGTGCTGCTGGACTCAGCGCCTCTTTTACCTGTTTTCGACTCTCACATTCTCACCGTACGCGCCGACGCCAACCTCCTCGTCGTCCGGAGCGGACACACTTCTAGAAATGCCGTACGCCAGAGCCTCGAATTGATTGATCGCGTTGGTGGCAAGGTCACGGGGGTCATCTTGAACGACGTGAACCTCGCGGACTACGCCCAGAACTACTACTACAGCTATCACAGCTACGAGTACGGGACTTACGGCGAAGACACGGCGCGAAAGGTCAGTTAATCGCCTGATGCCTTCGGTGGCTGCACACGGGCTCGACAGGCTCGCGAGAGCATGCGCTAAAGAGCTCGCAGAGGGCGCGCCTTCCGACTATTTTGCGCGCTCCGAGGTCGAGCGGCTCTCTCCCCTCCTTTATTACTGCTTCGACCGTCTCGGATGGCCAGACACCGTTCCAGAAGATGAGCGCCGCCACTTCCGCAAAGCTTATTACGCGAGCGCGGGCCGAAACGTCGACTTATTGGACGCTCTCGGCACGGCAGCGGAGGCCCTCTCGGCACGGAAGATCCAGACGATCGCCGTGAAAGGCGCGGACCTCGCGACCAACGTCTATCCAAGCGTCGCGCTCCGTCCCATGAGCGATATCGACCTCTGTGTGGCGCCCGAGCAGGGCGACGCGGCAGAGGCTACATTGACGGAGCTCGGCTACCGCCCCTATGCGCCGGAAATGAAGCCGGGGCTCTCGCGGAAGACCCGCCACGCGAAGTTGTTCATCGGTGGGGCTCGGGACAACATCGCCATCGATCTCCATTGGTCGCTAGTCGGAGGTCCCGGCGACAAGCGCGCACCCCATTACGATTGGCTTCGCGACAATACGGTGAGAAGCGACGCCCCTTATGCGAGGCTTTCGGAAACGGCGCATCTCGCTTATCTAGCCGCACACATGAAGCTTCAACACTACGACGAAGAGATCCCACTCCTGTGGCTCGTCGATTTCACGCTGCTTGCCTCCTCGTCCACCATGGATTGGGAGTTGCTCTTCGCCGATGCGCGCGCTCTTGGCTGGAGCGACGCGCTGGCCGCTACGGCCCGCGATGTGCACCGACGCCTGGCTGTCGATTTGCCCGAGCCGCTCGCGCAGTTTACCGACAGTCGACCGCTGCTGCCGCAGACAGCGCAGCTTCATCGGCGGGACGGCCGGGACGAGCCCGAGCGCGTTTTTAACGAGCTCACCACACTACCCTGGCACGCCCGTTGGGCGCTCGTTTGCGCTCTCGTTCTACCCTCGGTGAGCTACATGCGCTTCCGCTACCCCTCGGTGCCTAGTTGGGCGTGGCCGCTCGCTTATCCGCTTCGATGGGCCAGATTCGTAACTAGAGCCGCCGCGCTCGTCAAGAGGGGAATAGGCCGCGTTGTGCGGCGGGAAACGCGCACTCAACCGCTTCTCGCATCGCCGGATGGCCGCAAAAGCTGCTAGAATCTAGGCACATTCAAATTACATCGTAATAAGTGCGTGGCTATGAATCTCGCTGCCTCTAAAACTGCGCCTTTCGGCGCTCGCTATCTGGAAGACCCAGACCTGTTTCCCGTTGGTTTCGACGGAGAGTCGTGGGGAACCCGCGAGCTATCGCTCGGGGTCTTGAACAAGCGGTTTCTCGTATGCGGGCTCAGCGCCGCTCAAGAACACACCATCCGAAGCTTGTGGCCCCGCTTCGTCATCGAAGATCCGGACCGCGTGGACATGGAGTTGCTCGTGCACCGCGCGCCGGCGTCCCTCTTTATCAAGTTCGACCGCTGGGAGTACGACCTCGAGTTCGATTACTCCGCGAAGTCGCTCTCGATGGCGGGATTGGATCTCATGGCGCGACTCGAGCTCCTGCCCGAGCTGCGCGCCGCGCTTTGGGTCGCGACGGAAGAGCACGATTTGTTTCACAGCGCTTTCGAGAACTTCTTGCGGATCTTCGTCGCCTACGCGGCGCTCGATCTCGGAGGCGGGTTGTTTCACAGTGCTGCCATCGTGGAAGACGACTCGGCTTGGCTATTCGTTGGCCCTTCCGGCGCAGGCAAGTCGACCGTCTCGCGGCTAGCGCTCGACTCCGGTCGCGCTGTCTTGAGCGATGATTTGAACCCCGTCCTTCCGAACGCCCGTGGGGGCCTCGACGTCGTGGGAAGCCCTTTTCTCGGCGACGAAGGCGCCCGCACGCCGACGCGCCACACGTTGAACGCCATTTACCGCCTGGAACAAGGCACAGAAGACGGCGTGAGGACGATGGGCGAAGCCGAGACCCTCGCTTCACTCATGGCATCCTCGCCCTATATCAACCGCGATCCGCACCGGACCGAAACGCTTTGTACAAACCTCGCGGCGCTCGCGGGGCGTGTTCCGCAGCGCGTTTTGACTTTTCGGCGGGATGGGACGTTTTGGCCTCTTCTCGAAAGGAAACTGGCAGGGTGATTGGAAGAGCAATGTTTGGATCAATATTAAGAAAAGCGTAACGCAAAGGCGCAAAGTCGCAAAGGAAAAGAAAAGAAAAGAAAAGAGAGAGAAAAGGACGAAAAAAAACGCAGGGGAAGGGGTATTCTAATTGCGTCCTTGCGTCTTGGTGTCATGCTTTTCTTGATATTGATCTTCTAATTTTTTTTTGCAGCTACAGGGAGTTAGTGTTTATGCTCGATAGGTCGGTTGTTCTTAGGCGTAAGGACGACGTTCGGTATCGGATTGTTGGGGACGAGGCGGTTGTGATTCG
>SMYC01000072.1 GCA_004356105.1 Acidobacteriota bacterium | reverse complement strand
TGGCTGCGACCGCAGGCTGTGCTGCACGAAGTTCGAAAGTGTGAACAAAATCCTCGTTTCTGATGGGTTAGAGCCTAAATCTAAACCACAGAGCCAATTCTCATCCCCACATCCCCTCCTATCCCCACATCCCCCCTGCCTTTAAAAACGCCGCTAAAAGCAAGGAGAGGTGGGGATAGGAGGGGATGGGGGGATAAGAAAGAATTTGCTTCAGAACATGAAACCAAACCTTCATTTCTGACGGGTCAGCGTAGGGACTAGTCAACCCGCTCGATCCGTACTTGCTCGTCGTCTTCGAAAATCACGCGAAACCGAACGCCTTCGGGAAAGAGATCGGGGTCGCGAAAGACCGGCATAGGCCGCGCAGGCTCTCGCACGAAGAAATCTCCGTCGGGAACGAGAGCGCCGATGAAAACGAGCTCGCGCCACTTGCGCCGAGGAAGCCAAAAGGCCCCCGCTCCACGCTTCACGTTCTCGAACGGTCGCTCATCCACCATAATGGAGACTCCAATTATGCCAAAAGTCCGCGTCGTTCTAGTTCGCCCCGAAAACGCGGGCAACGTCGGCGCCGTCGCGCGCGTTGTCGCGAATACCGGCCTCGAAGGCATCGACCTCGTCGCTCCCTGCGATTGGCGCACCCTCGAGGCTTGGCGCATGGCGTGGCGCTCCGAAGATATCTTGGAGACGACGCGCGAGTTCACGAGCCTCGACGAAGCGCTCGAGGGCGCGGTCTATGTCGCGGGCTTGTCCGGACGTTCCGGGATGCGCGTAAAGCCGATAACACCTCGGGCGATGGCGGCCGAGATCGCCGCACTCGATGGTAGCGCGACCGTCGCGCTCGTCTTTGGATGCGAGTCCCAGGGTCTCACGGAGAACGATCTGAGACTCTGCCAGCGCCGGGTCGCCATCCCGTCCCATCCGCGGCAGCCTTCGCTCAACTTGGCCCAATCCGTGATGATCACGGGCTACGAGGTCAATCTTGCGCAAGCACCCGAGCAAACACCGCGGGAGAGAGCTCCTTTCGAAGACGTCGAGCCAGCGCTAGAGAAGCTCCAAGAAGCGCTCCTCGAAGTCAACTTTTTTACGGCGGACAACGTAGGACCGCGTTTCGCGGAATGGCGCGAGCTCTTCGGACGCGCCGGGCTGACGCCGCGTGAGGTAAAACTCGTTCTCGCGCTCGCGCGTAAAGTGCGAAACCTCGGTCGGATGGCGCAGGAATCTAAGAAGCCTTGAGGTGCCTGCCGAAGAAGTCCTGGACGCGGTTCCACGCATCCGTGGCCGCGGGAAGGTTGTAAACGTCGCGCTCGTCATTGTAGAACGCGTGGTCGACACCCGGATAGATGTGAAAATCGGTGGACACATCCGCTGCCTTCAGCTTCCCTTCGAGCTCCTTCACGACATCCGGGTTAACGTAGGCGTCATTCTCCGCAAATAGACCCAGCACTGGCGCTTTCATCTGCGCGTAATCCGGCTGCACGTTCGGGTGGATGCCGTAGAAGTCGATGCAGGCGCCGATGCGGTCGTTCTTGCTGGCCGCAAAGAGCGCGAGCTGGCCGCCCATGCAAAAGCCTATGACACCGATCTTCTCGCTGGTGGATGCGCTCGCGACGTAATCCACCGCGCCGCGTAAATCCTTCTCCGCGGAGTCGATGTTCAAAGCCATCATGAGCTTGCCAGCATCGTCCGGGGACTTCGTCGCTTCACCGTGATACATATCCGGAGCGAGCGCGACGTAGCCCGCCGACGCGAACCGATCCGCCACCGTCTTGATGTGGCCGACGAGACCCCACCACTCTTGAATCACGACGACGCCGGGGCCCTCGCCGCTCTCGGGTTTAGTCAAATAGCCGCTTGCAGTGCCGCCATTGGCGGCGAACTCCACCATGGTTCCGTTGAGGTCGGACATAACCCGCGTATCGTAGCAGCTATCGGCTACCAGCTACCAGCTACCCCTCCCACTTGACCGGGGTCTTCGGCTTCGGGACAATCCGGTCATGAGCATAGTGCCGCCTATGGTTCTTACCCGGGAAGAGATGTCTTTTGATTTTGGCGGGGCGCGGTTTGATGTGGAGCGGGATCGGGAGTTGCTCGTTTGGATTTTCGATCAGTTTCTTTACGGTGAAGTGACGGGGATCCAAGTTGGGCATTGGCTTTATCGGGCACCTACTCTCGATGCTGCGAATTTTCTTGCGCGCCAAGCGGTGGAAGAGCTGCAGCACGTAGATCGGTTTCTCGAGATCTTCGGGATTCTCTCCGCCACTCCAGGGCCCGCTCATCCCGCGGTGCGTTTTCTTTCGACGGGCATGATGTCTGATGACTGGAACGAGCATGTGTGTCTCGAGATGGCGCTCGGCGAAGGTTATGTGCTCACGGTGCTCTACGGGCTCATCGATACGCTCGAGCACGGGCAGATCCGATCGATTCTGCAGCGGGCGACGCGGCAGGAAGAACGCCACGTTGCCTTCGGAGAATCGGAGACGATCAAGGCGCTTCAGGAGAAACCGCGCGACCGCCGCCGTCTTCTCGGACTGTCGCTTTGGTCACTCGTGGCCATAGGTCTTCTGGCGCGGGCGGTCGAACGGCGCGCGAGCGACGAGCATCCGGTGCTCCGACAGTTTCCGGATTTTCTACGCCACGTGAACCGAACAACAGAGCTTCGGCTCGAACGGCTGGGAATTTTGAACGCACCATTTTCCGAGATCGGTTTGCTCTCGAAATCGGGTATGATGAGCTTCGCGGCCGTGGGCCACTTGGCTAACCGCCTATGGCCCAGGCGTCGGCCACGTTTGACGGCAACGTATCTCCAAGATGCGCGCATGCGCTCAGGTACAAATCAGCGTGGTCGTGCGGGTCACGCCCCGCATGCCGCCGATGGTACCGGCGACGAGATGAGAGATCTCACGGATGTCGTCGACCTCGAGTAGCGCGATGATGTCGTAAGGACCTGTGACCGGGTCGATCGTTCCGACGGCGGGCATTCGCTCGAGTGAGCGGATGATCGCCCCGACGCGTCCCGGCACGGTCTGAATGAGAACGAAGGCGCGGAGTTTTTGTTTCGCAGTAGATGATGAAGATTTCTTGGACTTGGTTACTCGGGCTCGTGTCATATGTGTCACTCCCTACCCCGTTCGGACCTTTTGAGAACGTTCGGACTTCGGGCTTTCGCTTGCGCTCGGAATCTGCTAGCATAGCTGGCGAGAGTTTCATTTGGAACTCTCTGTCCCGGCTGTTCTGGCGGGACGATAGTTGCGACGCGACAGCTTCCTGATGATAGACGCTGTTGGTCCCAACGAGCCAAAAGTAAAAAGAAAAAGGTCTATGACTCGTCAAAGTGCGCCTCCCATTGCAGCTGAAGGTGTGCTGGAGCTGGAACAGCAAGGTAACGGCCATCTCCGGCAAATCGAAAAGAATTTTCTCCCCAGCCCCGAGGACGTTCGCGTCCCTAACGGCCTGGTCAACAAGTACTTCCTGAAAGAGGGCCAGTTCATCGAGGGTCCATCGGGAATGGCCCGCCGGCGGAACAACCGCCGCGGCGGTCCACCGCATCGCGAGCTCACGGCCGTCGACACCGTCAACGGCTTCAAGCTGAGGGAGCTCCCCGAAGTACGCCCCTATTCAGAGCTCGTGAGCGAGCATCCGGACGACCGGCTGCGGCTCTCCCAGAAGCCGGAAGACCCGCTCTCGATGCGGGTGGTCGATCTCATCACGCCCATCGGTCGCGGCCAGCGCGGGCTCATCGTGGCCTCCCCCAAGACCGGCAAGACGATCCTTCTCGAACAGATCGGCTGCGCCATCGCCGAGTATTACCCCGAGAGCCATCTCTACATACTCCTGATCGACGAGCGCCCCGAAGAAGTCACACACATGCGCCGCACGGTCAACGCGCAGGTCGTCGCCTCGACCTCGGACGGAACGAGCGCCAACCATATACGCATCGCGCGCCTCGTGCTCGAGCGCGCGCGGCGTCAAGTCGAGATGGGTGACGACGTCGTGATCCTGCTCGACTCGATCACCCGACTCGCACGCGCCAGCAATCGCGAGCAAAAAGGCCGAGGCAAAACAATGTCCGGCGGCATCGACTCCCGAGCGCTCGAGTTCCCGCGCCAATTCTTCGGCGCTGCGCGCAACGTCGAAGATGGCGGAAGCCTAACCATTCTCGGCACCGCTCTCGTCGATACAGGAAGCCAGATGGACGAAGTGATCTTTCAGGAGTTCAAGGGCACCGGCAACATGGAGCTCGTGCTCGACCGCAAGCTCGCCGAGTCGCGCATCTTTCCCGCCATCGACATCACAGGCTCCGGCACCCGTCGCGAAGAACTTCTTCTCGACTCAGAAGAGCTCCCGAAGGTCCAACTGTTACGCCGCGCTCTAGCCGGCCTCAAACCAACCGAAGCCATGTCGCTGCTCCTCGACAAGATGAAAAAAACGAAGAGCAACAAAGACCTCCTCGATCAAATCAAAATCAAACCGTAGAAAGATCCCGCGACCAAAACCCTTTCTCCCTTCCATCCCCACATCCCCGTTCTTATCCCAACATCCCCTTGCTTTTAAAAACGCCGCTGAAAAGCAAGGAGAGGTGGGGATAAGAAAAGACGCAGCGCTTTTTCCGGGTATTGCTCCCAAGAACGGTTCTGGCGGGTAGAGGCTAATCGCGGCTCCCCAGAAAAATCCTCAACACATACCAGAACATCAGCGCCACGGAAGCGAATAGCTGCATCGCGGCGCCCACGTAGCGGTCCTCAGGGAAGTGGTGCAGCACGTTGGACGTGTCGTAGAGCACGGCCACGCCGGCAAAGGTCACCATCCCGATCGAAAACCACGTGCCGAGCTCGAAGCCGAAGATCACGGAGGCGACGATGAGGACGAGCGCCATGACGCCGATCCAGCGCAGCGTGCCGCCGAGGAAGCTGAAATCTTTCCGCGTCGAGAACGCGACGGCGGTCAAGCCGACGAAGCCCATCATCGTCACGAGGGCCGCGCTCTGGATGGTGCCAGGAGCCGTGGTGTTCGCGATATAGAGAAGCGGCACGAAGATGATGGCCTCGGCGACAACGAAACCAGCGAGTGCGGCGTATTGCGTGGCCAACGAGGTGGCATTCATCGCGGCGCGGCTCGCGAGCCAGCTCACGAGCATGAAGGCCCCTAGAACAACGAGCCAGCTCCCCCCGAGCATGGTACGGGCAATGGGCTCGGCCAAGCCGTTCGTGAACAGCATCACTTCGAGCACGGTGAACCCGAGAATCGCGCCGAGCAAGTGCGAATAAGTGCGGGTCAGAAACGTCGCCCGCCGATCGGTTTCGAGCGCCGCGACCGGCATGGTCATGGATTGTTCAGAATACATGGACCCTCCTTCGGCTGGACCTTCTTGGGAGGCAGCTCTCGATGGAAGTCTAACGCAAAACCCGACCTTCAAGTTATGACGATGCGCTCCACCTGTTCCGGAGCGACACCCACATCGTCGTGTTTGGCATAAAAGTATATGTCTTCCGCGCCGCCGACCGCTTCCCGCACGAGCGAGCGCAGGGTGTCGATCTCCACGTCCGTATATGGCGGCGGTTTTCTGAGACGCAGATAGACGAACGGTGCGGTCTGCACGATCTCGGTGGCGTCGATCTCGAGCTCGGAGGCGCAGAGCGCGATTCCCGCGCTTTTCAATTTTTCGACGACCGCGGGCTCTCTCCAGGACGCGTGACGGAATTCCATCGCGTAGCGAAAACCCGGCGGGAGCTCGCCTAGAAAGCTGTCGAGACGTTCGTGGTTGAGCTTGAAAAAAGGCGGGAGTTGAAAGAGCACGACGCCGAGGCGCTTCTCGAGCGGCTTGAGCGCGTCGAGAAAGTCCGAGACCGAGCGACCGACATCTTTGAGACGCGCCCTATGGGTCACGCTCTGATGCATCTTGAACGAGAAGCGAAAACGCTCCGGCGTTTTCGCCGCCCATTCTTCGATGACCTCGATTCTCGGGAAGCGGCGAAACGTGTGGTTGATCTCGACGCTGTTGAGCTTCGTCGCATAGTGTTCGAGATAGTCTTTCGGCTTTGTCTTCGGAGGATAGAAATGGCCGACCCATTCCTTGAAGCTGTAGCCGGAGCAGCCCGCGTAGATCACGTCAGGTCAGACACCCAGCGAAAGCCAAAATCCGCATAGTGGAAATCGGGCGGCAGGCTGCTGCGCGCCGCGCAAGCGGTAACGACGATTTGATGCCGCCAGGAGCCACCGCGGGCGGCGCGCCGCGCGCCGCCAAAGGCGCACGGATTCGCGGACGGCGAGACCTGGTAGAAGTCGGCATGATAGGCGTCGAGACACCACTCGTGAACGGTGTCGGCAACGTTGTACAAGCCATATCTGTTGGGCGGCGTCGTGGCAACCCGCTCCGGAGCTTCGAGCGGTCCCTCGAGACAGGTGTGACCGCCACCTTCGATCGCGTCGCCCCACGGGAACAGCTGGTCCTCGACTCCGCCTCGCGAAGCTTTCTCACGTTCGGCTTCGGTGGGGAGACGAATCGCGAGGCCGCTCTTCACGGCGAGCCAGTCGCAATAAGCGCGCGCCTCATACCAGTTGATGCCGACGACGGGTTGGTCCGAGTGATCGAAACCCGGCGTGTCGAGCCATGCTGGCACGGCCGCGTCAGAGGCCGTTTCCTTCAGATAGGCGCGATAGTTCGCGTTCGTGACGGGTGTCGTCGCCATGTCCACGGCAGCGACAAAGACTTGGTGCCGCGGCTCCTCGCTGTCGAATCGCCCCGCCGAGCCCATGAGAAAGGTCCCCTCGGGAACGAGCACCCGGTCGAGCACCCGCGAAGCTCCGCTCAGGATTTGAACAAATCGTGAAAAGCGCTGCGCGCGTCTATGGTGGTATTGGCCCGACGCCCGGTAGCGTCTAACGACTGCACAGGCTTGAAAAGCTCGCAATGGTTCGCGGCGCCTTTGTCGGCGATCCGCACTTCGATCTTCTCCCGACACTGAAACCTCGCGTCGGGATCGAACCGTTTGCAATGCCGGCACGAGTGGAGAGGTATCCCGCATTTCGCGCAAGTGGAGTGGTGATCCACCTCGAGCTGGCTCGTCGGGACCTGATGCCCGCAACTCGCACATCGGGTCACGATGACCGTTTCCCGATCGATGGCATGTCTCAGTGACCGGGTTTGCTCCCGGTTACCGAGGTCGGGAGGTCGTTCCGGCCGGTGACGTTCCTCGCGGTCGCGACTATATTCGTCGTCCCGGTAGCCTCTTTGACGGTATTTCATTAAGGTTTCCTCCTCGAACAGCATGAGCTTAGAGCCCGAGCGGTCGTGGAACTTAGAGAGATGACTTCCTTCAGGGGGGAGAGCCTGGCACACGACCCCGGGGCCTTCACTAGAGAACTGAAGTCAACCTCAAGATAGCAGTTCTGTCAAGTAAATTCCAACATCTACACGGCGGAGAGGGCCTCCTCGAGGTCGGCCCGCAAATCAGAAACCTCTTCCGTCCCGACGGCTAGCCGCACGAGACCGTCCGCGATGCCGGCTTTCTCCCGCTCCTCGGAGCTCAGCATCGCATGCGATGTCAAACAGGGGATGGAGAGCAGCGACTCCACGCCACCAAGGCTAGGCGCCACCCGGATGAGCGAAACCGCGTTCGAAAAGCGTTTAGCTCCTTCGAGCCCGCCCTGAGCTTCGAAGCTCAAAACGCCCCCGCCGCCACGCATCTGACGCTTGGCCAGCTCGTATTGCGGGTGCGATGGAAGAAGCGGATAGTGCACGGCCTCGACTTTGTCGTGCTCCTTCAGAAAGTGAGCGATCGCAAGGGCGGTGTCATTGTGCTGGCGCACACGAAGGCCCAGGGTCTTCATTCCCCGGATGAGGAGGTAGGCGGCATGAGGATCCAGGTTGCCCCCGAGCACGCGCTGAAAAGACTTCACCCGATCGACAAGCTCTCGTGAGCCGGCGACGACACCCGCTAGTAAATCGGAGTGCCCACCGAGATATTTCGTCGCCGAGTGCAAGACCCCATCGACGCCGAGCTCGTGCGGGCGGGTATTGAGCGGGGTCGCGAAGGTCGAGTCGATGAAAGATACGATACCGCGCTCCCGAGAGACACTCACGATCCGCTCGATGTCAACGAGCTTCAGCGTCGGGTTCGTCGGCGATTCCAGGTACACGACCCGAGTATTGTCCCGAATGGCCTTTTCAAAACCGTCGGGCTCCGTCGCGCCGAACCAGCTCACCTCGATGCCATATCGGGGAAGAAGCTCGAGGGCGAATCGATGGGCGCCACCATAGACTTCGCGTTGCACCACAGCGTGGTCGCCCTGCTTCAGGTGCGCGAGCAGCGACGTCGTAATGGCGGCCATTCCCGAACCGAAGACGGCGGCGGCCTCCGCGGATTCGAGCTCCGCGACGACGCGCTCCGCGAGCGAAAGCGTCGGGTTCCCGTATCGTGTGTAGAACGTGTCCGCTTTCGCTTCTTCGAGCGCGACCTGCTCGTCGATGTCTTTGGACTCGAAGGTCGCCGAGAGATAGATCGGCGGTGCCACGGGCTGGTTCCTTCGCGGCCCTTCTTCGTTCGTGTGAATGGCCCGGGTCGACGGGCTGAGATTGTCGCGTTTCATATCATTTCCTCTTCGGGCTGGACTGACAGGATGGGCAATAGTAAGTCGAACGTCCGCCCTGGACGAGCTTTGCGATGGGTGTCTTGCAGCGTGAGCACGGTTTCCCGGAACGGCCGTACACGACGAAAAGGTTCTCGCCACCGGCCTGAAGATAGGTGAGTGTCTCGGACCGGGAGCGTTCGATCTCACTTCTGAGCGAGCCTCGGACGGAGCGTGCGAGACGTCCAACTTCGCCCTGCGTGAGCGTATTCGCGGGTTGCTCCGGATGAATGCGCGCGCGAAAAAGTACTTCCGCGGCCTGTATGTTGCCGATACCGGCGATACGCTTCTGATCCATCAAGAGCAACTTGATGGATCGTGACGATTTTTGCGTGAGCTCCCGCAGACGCTTTGCGGTGAACTCCCGGCTCAAAGGCTCGACGCCGAGCGCGTCGAGGCGCTTTTGCTCTCTTTCGTTAACGAGCCGGAACTGGCCGAGGCGGCGCACATCCAGGAACGCGAGCCGCTCTCCGCGGGAAAGCAGAAGGACAACGCGCGTAAACTTGGGAAGGCGGGCCTTTCGCGCAACGCGCTCGAAGGTGCCCGTCATCCCGAGGTGGACGAGGAGCTCGGGTCGGCGAGCACCGAGGTCGAACAGCAAGAATTTGCCTCGTCGCGAGATCTTCTGGATTGTCGCCCCGACGAGCGCGGCCTCGACCTTGCGGCGCGGCTGCGAGCCGCGGAGGAGCACATCACCAACGCTTGCGCCAAGAATGCGGCGGCCGACGATCCAGCGCTCCAGGTTTTCGCGCCAGATTTCTACTTCGGGAAGTTCAGGCATGTTCAGGATTCAGCATTCAGGATGCTCTCTAGACGGATCTTATTGGGTTTCCGTGACTCTTTAGTTTCTTCCAGCAGTCGAGCATTTGGGTGTACGAGTAGTGGGCGTTTCGGCCACTTGGGTTTGGTAGCACGAACAAGGCGGTCTTGCCTATTGTTTCGGGACGGTGGCCGCACTCCAACTTTTTGGGCTTGGGGTTGGTCGAGATTTCGGGCCATAGCTCTCTTAGAACCGTGATGCCTATGCAGGCGGTGACTTTTGGGCGGTAGCGTTCTATTTTTGCTCGGAGGGTGCGGCGGCCGGCTTCGTAGTCTTCGGGGCCTAGATCTGAACTCGAGCTCGAGGGTCGGGCGACGATATTCGTGAGACCTATCCCGTACCCGAAGGTCGCCATCTTCTCTATAATGGAGCGGCTTTAACGTCAGAGGCGTCAGGCCGGAGTTTTTGAGCAGGTCCCAGAACTTGTTGCCTGGGCCCGCGAAGTGGCCTTTTTCGGCGGAACGAAGCCCCGGTTGATGCCAACGAGGATTACGTCGAGCCCCGAGGCTAAGTAATCGGGAAGCACGGCGCAGGATAGCGCAGCGGATCACCCGATTGCGACCGTGTTTCGTCTGTGAGACTAATAGCGTTGGAGGAAGCGCATTGAAAAGCACCATCCTTGCGATCGTTCTTGGACTCGCCGGCGCCACGAATGCGCGGGCGGCCGACCGGCCCCAACGAAATTACTTCGTCTATGTCTGCGCCGAGTCGGACGACACCGTTCACAAATTGCGTTACGGTCCCAGCGGCTTGGCGGAGGTCAAATCGATCTCGGTCGGGGCCTTTCCTGCTGAGACCGAGGGACCCCACGGCATCACCGTTTCGCCCAACGGGCGGTACTGGTTCTTGTCGATCGCGCACGGCAGGCCGTTTGGTTCCATCCATAAATTCGATACGACTGACGACGAGTGGCTCGGTGACGTCACGGTGGGAATGTTTCCCGCAACGCTATCCATCTCGCCCTCGACGGGCCTTCTCTTCGCAGTCAACTTCGATCTGCACGGCGATATGAAGCCGAGCAGCATCTCGGTCGTCGAGACGAGCACGATGACGGAGGTGGAGCGCATCGACGTCGGTATCATGCCCCATGGCTCGCGGATGAACGCGAAGGGCACCCGCCTCTACTCGGTGAACATGATGAGCGACAGCCTCGTCGAGATCGACACGTTCAAGTTCGAAGTGTCGCGGACGTTGTCGCTCTTCGATTCAGCGGAAGATGAGGACCTGCTCGGGCGGATGTCGATGAAAGTGAAGCCGACCTGGGCAACCGCCCCGACGCCCGAAAACCGCATCTACGTCGCGGGCAACGGCGACAACGTGATTTACGAAATCGACCTCGTCGCGTGGAAAGTCGCGCGCAAGCTCGATGCCGGCGACGGGATGGGCCCGTACAACCTCGAGGTGACCTCCGACGGCAAGTTGTTGATTGCCACTTACAAGTCGGGCGCCTATGTTGCGATCTGGGATCTCACTTTGGGGGAGGAGCTCGCCCGCATCAAGACGACACGCCGCATCCCGCACGGGGTCGCCGTTTCGGACGACGACAAATATGCTTTCGTGACGCTCGAAGGGGTGGGAGGTGAGCCGGGTACGGTCGAGGTCTACGACCTCGCATCACAGGAACGCGTCGCCGTCGCGGATGTCGGCAAACAGGCAGGCGGAATTATTTTTTGGAAGGGAGCACAATGAAACAGACCGCGATCGTACTCATATTGTTATTCGTCTCCGTCTCCGTATGGGCGCAAGAGGAGCCCGCTGAGCCGAGGTTGACACTCGAGGTCGAGCCGAGCGAGCTAAACCTGAAAGTCGGCGAGAAAGCCACGCTCGTGGCCACTGTGCTCGACAGAGACGGCAATATTGTCGAGCGTCCCGTCGTTTTCTTTTCGCGACGCCGTCGTTCCGTAAGCATCAATCCCGCCGGGAACGTCGAGGCCTACCGGCCCGGCGAACATGTGCTCATCGCGATGCTCCCAAAGGATCCCGAGGATCTCCATCGGCGCGCCGACGCACTCTTGACAGTTGAGATTCCCGTGACCATCCCGAACCCGCCCGCAGCCTCCGTCGAGTTCGTCGAGCTTCCATCGGCGTTTTATGCCGGAACCGTGGCACCTATCGAGACCCGGGTGACCGACACGGCGGGTGCCAATCGCCCCGACGTCGAGGTAAGGCTCGAGACCAGCGACGAGAGCATTGCGAGCCTCGATGAGCTTGGCTCGCTCTCCTTCAAGAAAGCGGGCATGGTGCGGATCACGGCGCACGCGGAATCCGTGAGAGGCCACATCGACATCGACGTCGCGGCGGACCCGGTCACCTCGTTCGAGCTGATCGCGAGCGGCGACGACGTTCGCACGGGTGACGTCGTCTTCTTCGAAGCAAAAGCTCTCGATGTAAACGGCAAAGCCGTTCCGGACTACCCTGTGCAGTTCGCGACCTATGCACGGCCTGAAGCGGGCATCATCGCGGCTGGCGCCACGGCCCAGATCGACGAAGACGGCGCTTTCGTCGCCGAGCGTCCCGGACTACATACGATCGTCGCTGTCGCGGGCAACCACGTCGCCCGCAAGACCATCAAGGCCCGAGCCCGGAACGTGCGCAAGGAAATCGAAGTGTTGGGCCAGGGGCCGGTGCGCGATCGTCACACCTCAGATCTATGGGTCTGGGAGGCGCCGGACGGGCGCGACTACGCCATGACCGGCACTTGGGGCGCCGACGGCCACGCCTATTTCTGGGACGTCACCGAGCCCAACTCTATTCAGCTCGTGGACACCGTACGCGTGGACGCGCGAACGGTCAACGACGTCAAGATCACCGAAGACGGCGCCACCGCCATAATCAGCCGCGAGGGTGCCTCCAATCGCAAGAACGGTCTCGTTATCCTCGACGTCAGCAACCCGACCGACGGCGTGCGTGTCATCGCGCGCTACGACGACCAACTGAACGGCGGCGTACACAATATCTTCATCCATGAAGGGCACGTTTACGCGCTCTCGAACGGACGTCGCTACGACATCATCAGCATCGAGGATCCGACGAATCCCTACCGGGTGGGACGTTTCGAGCTCGACACGCCGGGACACGGGGTCCATGACGTTTGGGTCGTCGATGGTATTGCCTATTCGTCCAACTGGTACGACGGCGTCGTGGCTGTGGACGTCGGCGGCGGTGGCCAGGGGGGCGCGCCCAACAATCCCGTGAAGCTTGGAAGCTACGCCTATCCGAGCGGCTGGAATCACGCGGCCTTTCCCTACAAGAGCCAGTCGACGGGCAAGTTCTACGCCTTTGCCGGCGACGAAGCTTTTCCCTACCCAAAGGACGATCGTCCAGGGGCGCCCCCGCAACGGGCAGCGGGATGGATTCATGTGATCGAATGGGACGAATGGGACGAGCCCAAGGAAGTCGCGCGTTACCAAGTCCCCGAAGCAGGCTCACATAATCTCTGGGTCGAGGACGACGTGCTCTATATCGGCTACTACGGGGGCGGCCTCCGTGTCGTCGACATTTCCGGCGAGCTTCGTGGCGACCTCTATAAGCAAGGCCGGGAGATCGCGTTCTGGCATCCCTATGACCCCAAGAGCGTCACACCGAACGCACCGAATGTCTGGGGCGTGCAGCCTTACAAGGGCACCATTTTTCTCGCCGACTTCACCTCGGGCTTATGGGCGGTCAAGCTGGTCGAGCCGAAGAAGCGGTTCATGGGGGAGCCCACGAACTAGCCGGGCTCGATAGGAGACGCGGGACGCTCGCAAAGGAAGCGCGGCAAGCGTTAGAATTGCGCGTTCCACAATTTCGCCAAAATCCGATGATAACGCGTTCTATACGTCGCAGACTCTTTGCATGGGCCATGCCCGGCCTAATGGTCGTGACCGGGTGCGCCGTCATGGTCGTAGCGTTGGCGAGCGGCGCGATCTCCCGTCATTCCGATGCGCAGTGGACGGGCCAGGTCCAGCGTGCGCAGGAGCGTCTCGATGAACGGCGTACGATGCTCAGCGTTTGGCTCGTCAACTGGGCCCTATGGGACGAGCTCGTGGATTACGTCGAGCATCCCGACCTCGGTTGGGCACAGGGCAACCTCGATTGGCTCTTAAAAAAGACTGCGTTCGATGTCCTCGTGGTCGTCGACACAAACGGCAATGTCGTGTACTCGGACTCGCCGACCGTCGCTTTCGAGCGCGGCAAGAACGTTCGGGATTTACCGCCCGTGAGAATGGGTTTCGAGCGTCCCGGCACGGACATGCTCTGGCGCATCGGCGGAAACGCGCTCTGGCTCACGGCAGGCACCATCGAGAGCAAGGGAGGTTTCGAACCGCCCGGCCAGGGCGCGGTGATCCTTGGATGGCAGATTACGGATGCGTTCCTGAAGAACGTGTCGGCCGCGGTCGGGGGCAAGGTCGAGCTCGTTTTCGAGGAGAGGGATACGGCGGCCGAGCCGCAGCCGCAAACACGCACCGCCACCATCGCGCGCCTCACGAACTTCGAGGGAGACCAGATCGCAAGTTTCCGACTGACTCAGGACAGCGATATCAGTGATACTTCGAACCGCGCTTTCCTGGCGCTCTCGATCTTTTTCTTGCTCGCGATAGCGGTAGGGCTGATTCTCATCGGTGTCGCCGCCGATCGCGCAGTCGTTCGGCCGCTCGTACAGTTGCGTCAAGCGGTCGTTGATCTGCGCGAGAGAGGCGAGCTCACGACCTCACTGCCGCTCGAGCGTCGAGACGAGCTCGGCGAGCTCGCGGTCGAGGTGGCTTCCTTTGCGGCGGACTTGCGTGAGGCCGAAAACCGCCGACGTGAGCACCAGATCGCAAGAGAAAAGGCCGAGGTAGCACTTCGTGAGAACGAAGAGCACTTGCGACAATCCCAGCGAATGGAGGCCATCGGGCAGCTCGCGGGCGGTATCGCCCATGATTTCAACAATCTCCTGACCACCATTCTCGGCTATTGCGAGCTCTTGTTGGCGGGGAAGGGAAAGGCGGGAGCCGACCGCCAGATCGAGCAAATCGCCAAAGCCGGCCGGCGGGCCGCCTCGCTCACGAGCCAGCTGCTCGCTTTCAGCCGCAAGCAAGTGCTGCAACCGAGAGTCATCGACCTGAACAGGGTCATCGCCGAAATGAGAGGCATGCTCGAGCGCCTCATCTCGGAAGATGTTACGCTCGTCATCGATCTCGCGTCAGACCTGAAGCCCGTCAAGGCAGACCCGGGGCAGATCGAACAGGTCATCATGAACCTGGTCGTGAACGCGCGCGACGCCATGCCGAGCGGTGGACGGTTGAAGATCGCAACACGCAACGTGGATGTCGACGGAGAGGACGCGTCGCCGACCAGTCTGCAGACTTCGGCAGAGATCGCAGTGAGTGATACCGGCGACGGCATGGACGCCGAAACACTGCAGAAAATCTTCGACCCGTTCTTCACGACGAAAGCACCGGGAGCAGGGACGGGGTTGGGCCTTTCGACGGTATACGGGATCGTGACTCAGAGCGGCGGTGAAATCGTCGCGGCGAGTCAACCGCTCGCAGGCTCGACGTTTCGCGTACGCTTGCCGCATGTGGAACTTGCAGTCATGGAGCTTTCAGACGAGGCGGCGGTCGCGACGCCGATGCTCGACGGGCGAGAGACGATCTTGCTCGTGGAAGACGACGACGGCGTGCGAGAGCTGACCCGAACGATCCTGGAATCGGCGGGTTATCAGGTGCTCGAAGCGAACCGCGCGGCGACGGCGCTCGAGATCGCCGAGACGCACAGGATCGACCTTCTCGTCACAGACGTCGTGATGCCCGGTGGGAGCGGCCCCAAGCTCGTGGAGCGCATGACGCCCTTGCACGAGTCCTTGAAAGTCCTGTTCATCTCGGGCTACGTCAACGACGCATTCTCGCACGACAAGATGCCCGTAGATCGCACGCGGCTGCTGGAGAAGCCGTTTACTGGAGCGCGCTTGTTGCAATTCGTGCGCGCCATTCTCGATGGAGCGGAACCGGACGACGCGGGCCAAAGGCTCGAGACACGCGCAGACGCGGCGCCCACGACACCCTAAAAGATCGCCGTTTCTTCGCGGCTCGGCGGCGTGAACGGAACGGTCGGCCGCGGCTGCGTCGCCATACTTCCTCGCCTTCGAGGTCCGACGCTATTTCGTGATTTGCGCAACCGCGTCGACACCGCCCAGGCGGATCAGGTTGGGTGGTGCAGGAAGGTCGCGGTCCCAGACGTCGTGATGGACGAATTGATAATGCCAGATCCGGTCACCAGTACGAGCATTTAGCGCAAGGAGCGTGTTCGCAAAGATAAGCAGGCCAGTCGACATTGGGCGGCGGCGCGCATCCGACGGCCACGCCGACTGCCAGAGTGCCAAGCGCCGCCCTGCGGTTCAAAGCTCTCTCGGCCCCCGTTGTTTGTGACCAAGAACAGGGTGCGGACGGTACGGTTTCTCGAGGCGCTCGATGAGCTCATCATCGAGCTCGATCTCGACAGCCTCGACGAGCTCTTCGAGCTGCGAGATCTTGGTGCTGCCGATGATGGGAGCGGCCACGCCGGGAACGGAGAGCGCCCACGCGAGGGCGACTTGAGCGGGCTTTTTTCCAAGCTCCTTGGCCACGTCGACCACGGCGTCGACGACGTCGAAATCCTCGTCGCGGTAATACATGTCTTCTGCAAAGGGATCGTCTTTACCGCGCGCCGTGTCTCCCTTTCCCTCACGCCGCCGGTTGCCGGCGAGAAAACCTCGGGCAAGCGGGCTCCATGGGATCAGGCCCACACCTTGCTCGAGGCATAGCGGAATCATCTCGCGCTCCTCTTCGCGGTAGACGAGATTCAAGTGGTTCTGCATGGTGGCAAAGCGGTGGTAGCCATTGACGTCAGCGAGGAAGAGCATCGTTGCGAACTCCCACGCCGCCATGCTGCTCGCGCCCAAATAGCGCACTTTGCCAGCGCGAACGAGCGAGTCGAGCGCCTCGAGAATCTCTTCCATCGGCGTGCGATGGTCGAGGCGGTGGATCTGATAGAGGTCGATGTAGTCGTGGCCGAGCCGCTTCAAAGAATCGTCGCAAGCCGCGAGGATGTGCTTGCGGGAAAGACCGCTGCGATTGGCGCCTTTGGAAAGCGGGAAGAAGCACTTCGTGGCGAGAACATAGTCCTCGCGGTGCGCGAGCTCTTTTAGAATCTTGCCCGTCACTTCTTCGCTGACGCCTTTCGAGTACATATCCGCGGTGTCGAAGAAGTTGAAGCCGAGCTCGATCGCGCGCTTGAAGTGCGTGCGCGCCTCGTCTTCGCCGAGGATCCATGGCCTCCAGTTCGGGTCGCCGTAGGTCATGCAGCCAAGACAGAGTCGAGAGACCTCGAGTCCCGTCGCCCCCAGTCGCGTGGTTTTCATGCGGCCTCTCCTTGTCGCCGCGGTGTCCCGACCGGCTTGCCGTAGAAGAACAAGACCGCCAACAGAATGCCGCTCCCGAGGACGAGCGAGATCCAAGGGGAGAGACCGTAGGCGGTAGGTATATCGCCGACGAGCATACCGACGAACGCGACGACGAGCGCGTAGGGGAGCTGCGTCCGGACGTGGTCGATGTGGTCCGCGGCGGAGGCCATCGAGCTCAGGATCGTCGTGTCCGAGATGGGCGAGCAGTGGTCGCCAAAAACAGCCCCGGCGAGGACGGAACTGATAACGCCGACGAGGAGGGTGTCGACGCGCTCGGCACCGAGCCCGGCGCTTCGGCTCAAGGCGTCGGAGAGTGGGATGACGAGCGGCATCATGATGGCCATCGTGGCCCAGCTCGACCCCGTCGCGAATGCCATCGCCGAGGCGATGACGAAGGTCAGGACAGGAAGCCACGCGGGATCGAGAGCGCCTTCCAAAACCTGCACGAGGTAGCTCGCGGCTTGAAGCTCGGTCGTCGCCGCGCCGATACACCAGGCCAGGACTAGAATAACGACGGCCATCACCATAGACTTCAGACCTTGGATCCAAGCGGCAAAGGCCTGGCTCACTGTAAGGACGCGTCGCCCGACGGCAAGAACGATCGCGACGGTGCAGCCCGAAAGCGAGGCCCAGAGAAGAGCGACGTAGGAATCGGACGCGCCGACGATGTCTTTGAGAGTCGCTCCCGAAGCCCCTCCGAGCCCCCGAACGCCCGTGATGTAGATACCGGATAGGGCGACGACAAGGATACTGACGATGGGCGCAAGACCGTTCAGCCAGCTCGACGGACGCGTGGCGTCCTCTTCGTCTTCTAGGGTCTCGGTCGCGGGCTCCGCCCCGTCGCGCTGCACTTTGCCTTCGTGCCGCGCTCGCTTCTCGGCCTTGAGCATGGGGCCGAAGTCACGGTCGGTCGCGGAGATCATGAAGGCGAAGATGAGCGCGAGGAGCGGATAGAAACGGTAGGGGATCGTACGGATGAACATGCTGAAGGCGTCTTCGGACGAGCCGATGAGCTCGAGCCCAGGCGCAATGAGACCGAGCTCGTAGCCGATCCACGTCGATACGATCGCGGTGCTCGCGACAGAGGCGGCGCCCGTATCGACGAGAAAGGAGAGTTTCTCGCGGGAGATGCGGAGCTTGTCGGTAATGGGCCGCATCAAGTTGCCGCGGACGAGCACGTTCGCATAGTCGTCGAAGAACATGACGAGCGCCATGACCATGACGGAGAGCTGGCCTCCTTTGGCGCCTTTTGCGAAACGTGTAACCACGTCGGCGATGCCCCGCGCGCCGCCGTTTTTCGTGATGACCCCAACCATGCCGCCGAACAGGAGGCTAAAGACGAGAATTTGAGCCTGGCTCGTCGTCGTCACGGCGTTGATGACGTATTTCGTGAGGACGTCCAAAAATCCAGCGACGACGTTGTAGTCAGCTATAAAAGTGGCGGCGAGCCAGATGCCGGCGATCAGCGACACGATCACTTGACGGAAGACCAGGGCGAAAGTGATCGCGATGAGCGGCGGCAGAATGCTGAAAAAAGCGGGGATCGCGCGGACCTCTACTTCGGCGGAGAGCGTTCCGTCCTGAACGCGGACGGTGTGGCGACCGGTTGTGCTGACGACGGCACGTGCGATCGAAAGACCGTCGAAGCTCCCCCCGGACAAACCGGTCACGGAGAGCTGCCGGTCATAGCCTATGACGACGCCCCCTTCCGCGGTGACGGGCTGGACCGTGATCGTGAACGGCACGCCGGCCAAAACGACGCTCGGAACCTCGACGCGAAGCTCACTCTGCGCGGACGCAATCGCTGGCAAGACGGAGAACGTCAATGTGACAAGGAGATATGGTCGCTTCATGAAGGCGGCTCCTGCACGATACCGAAGTGGCTCTCGAGGGCCGAGCGCCACTCGGCTTCGCTGTTCACGGTTGTCTCGCTACGCTTGCCGTTCTCGCGGACGATGCATAGCTCGGGGGTCAGGGTCACGCGTCCGTTGGGGGTCGCGCGCGTCGTAACGACTTTTTGAGTAAAGGGGGATTCGGATGAAGTCTGGTGATGATGGCAGGCAGCCTCGAAATCGGCAAGCTGGCACGGCTCCAGAGTGAAACGGTATATCGCCTCGCCGTCTTTTTCCAAGTACCAGACATCTTCGTGCCGCGGCAATCTCAATCGGTAGCCTTCATCAGAGGGCCGGTCTGGAAGGAGGGGGAGAGGCTGAATGAAGGATTCGCCAAAGCCGACATCGGCCAGCCAGGACCGCCCGCCGATGTCGACCCGGAGAGTCAAGTGCCCGAACGGCAAATCAAACTCTCCACCAGGCCGCGCGACCTCTGCGCTCAAGAACGTGACGTCGAAGCCGAGCTCGCTCAGAAGCCATGCGAAAGCCGAGTTGAGCTCGTAGCAGAACCCGCCGCGGCGGCGGCGAACGATTTTGTCGAGAATCGCGGGTGGGTCGAGAACGATGGCAACGCCGCGGTGGACATCGAGGTTCTCGAAGGGCACGGAGAACAGGTGTTGTTCCTGGAGATAGGTCAAAGTTTCGATGGAGCATAGGGGGTCGACGGTAGCCTTGATATTGATATGGATACGCTCCAGGTAGTCTCGGACCTCCACGGGAGCGCGATTGTAACAGACGTGCGTTAGAATGCGTGTTCCGGAAGATGAAGCATTGGCTCGCGCTCTCCGACCGAGAGCTCATGACCGTTCGGCTGAAAGACCTCGAACTGGACGTAGAAGGAGAGCTGCTGCTCGAGTGTCTGGCGGTGGTCCGCGGGGAGCTCGGGGCCCGAGGATTCGGTTTCGAGCCGCATGTATGGCTTTCGGACGAGTGGTTTTGCCCCGACGGCGTACCGGGCTTCGCGATACCCTTTTATCTTGCCCATGAGCGGCTGCAAGCGCTCGAGCGAACACAAATGGAGGAGGTCGAAGGTGGAACGCGGCGAAGATGTCTGCGGCTCGTGCGACACGAGACGGGACACGCCATCGACAATGCGTATCGCCTCCGAGGCCGGCAACGTCGCGTCGAGCTCTTCGGAAGCTCGGAGATAGAATATCCTGACTCCTATGCCCCGCATCCCTACAGCCGGAAATTCGTGCGATATCTCGAGCTCGGATATGCTCAGTGCCATCCGGACGACGACTTCGCGGAGACGTTTGCGGTTTGGCTCGACCCGGCTTCACGCTGGCGCGAGCGCTACGCCCGGTGGCCGGCTCTCGCGAAGCTGGTCTATATGGATGAGTTGATGGCAGAGCAGGTGAAGACTCGACCGAGAGTAGCGAACCGGCGGGAAGCGGACGCGCTCTCGACGCTGTCGGTCACGCTCGGCGAGCATTATCGCGAGCGACGCAAGAATCACAAGGTGAACTTCGCGCGCCGCTACGATCGAGACCTTCGCCGGGTGTTCGGAACGCGAGGAAAAGCACTTGGCGCCGCGTTTCTGCGGCGACATCGGGCTTCGCTCCTGAGCGAGGTGGCTCAGCGTACGGGAACGAGGCGATATATGGTCGACCGCGTGCTCGCGGATTGGATCGCCCGCGCCCGCGCCCTCGGGCTTCGGTTGTGCCAGAGCGAGAAGAGAACACGCGCGGAGGTCGTCACGTTGTTGCGGGTGCATGTCGCTCGTTACATGCGTCAGGAGCACTACCGGATTCCTGTATGAAAAAGCTGCGTGTTCTTGCTCTCGTGCATCAAGAGCTGATGCCGGCAAGGGATCCGGGCAAATACGACACGAACGTCGAGTGGAAGATGGAATATGACGTCATCGAGACCCTCGAGCGCTTGGGACACGAGGTCGAGGTCGTAGGGCTTTATGCAAATCTCCGTGTGCTTACAACCGCCATCGATCGCTTCCGGCCTCAGGTGCTCTTCAACTTGCTCGAAGATTTTCACGGAGTCGCCGTCAACGACCAGCACTTGGTTTCGCACCTCGAGCTGCTGGGGATTCCCTATACGGGGTGCAACGCGCGCGGACTCTTGCTCGGGCGCGACAAAGCGATCTCCAAGAAGATCCTCGCCTATGAGGCCATTGCCGTGCCGAGCTTTGCTGTGTTCCGGCGAGGGGAGAAGATCGCGGGAGCGGAGCGCCTGCCCTTTCCCGCGATCGTGAAATCGCTGATCTTCGACGGCTCGGTGGGGATCTCACAAGCTTCCGTGGTAAAAACGGATTCCAAACTTTGCGATCGCGTGCGATACATTCATCAGGAAATTGGGACCGACGCGATTGCCGAGCACTATATCGATGGGCGGGAGCTCTATGTCGGCATTCTCGGCGGGAAGCGCCTGAGAAGTTTTCCGGTCTGGGAGCTCGCCTTCAAGAAACGGCCGCCGTCTACGCGATTGATCGCGACGGAGCGCGTGAAGTGGAGCGACAAGTATCAGAAGCGCCTCGGGGTACGGACGGCCAAGGCAAAGCTCCCAGTGGCCAAGGCGAAGGAGATTAGCGATCTCGCGGAGCGGATCTATCGTCTGTTAGAACTGAGCGGTTACGGCCGGATTGATTTCCGCATGCGGGGTGACGGCGTCGTGTACTTTCTCGAGGCGAACCCCAACCCTCAACTCGCCTATGGCGAGGACTTCGCGGAATCTGCCGAGAAAGGCGGTCTCTCTTACGAGGAGCTCATCTCTCGAATCGTGGAGACCGCATTCGAGAAAGGCTGATGAAATCTCTGGTCCGTTCACCTGGTAAGACGAATGCGGGCTCAGCGTGATGCGTCCGGGTAAATCCAGGAGAACGCGTCGGTCACGCCCTCGGTCGCCGGTGCAGACTCTTCGTCGAGCCCGTCGAGGCCGTCGAGCCCGTCGAGCCCGTCGAGCCCGTCTCGAATGTAGCGCGGCATAGCGAAACAATGGGGAAAGTGCTCCGGAACGAGCGCGCGCAGATCGCCTGTGAGCGCTGCCGCCCGGGCCGCGACGACTTCTGTCGCGGTGCGGTGGAACGCGACGGAGTTGGAAGCAAGAAGGAACCCATAACCGCCGCCAAAGGCGGTAAGGGGCGCCTGGTGCATGGCGACGTTCTCGAAAAAGCGTTTCAGGCCCTGATAAGGCACACGGATCGTCATGTGGGGCCGCGCCACATCGCCGAATCCGCCAACAATGCCAGCCGGCGTGAGCGCGTCTCTCAGCAGACGAAGAACTTTGTCGTACAAGCCGACGGCGAGCTCGTCATAAGCGTCGAGAAGGTCGACGAGAATCACGTCGAAGGGCTGGGGGTCACTTTCCAGATAGGGAAAGATGTCTTGGATGAGGATCGTGGCGCGGTCGTCGTCGAAGCTCCCGCGGTGAAGCTCGGGGAGATGCGCCTTGCAAGCGTCGATGACGAGACCGTCGAGCTCGACCATCACGACTTCGTCGACGCGCGGATCACGCAAGACCTCGCGAAGCGCAAGGCCATCACCGCCGCCCGCGATCAAAACGCGCTTGGGTGAGGGATGGAACAAGAGCGGCGGTAGCGCAAAGGACTCGTGATAGACGAACTCGTCGAGAGCAAGGAACTCGACGACAGCGTCGAGAAAGAGTCCGCGGCCGTAATCGGGGACGGTCGCGATCACGACTTCTTGATATTCAGACCGCTCGCGAAAGATCCACTCTTCGATCCCGATCAGAATGTGGCGGCCGCGCTGGAGCTTGTCCCAGGAGCCCGCGATCCAATTCCCGTACTTCCATGCGGTCGACATCGAGCCTCCGTTCGATCTCCTCGAGTGCTTTACGGGGCGAGCCGCCACAAGTGAAGATGTCCACCGCGGCGTAGCCGTGCTCGGGCCAAGTATGGATGGACATATGCGATTCCGACAAGAGTACGACGGCGGTCACGCCGTGTGGCGAAAAGGTGTGGCTGCTCAAGTCGAGGACGGTAAAGCCGCCGCACTTGGATGCAGCGAGGAGAGTATCCCGAACGAGCTCAAGATCGTTCAAGAGATGTGGTTCTCGAACCCAGAGTTCTGCTATTAGGTGCTTACCCAGAGCCTTGGTCATGTTGCCCAGGCGATCCTCCATTCGCCGCAGGCTATCCGAGTAACACCAGAAAGCCTTACGGACGCTAGGTGAATGGCTGCATACAAACGGCTAACAAATGCTAGCCTCTACCTCCTCCCGCGAGCTCGAAGGCCGCGGACGGGTGATAGGCTATCAAACTCTTGCGGTGACTTCAATTTAAACGCCCGGCCTCCCCTTCTCAGGAGGCCGGGCGTTTCGATTATATTCCCGGCAACGTCCTACTCTCCCACAAAGTCACCCTTGCAGTACCATCGGCGCTGGAGGGCTTAACTTCCGTGTTCGGAATGGGAACGGGTGTGGCCCCTCCGCTACAGCCACCGGGAAACCCTTTTGAATATCTCCCGCCGCGGCAGACCGCGCTGGCGGGAACCCGCCATAGCCGCCCGAAAGGCAGCGACGGAGGGTAGCAACCATGCTTTGGTTCAAAATGCGATGCGAACGAAACTTTGCCCTTAGTAAATTTTATGGTCAAGCCTCACGGCCGATTAGTACCCGTTAGCTGAAGCGATTAACTCGCCTTACACACCGGGCCTATCAACCTGGTAGTCTTCCAGGGGCCTTTAGGGACCTTATGGTCCGGGAGATCTCATCTTGGAGTGGGCTTCGCGCTTATATGCTTTCAGCGCTTATCCCTTCCGAACGTAACTACCGAGCGATGCTCCTGGCGGAACAGCTCGTAAACCAGAGGTTCGTCCAGCCCGGTCCTCTCGTACTAAGGCCAGCTCTCCTCAAATCTCCTGCGCCCACGACAGATAGGGACCGAACTGTCTCACGACGTTCTAAACCCAGCTCACGTACCGCTTTAATGGGCGAACAGCCCAACCCTTGGAACCTGCTACAGCTCCGGGATGCGATGAGCCGACATCGAGGTGCCAAACCGCGCCGTCGATATGAACTCTTGGGCGCGATAAGCCTGTTAT
>SMYC01000071.1 GCA_004356105.1 Acidobacteriota bacterium | reverse complement strand
GCTCGGACCACGGAGCGGAGCCGGGGTCAAGGCCGCGAAGCGCCGAGCGAAGCGAGGGAAGCCTTTACGCCGGCGAGCACCGTGGTCTGCTGAGGGGGCGATGGCAGACGGTTTCTACCCACAGATTTTGCGGAAGACCCATAAATTGTATCTACCGCGGAAATGATGCCGCAACCGCCCCTCGGTAGCTGGGGTGGCATCGGGTCCGGTCTCCTTATCGGATTCTCCAGCCGTTTACGGGTCCGCCGTGGAGAAACTTCTCCGGCACCATGACACCGTCTTGCTTGAAGACCAAGCCGTCTTTCATGACGAACTGCACGTCGCGGAGCGCGTCGATGTCTTCGAGCGGATTTCCCGGCACCGCGATGATATCGGCTGCTAGCCCCGGTTTAATCGGACCACGCTCGTTTTCCGTCTGGGAGCATTTGTAGCCGTTGATGGTCATGGCCTTGAGGATCTCGGGGGCGGGGATTCCGGCGGCCTTCCATGTGAGGAGGAAGTCGATGGCCACTTCGCCCCGACTCATTCCGGGGACGTAGTAGTCGGCGTCGGTAGAAAACGTGAGCGGTACATTGTTCTCGTAGGCGTTCGCGAGCCCGGCAACGGTCTTGTCGAACTCCTCCTGACTCCCGCGGTACTCGGTAAAGGGAGTTTCGGTTCCGACTCGCCAAATTCCTTTCGCCGCCATCTGCTTGTGCGTCTCGTCGTCCAACGCCTCCGAGTGCGCGATGGACCAAATGCCCGCGTCGATGGCGCGGCGGGCGCCGTCGGGGGTTTCGACATGTCCTTCAACGATCATGCCGGATTTCGCCGCTTCGTCGATGAAGAGCCTTATCTCGTCCGCCGTGTAGCCGTATGGCTTGGAGTCCACCATGATCTTGATGACCTTGGCCCCAAAGAGGATGTTCTGACGGACGGCTTTGATGATCTCGTCCGGTGTGTCCGCATCGAGATATTCCGGGTAAACGATATTGTGATCGAGTGCCATCTCCGGCGTGGGCCAGAACTGTCCTCCCATTCCTCCGATAATTAGGCCGGAGTTAATGATGGTAGGGCCGGGCACCCAGCCCTGCTCAATGGCAACCCTGAGCGCGGTATCCGCATAGTTCCCGGCATTTCCCATGTCGCGGACGATGGTGAATCCCGAGGAGAGCATCTGCATCCCGTTCGAAACAGCTTGGATCGCGCGAAGAGGAGTGGAGTCGAGCACGTAGGTGAAGTAGTAGATGTCGTTCTCCGGCATTTTCTTGTAGGTGAGGGCGAGATGGTTGTGCGCGTCGACGAGTCCCGGGAGAACGCTGAGTCCCGAAAGGTCGATCGTTTCGGCTCCCGCCGGTACGTCGACGTTCGCACCCACCGCTCGGATCTTCCCGTCCTCGACCAGGATGATCTGGTTGGCGGCGGAGGTTCCGGTCTCAGGGTCGATGAGCCGGCCAGCACGAATGGCTGTGACCTGGGCGAAAAGGCTGCCCGAGGCGCTCACCAGAACGAACGCCGCGGCAAGAGCCAATAGGCAACGGCGTAGGAAGAGTCTTTTCCACATGAGTTTTCTCCTTATAATAATCGAACCGGTATCACCAGCTAGGAACAGTCTCCCACCCAGGAAACGGTCCCACGTCGACGCGATAGCCTGTGAGAGCGTTCTCGTCTTCACCACCAGAGGCGATCCATCGTCCTTCTGGACCGACGGCGAGGCCATAGACTAGGGCCTCGTGGCCAAAGAGAAGATGAGGCGCTTCGCCCGTCACCGGCCCCACACGCACCACACCATCCGAATCTCCAGTCGCGGCGATCGTCCCGGTGGGATCCAGGGCGACTGCGAAGACGCGTTCCCCATGCGAGTACAGGATCCGTGATTCGCCTGTGTCGAGATCTTGAAAGACCACTTCGCCAATGCCTGTCTCACCGTCGCCGCCCGTGCTCAACAAGTAGCGACCATCGGGACTCACGTCGATAGCCCACGACTTCTTCCAAGGATCGTCTCGAATCTTTCGAGACGTGCCGTCCTCGAGATCCCACCGCAGCAGCGCACCGGATTCTGTCGTGACGAGGCCACCGTCGCCGGCAAAGGCCACCCCGCCGGGGTCTTGCCCGGCCGTGCGCTCTACCAGATCCTCGGACCCTCCCATCTCGAGATCCCATAGCCGGATCCCCAGGACGCCACCTGCCGCCGCCACCGGCTTGATGAATGGCATCGAGACCGCCTCTTTCATCTCGAGCGGACCTTTCGTCTTCAAGAGCTCGAGAAGCGTGATGCCGTCGATGTACTCCATCGACACAACCTCCCGCCCGTCCTCGACGACCAAATCGAAGATCCGGCAAACATTGGGCGAGATGACTTCGCGAGCGGAGCGAACTTCGCCCCGCAAAATCTCGAGACCCCGCTCGTTTCCGATGAGCTCGGGCCGCAAGGACTTGAGGGCTACTTCGACACGGAGCTTCAGGTCAAACGCTTGCCAGACTTCACCCATGCCGCCGCTTCCGAGGTTGGCGCGGATCTGGTAGCGCTCGCCGAGGACTTGGCCGGGCGTCAGGGCTTGCGACGTGGTGGAGCGGACGAATGTAGGAACCTCGCTCCCGTCGCCGGAAGGCGGCGTCGGCTTTTCAGCAGGCGAGCAGTCGGAAGCGTGCGGCATCGTAGGGCGCATCCCGTTTTCAGTGCGAAACGGAGGATAACACAGCGTACGGGAGACGCGTTGGGGCTAGGCTACGGACGTGAGGGTAGCGCGAGGGGGGGACTCTTTCTGGACGAAGGACGTGAAAAAAAGAACTAGAAAAGAGCAGCCACAGAGGCACAGAGACTCATGAGGACTCCTTGTGCGGGAGGGGAGTCGCACGTTAGCCGAGATTGCGCCGAAGCCGGATGTGGTCGCCTCCAACCGTAAGCTTCCGGGGCAGCGAAAACAAAAGAGGCCGGAAGCGCCGGAAAGGGAAAGTACGGACTCGCCCGGCGAACGTGCTACGTCCAGCGTCGAAAGTACTCCGTCTGGAAAGAGTAATCCGCCGAGTGAGACTGGTCCCGCTCGTGTGGAAGAAAAGAAGCGGCCGGTCGTCGAGCCGCTAGCACCTTCACGTTATCGGGTTCAGTTTACGGCGAGTGCGGAGTTTCACGACAAGATCGAGCGGCTCGCCGCTCTCATGCCGGGTGCCGACCTCGTTTCCATGATGGAGGCTGCAGTAGGGGGAAAAACTCGAAAGGCTCGAGGCCAAACGCCTAGGCAAAGTCAAGAATCCGAGAAAGACGGTCGACGAGGCCGACACTTCGCCAGGTGTACGAGGGATCTCCGCCCCGGTTAAACGTTTCGTGTGGGAGCGAGACCAGGGGCCATGTACGTTCGAGAGCGTGGAGGGTCGACGATGTCCCGAGCGGCGTGGTCTGGAGTTCCATCACGACGACCCTTACGGGTTCGGAGGCGATCGGAGTGCTCAGAATGTCAGGATCATGTGTCGTGCGCACAATCTTTACATGGCCGAGCTGGACTTCGGCAAAGAGGAGATGGACCAATACCGCCGACGCGACGATCGTGTGCGTGAACCGTCGCCGGCGTTTTCACTCTTTCCAATAGGAGCTCGAGAGACATACGAGACGGCAGCTGGGCTCCAGAAGCTTCGTCACCTCACTAGGCCGGTGATGAACGCGCTGTAGTCGTCCTTCATGGGTAGCTCCAGGTTGGTCTTGATCCGACGGCGCGTTGCGGTAACCCGTTTGCCGGTCTTGGGGTTCTCGGCCTCCTTCTCGTAGGATTCCCAATAGAGGCCCACGCCGCGCTTCTGCCATGCTGGCAGGTCGTTGAAATTGATGCCTCTCGAGAACAGCAGCTCGTTTTTCTCGGCGACCGACTTGCCCCGGAGCGCCGCTGTTGCCGCACCCACCGACATGCCTTCGTCGCGAAGCCGCCAATAGCAATGGGCGTTCAACGCGTTGCGGTGCGCGTCTTCGTGGCGCCAGCGAAAATAGTCCACAACGTTCTCGGGGAGAGCGAGTTGACTGACGCGACAGTCGAAAACCCCAACGTCCCCCAGCAGCAGGGAAAATTTGGCGCTGGCTTCGCCCGCAAGAACCGAGTTGAACTTTCGGAGCTTGCGACCGAACGATGTCTCGTCCCGCGAAAAGAGCAGCGAAATCTCGTCGCTCTGTGTGTAGCCGTAGACGACGTTGAAGCCACAGCCCATCAAGTGCTGGACCGTACCGATCATGTAGTCGCGGAATCGTTCGTCATAGGGACGGTCAAACTCGTGGACTTCCTTGGTGAGGCGAGTGAAATTGCGGCCATCCAAGCGGGCCACGATGTAGACGCCCGGCAACACGGACTGGTCGTGAGACGTTTCGTAGACCCGCATGCGTCCTTCGAGCTCGTCAAACTTCATCGTTCGTCTCTCAGGCCGAATTATCCGTCACCAGCGCCGGCATATCGAATTGTCAACGCTGGCCCAACAGGGTAGGGTTCATGGATGAGCTACTCCCATGTCTTTCGTTCGAATCAGCAAGTCGCAAGCGAGTTGAAGAAGAGCATAGAGGAACGGGTGCCGGACGTCGCCCCCGCGGAGGTCCGAACGATTCTCGGGTTGAACGTGCTGCATTTCCTCGAGTTCTGCAAGAGCCGCGGCGCCGAGATCGAGGAGCTTTCTGCAGGCGACGACCCCATCGGCCTGACCCTGGAAAAGCTTCGATTCAATCTCAGCCTCGGGGTGCAGGACCCATCAAGGGTCCTCTCGCAAGGAGGCGCGCCGCTCGACCCGGAGGGCGTGGTGAACGAAGACCCGACCCCTGTCACCCGCTACAACCGGGAAGGCACTTTCGTCGTTCGTATGAACGGCGAGGCCTTCGCTTTGCACGTGGCCTCGTTTCGCTTTCTCTCTCCAACGAATAGCAACATGATCTTCGCCTTTTGTCCGGCGCCGAGCTGGTCACAGCTCGACGCGCACTTCGTGGATTTCGCCTCCGAGCGGCTTCGCCGAGAGCGCGAGAGCGGAAGCATTCGCGTCTGGGGTGGCGCTGAGATCCATCCGACCAACCCGCCCACGTGGGACGACATCTACCTTCCGGCCGGCCAGAAGCAAGAAATTCGCATGCAGGTCGAGACGTTTCTAGAAAGCGAGTCTCTATACCGTCGCCTCAACATTCCTTACCGAAGAGGCTTTCTGCTCTTCGGCCCGCCCGGCAACGGCAAGACGATGCTCATCAAGATATTGGCGGCGAGCTATCCTCAATTGAAACCCGTCATGGTCCCGCTCACGAAGACCGTGGGCGAGCGCGAGCTCGGCGCCGCCATCCGAGAAGCGGAACGCCTGGCCCCGAGCCTTCTCATTCTCGAGGACATCGACGTCATGTTCGGCGGCACGAGCCCACTTGCCTATAGCGAGTTTCTCAACCTTGTCGACGGAGTCTCGGAGCTCAGCCGGGGCGTTCTCATCATTGCCACGACGAATCATCCGGCCAAGTTGGGCGCGGCGCTCACCGAGCGCCCCGGACGGCTGGACCGGCTGTGGAGAATTGGAAAGCCGAATCTCGAGACGCGGGAGCTCTACATTGGACGGCTCCTCAAGAGCTCAGAGCACGGCCTGTCAGATGCGGAGGCCATCGCGAGCGACCTTGCAAAGAAGACCGACGGCTTCTCGATGGCGTACTTGCGCGAGATCTACACGCTCGGCTCGTTCCACGCGATCAATGCCGGCAAGCCCGTGCAAGAGGAGCATCTCCAAGCGGCTTTCGTAGTGTTGAACGAGCAACGTCTCGAGGCCGAACGCTCGTTCCCGGACGAGAAAACGAGCGGGTTCGGGTTCGGCGCCAAGTCCTAGCGGCTAGCTACGGACGGCCGCGACCGCTTTCTGCATGAGCGTTTTCGTGAAGAGGGACCGCTCCGTTCGCGGTGGATTGACGTTCCCCAATCAAGCGACCACGAGGTCTAGGCTCGAGACCACGTAGCAATCGTTCATCTTGTAGCCGCGAGACGAGAAGGTGTCGTTCGGCACGTTCTCCCAGTCGTCTTGAATTAACTCTCGCCGATGATGTGTCCTTTGTGAACGATGACGACAGCGCCGCCATGGCTCTTCGTAAATGGAGAGTCGTCGTGGTACTGGACGGCGTCCGCGAGCTTTCTCGGATCGACTCCCAGCGCGGTCGCGTCGCCGACACGCCAGCCGCCGTCAAGGACGGACGGCGGCGCATAGGGCTCTCGCTGCAAAGGCCAAAGGCTCAAGCCGGCGGCGGCTTTCAACAAACGTCGACGGCTGATCATGATGGCATCGCCGCGACGATCTTTTGAATCAGCGTCGACGAAAAAGGCTGGCCGTCCACTTGGCGCCGGTTGTCGTTTCCTTGCCGAACCACCACGAGGTCCAAGCTCGGAATGATGAAGCTGTGGTTCTGGTTGTGGCCTCGCGACATGAACAAGTCCTTCGGCACGTTCTCGAGCTCGTCTTGAATCCAGAACGTGTAGCCATAGGGGTTGGGCGTTTCGCCGCTCTCGCGAACGAAGCGGCTCGTCGCAAGCTTCAGCCAAGCCTCGGGAACGAGCTGCTCGCTCCCCCACCGTCCTTTGTTCAGCCAGAGATATCCCAGTCGAGCAAAGTCCCGAGCGGTGCACCGGAACGTGCTCCCAACGATCGAGTTATACCCGAACGCGCTTTCACTCTTGTCGGCGCCGTAGGCGTCGCAGCCTTCGCTCCCGCCGATCCCCCAACCTGGCTCGTCGGAGAAATTCAGCTCTTTGTCCGTGGCGTAGGGCATATCTTTGAACTCGTTGTCCCGAATGCCGATGGGCATTCCGATGCGACCGAGGACGCGGTCATACACGTAAGGACCCACGCGCTCACCGGAGAGGTTGCGCATCGCAAGCGCTACTTGCTCCAAGCCGTAATTGCTGTAGTTGAAATCGGAGCCGGGCTCGAACTTCAACGTGTGGTGCGCGGGAATCCCGTCGAAGTGCCACCAGCCGAAGCAGTACTCGTACATCTGAAATGGGCCCGAATAGTCCGGGTAGAGATGACGTGTACTCGGCGCCAACCATGGCTCACGGGATTCGTGCCCGGAGGTCATGGACAGCGCGTGTTTGATCTTGATTCTCCGCTTCCGTTCGTCCGTGATGGGCTGCTCCCAAAGCTGAGGGATGAGGGATTCTTCGCGGGAAGAGCCCACCAGATAGGTCTCGAGGTCGACCTGGTCCTTGTACTCTTCCAGGAAGACGCCGACGGCCGTGCCGAAGACGGACTTGGTCGAGGACTTCATGTCGTTGCATGTCTGCGCGGTCCATCGCTGCGGACCTCCATCGGTTCCCGTCGTGTAGCTTTCACCGATAATGTGGCCTTTATTGATGATGACGAGCGCGCCGCCAAAGCTCGTCGTTTGGATGGCGGTGTCGTGGTAATGGACGGCTTCGCTCAGCCGGCTTGGATCAACACTAAGAGTCTGTGGGTTCCCGACACGCCAGCCGCCATCCTTTTCAGAGGGCGGGAAATACGTTTCATCTTGAGCCTGTACGTAACGGGAAAGTCCCAAGCCGGCGGCACCCACGCTTGCCGCTGCCAAGAAGCGTCTTCGGCTAACGAGACGCCAATTCTGATTTGTCATGACGGGTTCCTTTCGTCCCTCACTAGCAAGCAACTATAGCTTCGCGACCAACTCCCTGGCCATCTCCAGGTGCCTCGGGAAGCCGATGGTCCCGTAGGCTTCGATCGACTCCGCGAGAAGCCGACATGCGTGGTCGTGATCCCCGGCCGCGTCCCGGTTGGTAAGCATCTTCGCGTACCAGTAGCGCACCTGCGGCTGCTCGAGCTTGTGGGGAAACTCCTGAGCTTGACGAAGAGACGCTTCGAAGTGCGCCACGGCGTTGTCCCACTGCTCGCCTGCGGCGGCAGCGATACCGGCGACGGTTTGGGTCATCAAACCCATGTGGAGCACCACCGGAACGCGTTTGGCAATCTCAGACGCCTGGGGATACAGATCGGCGACTTTCGCGCCCTCACCGAGAACGGCCAATCCTTCGATCGCATAAATCAACCGGACCGCCTCTGAAAAGTTCACGTCGCCCGTGCTAGGAAGCGGAACCTGTTTATCAAGAAATTCGAGCGCTCGTCG
>SMYC01000070.1 GCA_004356105.1 Acidobacteriota bacterium | reverse complement strand
GAGTAAGAAAAGGTGATAGCCAGCACCACCGCAAGATCCGCATAGCGGTCGAGCATCGTATCAAGCCAACCTCCCCTGGAGCTGGCGATTTGTCGGAGGCGAGCCACTTCACCATCACAGCCGTCCACTACTGAGGAGAGCTGTACCACCAGTCCAGCCGCAAGCCCGGCCAGATAACCCGGTAGGGCGAGGAGAGCCGCCCCGCCAAGCGCAAGCGCAAACGCGGCGACCGTGATGCGGTCGGGAGAGACCCGCGCGGCGGCCAGCAGACTCGAGAGCCGTAAGGAGAGAGGACGGTTGAGATGTTGCGAGACATAGCCGTCGTCCGTATTCTTGACGACCGAGGAAAGAATCCACCGTTTCGCGTGGTGGAACGCGAATGCGTTGTCCACATCGATCCATTTCGCGCCCGTGACATCGACCGCGCGAACCCGCCGCTCAGCCGCTAGCTCCCTGATCGCGTCCGAGAGCCCGTAGTGCCCTTTAGCCGATGCCCGCCGAAGACCCTCGAAGAGTGCCTGCGTACAGTAGAAAACTCCCGTGTCCGCGGTCTCCCAATCGCTCAGCTCTTTTCCAATTTGGACCACGCGCCCGTTTGCAACGTGCACCTTTGTCACGTCCTCGAGATCGAGTAGATTCTCTTTGTTCGAGTCGACGGCGAGGCAGATTTCTTCTTCCGCGGGAGGGAAGCGTAACACTTGTTCCAACAGCGGCGGATCGATCAGATGATCCGACATGGTCAACAGAAAGGATTCCTCCGACACGACACTGGCGGCGGCGAGAGCACTGGCGCCGTTTCCCAGCTGCCAGTCCTTAGCAACGATGCACTCCACCTCGCAGCCTCGACGGGCCGCTATGTCGAGGACGTGTTCGCGGACCTCGTCCGCTTGGTAGCCCAGCACGACTACGAAGTGATGGATCCCAGAGGCCTGGTAGGTGAGGATGATTCGTTCCGCAAGGGACAGGCCGAGCAAAGGAATCGTTGGCTTGGGGTGGCCATTGCCTATCGACGCCATACGGGAACCTTTGCCCGCCGCCAACATGACGACCGTGGGGACGCTTGAATCGCCTTTCGCGATCTCAGCAATCGGATGAGTCGAGGACATTAACGATCTCCTTTGCGAGTTCAGAGCTTGCCGCCGCGATCAAGCTGGTACGTTGCTCAAGCCCCGTCAGAGCATCGAGCGGATTGCCTTTGCGGTCCACGATAGAACCTCCAGCCTCTTCTACGGCAAGTGAAGCGGCCAGAAAGCTCTCGAGCGTCAATCGATCCCGCACATCCACGTGCGCGTCTATGGCTCCAGAGGCTACGAGGCTCAAGGCAAGCGAGCAGCACCCGTAAGACCGCACGCCCCGGGCCCGGCTCAGCAGCGTTCCGAGCTGCGGTGGAGGTGCGAAATGATTGAGCTCGCAGGAAACGAAGGCTTCGGAAAGACTGGCAATCGACGAGGTCTTCAACCGCGTGCTGCCGCTATGCGCACCCTCTCCTCGTGCGGCCAGAATGGGACTTTCGTCTCGAAGAAGATCTCCAACGATGCTGAAGAGGACCTGCTCCGGTGAAAGATGCCCTTCGGCGGGAAGCACCGCTATGTTGAGTGCTGCCAGCGGCAGTCGCCGAGCGTAGTTGTCCGAACCGTCCACGGGATCGATGACAAAACGGTATTGGGGCTCGCCTGTGCCGAATCTTCTCTCGCCGCTTTCCTCAGAGAGCAGCACCCCAGCGGGAAAGGTCCGTTCGAGATAGCTCCGCACGTACTCGTCGGCGACGAGGTCAAAGGAGCGCTGGACGTCTCCCTTGGCATTCGTCCGACCGGGGTCGGGCCTGTTTTTCGATGCCCGGAGCTCCGGTCGGAGCTCGTCATGTAAGTCGGCAAGGATTCCGGGGACGGCGGATTCAAATGGGAACGCATGTGAACGCCCCGCGTCCTCAATCCTGCGACTGTCCCTTTCCATTTCCTTCACCAATCCTTTAGCCGACTGACTCCGTTCCCTGTAGCCCATTTCCAAGCTCCGAGCGGAGGGCCTTCAATTGGAAGCCGGGGATTAGAACTGCAGTTCCGGCCGTGGCTCGCTCGGAGAAAGGCTCTCGTCGCTGCTGCGCGGACAGGTAACTACACCGCTCCCAGCCCTGAGAACCTGCGTCGATTGACCTAATTGGAAGCCACGACAATACTGTCTTTTGCGCTGCCAGTGGATACTATCATATCTTTTGGAATCCGGTGTGTGATTCGCTAAACCGCGATGCGAAACCAGAGCGTTCGATTGGTATCGAGACCCGAGCTCGGTGAGAAAACTCTTGAGTCTGTAAGAAAGCTGGTCGTGGGCCGTGAACACGAATTGAGAGGCTTGCTCACTTATTGGGAAGAGGCGCGCCCGTCTGTACACGTGTGTGTCGTCATCGACGTGGTGTCGGATAGTCCTGTCGGATTGGTCTCCTGGACGGGAGTGAAGCGGGCTGCCCTTCCCACCTGGTGGATCCACCCGTCGTTCAGGGGCCGAGGGCTAGGGAGTGCATCGGTCGAGGAGCTCGCTCTGGAGATGAAACGGCAAGGATTCGTGGATGTGGCTGAGAGAATTCCCATCGTTACCCCAGGCCGAGAATTCACCGAACAGTCGCAGGCCCTGGTTCGCCGCTTGCGCAGCCACTTTCGAAAAGGGAGAGTCGGATAGCATTATCCGCTTGCCAGCGTTTGAATACAGGGTGAGCACTATTCGGGATCTTCCTGGATGAGTTCAGTCGTTCTGCTCCCGTTGGTGTCGAGATAAAAGGATTTGATAGCGACCAGATGACTTGGATATCCCTACCGATCCAGGAACTGAGAATCCTTGTGTGGCGTGTCCAAGTTCGCTACTAGCTCGCCGGCGACCTCGACCAGGCACTTGGGAATATTTGAAGCGAGCGGGTGCAGGCGGTTTCCCCGGCCGGCGGCAAGGACTACCGCGCGACGAACCGGCTGTGGAACACGGATGGACTTGTTCTGTGCATTGCTTCGCGATATCCCGAGGGGCTTGACCAGCAGACCTCCCGTCACGCGTTGCCGCCCTTCGCCGCCGTCACGATGCGCCGACCGTGAGCTTTAAAACCTCGGATCCGTGCTCGATTAGATCGTCGACGAGCTTGTTGAGAACGAGCATCTGAGACTCGAGATCGTTTGACTGAGATCTCTGATCGTGCCGGTCACCACTCGGGCACTGGCAGCGCGACTTTCGCCTGGGTCCTCCGCGACGAGCCCTTCTGTACCGCCAAAGAATTATAGCGGGCGGTTCGGATTGATTAGCGTCCGCCACATATGGGCGACGGGGCTTCCGTCATAGCCAAGCCCTTCTTTGGGTTGACGGAACTGACGGCCGATGATGTCCGTGAATTCCTCGATCGGAGGAGGCTCGATGTCCCGGTCGAAGCCATATTCGTCGTTCATCGTTATCAAGCGGGATTCCATATAAAACTTGTGGGCCTTCGCGTCGTCATGGGCCTTGCGTATGTACTCATCCGGCTCGTAGTCGACGCCGAAGATGCGGTTGTACATCTCGGGATATTCGTAGCCCATCTCGACATCGGGAAAAAAACGCAGCGCTTGATGATGGCGGACCCCCCAGCTGACGCGCTCGTCGACATAGGGCTCGAAGAGTTGTCCGCCCCACCATCCGTGGTCGGACCTGCACAGTGCCTGGGTGACGTCGTGGACGAGACAAGCGAAAACCGTGCGTTCGGGCTGGCCCGTCTGCTGGGCGCGCGCCGCGCTCCTGCGCACATGGGCGGTCCTGAACCGCAAGCGGAAGAAATCAATGAGCGTCGGCTTCAAGGGCATCTCAGGGAGCTCCGTTTCTCGAAACACGGTACCCGTGCCGCGCGCTTCCGCCGGCTTGCGGTAAATGCTTCCGCCGCTCCCCGTTTGAATCGAGGCACTCACGCTTTCGAGGCGCTCGTTCATGTAGTGCTCGAGCGCCTCGGCCCGATCTTCGTGGGACATGAGGGAGACAGCCGTGACGCCTCCGAGTGAAGCAAAAAAAGCTCTGCGATCGATTCCGATGGTCGCCATGCGTTCCTCCGATTGCGAGATGTCGCCCAAGCCCTTGTATGGGCAGAAAGAGTACAGTCAAACCGACACCGCGTCAATCGGACGGATGTGCTGAGAAAAGGGAAGTCGGCAAACCGCGCTTGCGCAGGGTAGTATGTCTTTTTCTTGCATCGACGTTCGGGAACCTATAGCCTTCACAGCGTAACCACGTTGGGGTCATCGAGAAAGCGAAGGTAGGATGGCGCGTAGTCGAACAACATCGCAAACCGAAGAGACCCTCGACCCAAGCGCGGCACTATCCGGAGCGACGAGCTCCGATCGGCTCCTGGCGATCTATAGCATCGGGCGGCAACTCCTAGAGCAGCGCGACCCCGGCGAGGTTATCCGCACCATCCATCGGGCGCTCATCGATCACCTACGCCCAGATCACTCCTGTGTCTTGAGCGTCTCGCGCACCGGCGAGTTGAAAGCGCTCGCGAGCCGCAATCTGGATTTGACGGGGCCGGAATCCGAGTGGGAGTTGAGCCACACGGCTTGCGATAAAGCCAGAGAGACGGGGCTTGCCGTGCTCATGGCGGACCAGATCGACGATCTCGCCGTTCGGGCCGCGGATAGCGTCGACATTCTGAAGATTCGCTCCATCATTTGCGTCCCACTCGCGCAAAACCCTGTAAAGGGGCTCATCTATCTGGACAATCGCGGCGGACACAGGCTGTTCGATCGAGCAGACCTCGAGTTCGTCACGGCTCTCTCGCTGTACACGGGTACCCTGATCCAACGAACGCGGGAGTTCGTCAAGAACACCAATGCCCTAAAATCGAGCAACGAACGGCTCAGCTTGCTCGAGGAAGAGATCCGCCGGTACCACATCGTTGGACGAGATCCAAAGCTTCTTTCCGCGTTCGATCAAGTGTGCAAGTTGGCGGCCGCGGGCGCGAGAGTGATCTTGCGCGGCGACACGGGAACCGGAAAGGAGCTCTTCGCCCGCGCTTATGCGGATAATAGCGACCGACGCGGCAAGCCCTATGTCCCCGTTCCCATCCCAGCTTTGGCACCGACGGTGATCGAATCGGAGCTATTCGGCCATGTGAAGGGCGCTTTCACGGAGGCACGACAAGACAAAAAGGGCCGTTTCGAAGTCGCGCATGGCGGCGTGCTTTTCTTGGATGAGGTGGGTGACATCGATCTTTCGCTCCAACCGAAGCTATTGCGTTTTCTGGACTCGGGTGAGCTCTATCGAGTTGGTGACACGAAGGTGCGCTACGTCGACGCCTACGTTGTCTCCGCCACGAACCGACCGCTCGAGAAGATGGTCGAGGACGGCAGCTACCGGGGCGACCTTCTCGCGCGACTCGGACAAACGGTGCATTTGCCGTCTCTTCAGGAACGGCAAGAGGATATCCTAGCACTCGTCGAGCATTTCTCGGCCATGCACAATCGCGGTCCGATCAAGAAACAGTTTGCGCACGAGACGCTGGAGGTCCTTCAGGCGTACCGTTGGGAGTTCAACGTGCGCCAGCTTGCACAAGTCGTTCAGACGGTGATGTGTCTTTCCGAGAACGACGTGATCCTGCCGAGCGATCTTCCGGACTATATTCGCGAGCACTCGCCCGCTCAAGCTTCCGGAGGAGGTGCGTCGTCCTCGAGTAACGAAATACCGAGGTCTCTCAAAGAAGTGATGGACGAGCACGAGAAACTGCACATCGTGCGCGCGCTCGCGTTCACGAAAGGAAACAAGCGCAAGGCCATCGAGCTTCTCAAGATCTCTCCCGATACATTCTACAAACGGCTCGAGCAGTTCGGCCTGCACAAAAAGAACGCCTAGGTAGCCTAGAAGGCGGGACGATTCAGAAACCTAGTGCGGCTCCCTTGAGGTCCTGGGCTCAACGCGGTCATAGGCTCTAACCCGTCAGAACCGAGGATTTTGTACCACGTTCTGAAGCAAATTCTTCTGGGTCTTCAGCAGAATTTGTGGGTCGAAACCGTCCGCCATCTCCCCTTCAG
>SMYC01000069.1 GCA_004356105.1 Acidobacteriota bacterium | reverse complement strand
ATCTCTACTCACCCATGCCATCGACGAGGGCATCATTGGAGGCGCCATATACGACGCGCTCGTCGGCGCGACCGCACGCCACGCTGGTGCAACCTTGTTGACCCGAGACCGGCGCGCGATTCGCGTCTATGAGACGATTGGCGTCGCCTATAAGCTCGTGGAGTGAAGGGCCATCGCGGCCATCTACTCGGTCTGGACGCAGTAAGCTCCCCCGCAGGTCGTTATGACTCACGTGAGGCATACTTTCCACAGGTTTTCCACACCCCTCGCGGGAGTTTTCCACAGCTTGACGTTTCCGCGGAAACGCCAGCTCGGTCCGGAACGCGTCATCAGCCGAAGCGGCAGTCAGCTGCGGGATATCGGTGGATCGAGTTGGCCCGTACCGCCTGCTGCGGCAAATCGGTGAAGGCGGGATGGGCGTCGTGTACGAATCTTGGGGCAAACCCGAATTGGCGGTCGAATATCGCGCCTTGTTGAAAGAGCCATAGCTCAAGCTACCGTGCTGCCGGCCAACGGCGACGGCGCACACACGAGGACCGGCACGTTGCAACTTCGCTTGTGCCATTCTAATCTCTGCGATGTGGACATGATTGGAAAACAGGTCGCGCATTACACGATCACGGAGAAGATCGGTGCTGGTGGCATGGGCGACGTGTATCGAGCGCGCGACAACAAGCTCGGGCGCGACGTGGCCTTGAAAGTCCTGCCCGATGCCTTCGCGGCCGACCCGCAGCGGATGGCACGCTTCAAGCGCGAAGCCCAGATTCTCGCGTCTCTGAATCTGAATCATCCGAACATCGCCGCCATTCACGGCGTCGAAGATACGGGCGACGTCCGCTGCCTCGTTTTAGAGCTCGTGGAAGGAGAAACGCTCGCATCCCTGCTGGAGCGGGGGGCCATTCCGGTGGACGAAGCGCTCAAAATCGTTGTTCAGATCGCGCGGGCGCTCGAGTGTGCGCACGAGAAAGGGATCATCCATCGTGATTTGAAGCCGGCGAATGTCATCGTGGGCGCCGATGGCGGCATTAAAGTTCTCGACTTCGGGCTGGCCAAAGCTTTGGCGGACGACACGGCGACGACGGATTCCGAGCTCGCGACGTTGAGCCCCACGGCGACTCGCGCGGGGGTGATTCTCGGGACGGCGGCCTACATGAGTCCGGAACAAGCGAAGGGAAAAGAGGTCGATCGTAGAGCGGATATCTGGGCTTTCGGGGTCGTGTTGCTCGAGCTGCTTACCGGTCGTTCCATTTTTCGCCGGGAGACGGTGTCGGAAACGATGGCGGCCGTGCTCATGACGGAGCCGGATCTCGAGGAGCTTCCTCGGGAAACGCCGGTCGCTATACGCGAGCTTCTTGCACGTTGCCTTCGGAAGGATCCGACGTCTCGGCTGCGCGATATCGGGGATGCACGTATCCATATCGAGGAAGCGAAGAGCGGGCCGGAGCGTTCCGCTCCCGCGGCTCCCTCTGTGCAAGCGACGAAAGCGTGGTGGGCGTTCGCGGCGATGACGCTCATCGCTCTCGCGTTGGCGTGGGCGCCTTGGAGGCGATCGGGGCCGCCTGACCAACCGACCTTGCGGTTCCGGCAGGATCCCGAGGATATTCTTAACCTGATCGGCGGCACGGCCTTATCACTGTCGCGCGACGGCAAATATCTTGCTTACGTCGTCCGACAAGGAACCGACCCCAACGGGCGCAGCATTTAGCTACGCGTTCTCGAAGAACTTTCGGGAGCCCCGGTTAACGGCACGCAGAACGGGCGGCAACCCTTCTTGTCACCGGACGGCGAGTGGCTGGGCTTTTCCGCCGACGGGCAACTGAAGAAAGTCCCCTTGACGGGCGGCACGCCGGAAGTCGTTTGCGACGCCTCGCAAATACTCGGCGCGAGCTGGGGAACCGATGACTCCGTCGTATTCGGTAGTGTTGGTGACGGGCTGTTTAGCGTGCCATCGAGCGGAGGCACACCGGAACGCTTGACCATGTTGGAGCTCGAGGAGCGCTCTCACCGCTGGCCGCGATACTTGCCGACTGGAGACGTCGTATTTACCGTTATGGAAGCGAACAACGACCTCAGTGTTCACGTCCTTTCGGTGTCGACGGGCAAGAGACAAGGGTTGATCCAAGGCGCCGCCGATGCGCGCTACCTACCCACGGGGCACTTGGTCTTTCTGCGGGACGGCAGCTTATATTCGATACCGTTCGACCCGGTCCGGCTCGTGACGAACGGCCCACCGGTGGTCGTGGTCGAGGGTGTCCAGACGGCCAACCTGGTTAGCGACAGCGCAGGACAATTCGATGTCGCTGACACGGGGACGCTCGTCTATCGAGAGGGAGGACGAGATAACTTCGCGCTTCTGAGCGTCGATCGTCAGGGCGTCTCTTCGCCGCTGGTGGCAGAGCGCGTGCGTTACATGCAGCCGCGCTTTTCGCCAGATGGAAAACGATTAGCTCTACTCAAGAGCTCGACCGGTAACAGCGATGTTTGGCTTTATGAACCGGCGCGCGGTGTCATGAGCCGACTCACCTACGCGAAGGCGGCCGACATCACGCCTGCCTGGTCTCCCGACGGCGTCTTCGTCGCGTTCGCATCGAACCGAGATAATCTGCCCTTCAACCTCCACCGGAGACGCGCCGACGGTTCTGGCGATGCGGAGAAACTGAGTTCTGGTCAGAACGGTCAGTACGGCGGCGACTGGTCGCCGGATGGTAAGCACATCGCGTTCACCCATGACGATGGGACCAGCACCGGCACCGATGTATACGTGCTGGCCGTCGACGGGGACGGCGAGCCCGCGCCTTTTCTCGCAACCGCTTTTTTCGAAAGCGACCCGACCTTTTCTCCCGATGGCCACTTTCTCGCCTACATGTCCGACGAGTCGGGACGCTACGAGGTCTACGTGCGGCCCTATCCGGGGCCCGGCGCCAAGACTCAGGTTTCCACCGAAGGCGGCCAGTACCCTATATGGAATCCAGCGGGCCGCGAGATCTTCTACCAAGTCGAAGACGAGACCGATGGTGACGTCCGACTGATGGCGGTCGAGTACCGCATCGACGGCGACACGTTAAACCCCGAAAGGCCAAGGGAGCTTTTCCGCGGCCCCTTCGCCATGGGGCCACGCGCCGAGTACGACGTCTCCCCGGACGGCGAACGCTTCGTGATGCTCCGCCGCAAGACGAACCGTACGCCTCTCACGTTCGTTGTGAACTGGTTCGATGAGCTAAAGCGATTGGTTCCGATTCAATAAGGCCGATGGGGCGACTCTGACCCCAGGGCTCGTTCATGACGAAACGGGGCAGCGGGCAATCGGAAGGAGGTCGTAAATGATCGGGCGACTGTTGGTCTTGTTGACGTTGGGCGTTGGACTCATCCAGCCACAGATGGCTGCCAGAGAGTTGTCTGAAGACGAGCTACTCATGAGAGAGCGGTTGATCGCCTTGAGCCAGGGAGAGGCTCCGGTGGCGGATCTCCGCATCGAGCTGATGGACGGCAGCATGGTAGCGCATCGAAGCTATCTCATTGCCGATGGGAAGATCGTCAAGCGGGAATGGGATTCGCCTGGCTCACCAGAGCAGCATGACGAGTGGACCGTGACAGACGATGAGGTTCGTATGCTCCTTCGAGACCTGGTTGAAAAGCAGTACTGGACTTTCGAGGGAACGCGGTTCATTCCCGACAACACCATATTCCTGTTCCGTTTTTATTACAAGAATCTGCAGCATGTTGATTATCGTTGTGATGTCGATGAGTACGAACCGTCTTCGCAACGCTCCGCGATCCGGTCGGCCTTATTGGCCTTCGTCTCGGGCACGCGTTGATGGATCGCCGCGGCCGAACCGGAGTGTCGCAACAGCCGCGACCGACATGCACTCGTGTTGTTCCCGCGGTCGACTCGAGAGACGTCCGGCCCTCAATTTCGCCTTCGGTCTCGTCGTTGCGCGCTTCGAGTCCGAACCCGGCGGGCCGCGAGATCTTCTATCAAGTCGAGGCCGAGACGGATGGAGACGTCCGGCTGATGGCGGCCGAGTACCGCATCGACGGCGACACGATTCGCCCGGAAAGCCGCGCGAGCTTTTCAGAGGCCCCTTCGCCTTGGGGCCACGCGCGGAGTACGACGTCTCCCCGGACGGCGAACGCTTCGTGATGCTCCGGCGAGAAAACACGAACCGCACGCCTCTCACGTTCTTTGTGAACTGGTTCGATGAGTTGAAGGCCCTCGTTCCAGTCGATCCTTAAGCGTCACGGTGCTTCTCCGCGCTCAAGCGTCCTCTTCGCCGGCATCGTTCGAGCTCAAAAGTTGACGATGCGGAAACCACCGCTCGAGGCTACGCCGCACTCAGGGTCGGGGTCTTACCCATCGACTATTCGTTGTCCGTCGATAGAGTCTGCGTTCCGACAAATTCGGACTCGAGATTGGGCTCTCCGTCCTCCATCAACATGGCGACGACCTCCTTCAGGTTTTCGTGGAGCTCATCGAGGGACTCGGCTTGTGAGTGAGCGCCAGAGAAACCTGGGACGTATCCTACGTAAAGGCCCGTATCGGAGCACTTTTCGATCACCGCCGTAAACTGTTTCATTTCTATACCTCGTCATCCTATTTTTACCTTACTCTTGCCATCTACTCGTTCTGGACAGAGTAAGCTCCGCTGCCGGTCGCATCGTGAAGGGAGAACACTCCGAGACGGCAAGCGGTGGGCTCGATGATGCGCTTGGCGCGGGCGATCAGCTTCGAGACAAGATCACGAGCGGTGTGATGACCTCCCATGGGCTCGCGCCACCGTGCCGGTAGCGCGGCTTTCGATGTCGGGAGGTCTCGCTCCAGTGGGGATCTTCGCGAAAGCCGTGGTCGGAGAAGAGAAACACGAGCGTTCGGCGCGGCGCCTCTTCGAGCAATGCCCCGAGCGTTCTTCGCGCGTGTAGCTCGATCTCGCGGAGTACGTCGCATAGGGGCATCGACGACTCGTGGATCTTGTCGTCCACTAGGTTCAGTCGCTCGATCGGCTCACCGCCCGGTCCTGAGAGACGCTGGAAACCAGGCAGTACCGAAGTCTCCGCCTCCCGGCCGTAGCTCGGCCGGGACTCCGCGGCGAGCTCGAGCTGGGGAACGCCGATGCCGGCGGCCTCGAGCTGAGCTTGGGTCGTCGTGGGATGGATGGACCAGAGCGGAATTTCGTCGACGACGCGGTACACGGCCCGGAGTCGAGGCAGGAGCGTCACTCGTAAATGACTCCACACGTCCCAGCGCATGCCGTCGAGGAACACGAATTTCTCGCTGGCTGGGTCGAGCTTTGTTCGGTATTTTTCGGCGAGCTCTTCGAAGAGGTAGCGGAGTGTCCTCGGGCCCTCGGCGGGGGCCTGCGCGAGAAAGAACGTCTCGAAGTCGGACGCCCGCGCTTCGAGAAGGCGTCGTGCGTTTTGCGTGGCGCCTTTCAGGTCTATCTCCTCCGCGAGCTTGAGCTCGTCGAGTGATTCTTTCAGATGGCAGAGCGCCGCGGGCATCGGTGCCATGTGCTCACGGTAGAGCGTCTCCCAGCCCTCCGGGGTATCGGGAGACTTTTCTAGCCCGTCCATATAGCGCATCCCGCCGTACAAGCTCACGCCCGACTCGAGCGCTCGGGTGAGTGCCTCGAGGCCTAGCTGCTCGCGCTGAACGTCCCCGCCATCCGGATCCGACGAACGCGCGCCCGCCGGTACACTCGTCAGCGAGCCCGCAAGAATCATCCGGATGAGCTTTCTGGCTCGATCCCTGACCGCGAAGCGAAACGACGCTTCCCCATAAGCGAGACGAGTCAGCGTCTCCGCGTCGGCGGCGTCATCCTGTGAGAGGATCGCGCGCCGCTCTTCATCCGTCAGCTCGCTCTCGACGCGCTCGACAACAGAAAGCACCTCGTCGGGTGCCTCGCGGGTAAACGCTTCGAAGGCGTCACGAAGACGCTCCGCAATCCGTGGCTCGACGTCTTCGACCGGCGTCTCTGCTCCGGCGCGAAACGCCAGCACCATGAGCCGGGAAGCTTTGCGCTCACCAAGCTTCTCCCACCAAGGCCAAAGCTCCGAGAAACGCTCGCGGACGAAAGACGCGAGCACGCTTGGCTCGGCCGCGAGCTTGCCTTGAGAGACCACTTTGACGTAGTCCTCCGCTGAGAGCGCCGCGTCGCCATCGATCCATCGCGCCACGATGTCGAGGAGCGCCTTTCGAGTAAAGCTCCTCTCAGCAATGCGCTCAGCGAGATCCTCGAGGCTTCTCTCGACGAGAACCGCGTGGCCGGTGAGCGCATCGTTCACCGCGTCGATGACCTCCCTCGCGGCAAGCTTGTCGACGCGATTGAGAAGATCGGGCGCTTCGAGGTCGAGCTCCACGAGCTTGCGGATTTTCGACACGAGAGAGCCTTTGCCCACTTCCGAAAGCCCGTGGAGTGCGCTCTCGATCGGCTCGAGATAGGTCGGCTCGCGAAGTCTTTCCAAGTATTGGACGATGCCGCGATCGATGACGGCCTGAACTTCGGACGGTGCGGGAAGCTCGAGCACGTCTCCGAGCTCGAAGCCGCAGTCGCATGTGGGCTTCGCGCGCAGAAGCTCTGGGGAGAGCCTGTCGCAAGTTTTCGCCAGCGCTTCGTCCAAAAGGCGGTCCACCTTCACCCGATCGTCGTCGACCGAGATGAGCTCGAGCGCCGCGAGACGCCCGAGCAAGCGATAGCTCTTCTCGTCCCGGAGCGAGAGAAGGCGCTTCACTCGCTCGCGAGATTTTTGCGTGCGATGTGCGCTCTCGTACAGAGCGCCGTAGGTGGATATGAAAGCCTGCATTTCATCGTTGAGCCGCCGCGTCAGCTCGGGGGAAAAGGGCAAGTCGGGGCGCGAAGCAAGCTCCCGAAGGCGAAGTCGGCTTGCGGCGAGCTCCTTGTGCTCTTCGTCCTTGCTGGGAAGCGCCATCGCCGCATCACTCAAGTAGCGATGAACGAAGAGATAGCGCTCCCAGTCCTCTCGAAAAAAGCGCGAGAGTTCTTGAAAAGCCTCGAAGTCCCGGGTGAGGTCGGGCTCTTCGCGGGCGCGGCGCGCGAAGCGTTCGAGTCCTTCTCTTGCCGTGTAGGAGACCTTGACCTCTTTGCCCAGCGATTCGAGTCGCTCGATGCGCGAGGCCAGCCCGTCGAGATCGAGGTGTGCCACCGAGCGGTAGCTGCGCGACCGCTCGATCTCCGCCTTCAAATCGGCAACGCTGCGCTCGAGCTCCGTCTTCCATTTGACGACGCAGTCCCAAAGCTCACGTTGTTGCGCGAAGCCGAACGCTCCCTGTTGGAGCCGTGGCGGCACGAAAGGAAGTCCGGCCAGCACGGCTTGCAGGTCGCGCGAAAGCATCTCGCCCGCACCCAACTCCTGGATGCGGCTCACGGAGCGGGTCTCGAGCGCGTCGAGTGAAAGCTTTCGACCCGAAGCGTAGGCCGTCAGCTGGCCCGAATACAACAATGCCTGCACGACGAGATCGAAGGACGGTCGCGTGAGACCAAACGTGCCCTTTCGAAGCTCCTGGTACAGCACTTCCGAAACAACGTGCTTTTCTCCGACGCGCTCGAGCACGCGGCGCACGAGCGCGCTCTCCGAGGGGTCGGGTTGCAAGCGGTACCCGGTCGCGGTGCGGCGGACGAGTCCGAGGGCACGCAGCCTCGACTCGAGCATCGTGCGAAGCATCTCGGAGGTGTTTTGTCTCGCGACCTCGCCGGCGCGGAAAAACTCGCGCAGAATCGGTGCGGCCACGTCGGTCGCCGACGCTTCGAGCGAGGGCGCGATGTCGGAGTGGCTGGGAAAGCGTCGCGTGAGAGGAAATTCCGCCAGACGTGTCACGATGCGGTCGAAGCCGATCGATGGAAGCTCGGCCGGCGTCAACGTAGGGCTCCCCGACGGTGCCAGGAAGCGCCCGCTTCGATAGGTTTTTTGAACAACGCTCTCGCTGAGCTCCAGGTCTTCCCGGATCAGAGGCTCGAGGGCCGCGAGCACGCGCTTCGCCACGTCCGAGCCTTCCTGATGAAAGTGCTCGCGGATCGCGAGCCGCGCCGCCGCTCGGCGGATGAGTTGGCCGGGCTTCTCGTCACCTTCTTCGAGCGGCGCCGGCACCCAGAGAAGAAAGGGCTCGGGTGCGCGCTCTTCGAGTCGCGCGATGAGCCGGTCGAGCGCCGCTTCTTCAATCCCTCCACCCGGAGCCATGAGGATGACACAGAAGTCGAGCTCCGTGGTCCAGAGTTTTTCCACCAGCTCGTCGAGATGCGCATCCGAAATCACGGGGTCGTCTGCATCGCGACAAAACAGAAGGTTTCCCTCGCGGTAGGTCTTTTGCCAGGGGACGCGCCTCTCCGTGATCGGCGATTTAGCCAGCGACGCGAGCGGAAGGTCGGGACTATTGAAGTACGGGAGAAGTCTCCCCACGGCTCGAGAGACGGTGAAGCCCGGATCCTTCAATAAAGTCTCCATCCGTCTCTGGATGATGAGCTGGACGTCGGCGGCAAGGTCGAGGGAGTACACATCCTCGTGGGGTTCTTTGCCCGGGGAGCGGGACAAATAGGCGCCCTCGAGGTGCATCTTTTCGAGGAGATCGTGAACGTGGTCGTAGTTGGCTCCGGATTCGAGCGTGGTGATGCTCTTCAGCAGCATCTCGGCGAGCTCGGCGACCGTGCGGCGCCGGGGAATGGGAGAGATCGCGAAAAGGATGAGCATCTTGACGAGACGGAGCGCCGTCTCTCGATCTTCGGGCTCGGCGAACAGACGCGAGAGCTCCTTCTCGTAGAAAGCGAGCACCACGGTGATGTAGGGGCTGGTCTCTAGTGTTTCTTTTATGCGAATCCGGAAATGGTCGAGGATGGTGTCGGGTCCGAGAAGAGACTCGGCTGGGGCGTCCAGGAGCCCGACGATGTGTCGCGAAGGATCGCCGGCAAGCTGATAATGGAGAAAGTCTACCGCCCCCCGATGGCGACTGAAGAGCGGCAGCAAGTCGTCGAGAAGATCCACGGTCGCCGGGTGGACCGGATAGAGTGCCGTGAAGTCTGCCTCGGATACGGCGAAGCCTTCGAAAGCGATGCGGAATTTCCGATAAAGATCTGCGATCTGCGCTTCAGCACCTGGCTTTTGCCGGATGAGACGTGTGCTTGCAATCTCGCGGAGATGGCTTCCGGTCAGCGCGAGTCGCGAAGGGAAGCGGTCTTTGATCTTGCTGAATGTCGACTGATCGATCTCGCCCGTCGTCTCGATCTGGTCCTGAAGCGAAGCGACGATGAAGAAGGGCATGCGGCGGGTCGCTTCGCCGAGAAACTGGAGGAAGCGAATGTCCTCGTTGAACGCGCGGGCATCGGGCTTCGAGCGCAGAAATTCCGAGAGCTCGTCGACGATGAGGAGAGCGCGTTTCGGCGCGCTGTCTTTTCCGAGCTGTGCCTCGAGAGCATCGAAGAACGCGGCTCGCTGACGACGGACGCGGAACGGAAGGTCGAGCTCGCGCACAAGATCGTCGAGCAGATCGGGCCGGGCGGGGTCGAACAAGCGCTCGGCGGTTACAGAGCGCCGGCTCTGGAAGCTCTCGAGCGCCTCCCGATGTCGCGACTCGAGAGCGGCCCGGATTTCTCCCACCGCCGCGGTCTCCGCAGTGAAGCTCGGCGCGAAACCGAGCGGCCCTTCGAACGTCTTTTCGAGCGCCGCGATGCAGATGTCTTCGAGTCTTTCCGAGCCCGCGTGGGCGACGAGAGAAACCGCGCCGACCACGCTTGCTCCAGCGTGGGGCGAGAGCTTTTTTCGCAGCGTCTCATAGCGCCGGTTTTGCCGGATGAGCGTTCCCCAACCGCTATCTTTATTAAGGTTGAGGTCAATGTCAGGTCGGAACAGGAGCTCCACGAGCGCGAGAAGATGGGATTTACCCGATCCGAAGTTTCCTTGAAGGAAAAAACCCTGGCCTTCGTCATGCGTCATCGCGTCGAGCAGCGCGCTCAAGGCGAAGTCGCAATCAGCCGTGAGGACGAAGTCCTCGAGGATCCCGCGGGCTAACGTCTCGTCCGAGACGTCGGCGAGTTGGATGACGGTGCGGACACGTGGAAGCTCCACGAGCTCGCCGATACGGACCATGGCCATCGCGAGAAGTGTACCTTACAGGCCAGCGAGGCGGGCGACGCGCTTGCGAATGCCATGGAGGGCCTTCACCGAGGGATGCAGCGTCAGCGCTTCGTCGATGAGCTCGACGAAACGCGCGAGCTCGAAGCGCTTTTTCAAGAGAGACTCGAGGCTCTTGCGAACGTAGGGGTCGGAAGGCTTTGCCAGGAAGGCTTTGGAGAGGCTTTCGAGCGCGTCTTGGTCGCGACCGAGTTTCTTTTGGGTGAAGCCGAGCTGGGCCAGGATATAGGGACTTCCGGGCTCGAGAGCGAGAGCGTCTTCGTACTCGGAGACCGCGTCTTCGAGCTTCCCTGCCTTGCGGAGCCGGTCAGCGGCCAAGGTCTTGAGGTGGGGGTTTCGGCTGCGACCACCGCTCCGCATGAGCCCTTTGAGAGCGGACGCCGCTTCTTCGGGAGAGCTCTCCTCGGTCTTGAGGCGCATGAGCTCTTTGTAAGCGAAGCGGTCATTGGGCTCGACTGACAGAAGCTCCTCGTAGACGGCAACGGCTTCTTCCCGTCGTCCGAGCTTGCTCTCAGCGGTGGCGAGGCCGCGGAGGTTCCACGGGTCGCCGGGAAAACGCTCGAGCGCACGCCGCGCAATCGCAGCCGCTTCCTCGTGCGCGCCGATCCGATTTTTGGCCGCCACGAGACGCGAGTAGTGATAGCTGCTCGGGCGCCGGTCCACGAGCTCCAAGTAGAGGGCGGCCGCATCTTCGTACCGCCCGCGGTCGTAGGCGAGGTCCGCGGAAGAAGCGAGGACGGCGGGGTGCATGGGCTCGATGGCGCGCGCCCGCTCGAGCAGCGCTTTCGCCTCGTCGAGCTTTTCCGCGCGCCGGTGAATATCGGCGTACACGGCGAGGAGCTCGACGCTATCCGGATATAGCGCCATCGCGTCCTCCGCTTCTCCCGCCGCCTTATCAAGAGCGCCGGAGCGAAGGAGCTGCCTCAGAAGGCTCACACGACGGCGAATTTCAGCACTCGACATGGCTCATGCAAAGTCTATACTTCGGGAGTCGGGCTCGCTAGTTACACATCATTCATGAATAGTGTTGACTACGCTACCTTCTCCCGCTAGACGACCGGGAACACGATAATGAGCTGCTCGAGGAACTGGCCGCCCACCGTGCCCTGAAATCTTAGCGTCATCATACGTGAAGCCATTCAGCTATATGCCGATATGGATTCACGGCTCGAGCAGATTGAGCGAGCTCCCGAGTTTCAGCTCATGATTTCCGTAGACGGATGACCTCGTTCCAACAAGATCTCGCCACCGCGACACGTGCTCTCAGTCGTGGCGCAATGCGACGAGCGGGTCGAGCTTCGCGGCTCGGCGAGCCGGCACATAGCCGCCCGCCAAACCGACAACGGTGAGTAGTAAGGCCGCGGCCGCAAAAATCGCAAAAGCCTCTGCGCCGACACCGAAGAGCAAGCTCGTCAAAACACGGCTCGACATCCACGCCAAGACCAAGCCAAAGACAACGCCGAGCGCGACGATGCTCGCCGTCTGACGCACGAAGAGAGCGACGACGTCGCGTTTTTGTGCGCCGAGCGCCATGCGGATGCCGAGCTCGCGACTTTTCTGGGAAACGGTGAAGCTCATGAGCCCGTAAATGCCCACGATCGCAAGGGTGATGGCGAGAAGCGCGAAGAACGCAACACTGTAGGCCATCGCTCGAGGGCCCGCGAGGGTGCGCTCGAGAAACTGCTCGATGGTCTTCACGCCGAAGATAGGCAACGTCTCATCGAGAGCACGGAGCTCGCCGCGCAGCCGCGATTCGAGCTCGGGCAAAGAGGCGTCCGAGCGCATCACCAGCGTCACCGGCGTGTGATGGAATTGCGAGAGCGCGAGGTACATGTAGGGCTGCGGCGCTTCGCCGAGCGTCATGTACTTTCCGTCGCGTGCTACGCCGACAACTTCAACAACGTCGCCCTCGCGGCCGAGCCGAAATTGCCCGCCGAGCGCGCTCTCTTCCGGCCACATCTTGCGCGCATGGTCTCGTTGACCACCGCCACGAGCGGGCGCTCCTCGCTGTCTTCTCGTCGAAATCCTCGTCCCGCCAAGAGCGGCGTTCCTATCGTCTCGAAGTAATCCTCGCTAACCGCGCTGTATGAGAGCCAGAGCTCTTCTTCTTCCTGGCCGAGAGCGGCGTCCATCGGCACGACGACCGCAGATTCTTGGTACGCATCGAGCGGCAGCGGAAAGGCCAAGCTCGCGGCGGAGATTTCCGGAAGTCCTCGCATACGGTCGAGCAACTGGCGGCCGAGCTCGCGGGCCTCGGCTTTGTCGTAACCCTGTAACTCGAGATTGAACGAGGCGAGCGCTATGGACTCCGTATCGAATCCTGGGCTCGCCGCCTTCATGTTGTCGAAGCTCCGGATGAGCAATCCCGCGACGACGAGGGCCACGAGCGACAATGCAAGCTGAGGGATCACGATGAAGCGCCGCCCGGCGCCGCGACCGCTCGAGCCACGCTCCGCAAGCGTCGCCGCTACGTCACGGCGCGACGCTCTTGCAGCCGGCAAGAGTCCCGACACGAGCCCGGCCAAAACAGAGACAACCAGCGTAAAGCCGAGGACCCGCGCGTCAGCAACCGTCGTCGCGCCGAAATCCACAGAGAAGTCGAGCACGGGGTTCATCCGCAGAGCCAGGTTCAAGAGCCGGCCGCCGAGCCATAGGCCTAATAAGCCCGCCGCAGTGCACAGCAACAGGCTTTCGAGCAAGAGCTGGCGGAGGATCTGTCGCCTCGACGCGCCCAGCGAGATTCGCAGCGCCATTTCTTTCTCGCGCCCCATCGAGCGCGCGAGCTGCAGGCTGGCGACGTTCGCGCAAGCGACGAGAAGGACGATCAGAACGATCGCGAGAAGCGCACCCGCCGCAACAGGAATAGCACCGCCCGTCATGACCTCGAGAAACGGCTCGGTCTTGCGCGGGGATTTGTAAACGTGGAGCTGCCAGTCCTTGTTCGCTTCGGGGTACGCAGCTTCGAGGCGCGCGGCGATGGTTCCAAGCGCTGCTTGGGCCTCGGCGAGCGTGACGCCTGGCGCCAAGCGGCCGCGCACGTTCAGCCAACCTCCATGGCGCCTCTCGAGAAGCCCATCATCGCCGGGATGAATCTGCCGATGCCACGTGAGGGGCACCCACAAGTCGGGATTGAAGCCGAGCATCTTGGCTCCGGTAAAGCCGGGCGCCGCGACGCCTAGGACAGTGAAGGCATGACCGTTCAAGCGCACCACGCGGCCCACGACATCCACGGCGCCGAGAAAACGTCGCCTCCAAAACTCGTAGCTCAACACCACGACGGGCGCCTCGACGTCCGTGCTTTCGAAGAGCCGCCCCGATGCCGCCGAAACGCCCAGGCCCTCGAAGTAGTTCTCGGTGACCAACTCGCTCCAAACGAGCTCGGGCTCGCTCGAAGCGTGCAAGCTCACGGGAGAGCCGTAGAACCCGACGAGGTCTCTGAAGATCTTCTTTTCCTCGCGAAGGTCGAGATAGTTCTGGTAGCTGAAGTTGCTCGGGAAACGATGGGTGGGCCGCATCGCATAGACCGCGACGAGCTCTTCGGGCGCTTTGACGGGCATCGGCTTCAAGAGCATGGCGTTGACGAGAGTGAAGATCGCGGTGTTGGCGCCGATGCCGAGCGCGAGCGAGACAACGACAACGAGAGCGAAAGACGGGCTTCTTACGAGCGTCCTCGCCGCATAGCGAAGGTCTTTGAGCCATAGCTCGGCGGTGGACGCTGTTTTGTTGGGACGGCTTCGGCGGCCGCGGGCGGCCCGCTCGCGCAAACCTTGCACGAGCACGTCGAGCACTTCGCGCGATAGGACGCTGATGGTCCCGCGGCTTCGGACGAGCTCGTCGAAAGTCGCGACCATCGAGCTCTCGAACTGCCGCCTGAAATCCTCCGGGTAGACAAGAAGGCACAGCCGGTAGCACGCACGCGCCAGGCATTTCATGACAAGAGCTCTTTCTCGCGCGCCATGCCGACAACACGTGCTAGCCGCGCGGCTTCGTGCTCGGCTGCTTCGCGACCCGCGGCGGTCATCCGATAGTAGCGGCGTCGAGGATCGTCGAGCTCCGTGACCGGCCGGTCGAGAGCTTCTTCGATGAGCCCTTTTCCGAGCAAGCGCTTGAGCGCCGTGTAGAGCGTCCCCGTTCCGAGGCGCGTCTCACCAGTACGGCTCTCGATCTCGAGTAAGATTCCGTAGCCATGACGGTCTTCGTCGACAAGGGATAGCAGGATTTGGAGCATGGGCAAGCTCAGCGACATCGAAATACCTCTCAATCAGATGTATCATAGCGCGATATAGCGTGCCGAGAGGTATTTTCACTCGACGCCCGATGGCGGAGCGCATCTCATCGGAGCGGGGGAGCGACGAACCGTAGGACGCGGCGTGAGGGAGGTCGCTGGGCCGAAACTTCAATCGGCGCTTCGCGATGCCCGTCTCGATCTCTTCGGCCAAAGCGTCGTAGGCGAGCGTGGCGAGCGATTGCGGGGCATATTCGGAAATAGGCCGACCGAGCGCCGACGAAACGCACACAACGGCAAGACAGCGCGGTGCGCACCAAAGAAAACAGCGACATTGGGCCGGTCTACCCGTCAAGTCAAGGCAAACACCCCTGCCGCCTTTCCCCACCGCTCGGACGCTGTTATACAATGTGGACAGCCGATTTCAGAACCACCACAACGACAGCGCTGGGCTCCATCCGAAGGATGACGTGACAAAGAAACCTCGATCGCACATCAAAGCTGCTTGGCTGCTTCTCGTTCTCACAGCTTTGCTCGGCCGTGCTCTCGGTGTCCAAAGCGATGAAACGCCGACGGTGTTTCGGGTCCCCATCGAAGGCACGATCGATCACGGGCTCGCACCGTTCGTTGCGCGCGTCGTCGAGGAGGCCTCGGCGATCGAAGGCTCAGTCGTGCTCCTCGACATCGACACTTTCGGTGGGCGCGTGGACGCGGCGGTGCTCATCCGCGACGTGCTTCTCGAATCGCCCGTGCGCACTGTTGCGTTCATCCACCCGCGCGCCATCTCGGCGGGCGCTCTCATATCTCTTGCTTGCGAAGACATCGTCATCGCTCCCGGCGGCTCCATAGGCGCCGCGACACCTATTTACGCGGGAGGCGGATCGGAAGAGCCAACCGCGGTCGATGAAAAAATGATGTCCTACATGCGTACCGAGATGCGCACCACCGCGGAGACGCGCGGGCGTCGCGGCGACATCGCCGAGGCCATGGTGGACCGTGAGATCGAGATCGAGGGGGTCGTCGAGAAAGGCAAAGTGCTCACGCTCAGCACCGTAGAGGCGTTAGCACTCGAGATCGCCGACCACGAAGCTGCCACGGTGGACGAAGTGCTCGAAGTTTTGGGCTTGTCGGGCGCAACCGTTCTCGATCGCTCGCTCTCATGGGCCGAGTCGCTAGCCCGGGTCGTCTCGGACCCCCAGGTGACCTCCATCTTGCTCATGCTCGGAATGCTCGGGATCTATGTCGAGATCCAGCATCCCGGGTTCGGGCTTCCCGGCGCTCTTGGCGTTTTGTCGCTCGCCACGTTTTTCTTCGGCCACCATGTCGCGCAGCTCGCGGGCTGGGAGGAGCTTCTTCTCTTCGCGCTCGGCGGCGTGCTCGTACTCATCGAGCTTCTCGTCATCCCCGGCTTCGGCATTGCCGGCGTCAGCGGGGCGGCATTGATGTTCGCCGGCGTCGTCATGTCGCTTCTCGCACTCGATCTCCGCGTATCTTGGGATCTGGGATTTCTCAACGAAGCGCTCTTCACGGTGTCGACCGCAATCGTCGGCGCGGGAGTCGCCGGCGTTCTCCTGCTGCGATTCCTGCCATCGTCGCGTACCGCGCGTCGCTTGGTGTTGAGCGAAACGCTCAAAGCCGAAGACGGGTTCAGCTCGCATGACGAAGGCGAGAAAGAAAGCTTTCCGCTCGGAACCGCGGGCGAAGCCATTACGGACTTGCGCCCCGCGGGCAAGGTCAAGATCGACGGCGCGCGCATCGACGCCGTCTCCGAAGGTGATTTCATCGGCATCGGCGCGCGAGTGACGATCGTCGCTTGGCGTTCCGGAAATGCTATCGTGCGCGAGGACACTTGAGCGAGCCGACCCTGACCGTCGTAGCACTTCTCGTCGCGGGCTATCTCTTGCTGGCGGTCGAGGCGTTCGTCATCCCCGGCTTCGGGGTCCCGGGGATTGCCGGGCTTCTCAGCCTCGGGGCAGGTTGCTATCTCGCCTATCAGGAGTTCGGCCCCGCGTTGGGAACGTTCACCATCGTGCTCGTACTCGGCTCCATCACGGCCGCGATGTGGTGGCTTCCGAAAACACGCTTCGGCCGAAATGTCGTACACTCGTCGACGCTCGCGACCGCCAAAGCGGCGGAGACAGCGCTCGAGCCCGGAGAGCTCGGTGTCACGGAATCCGATCTGAGACCGGCTGGCTTAGCCCGCTTTGGCGAGCTCCGCCAAAGCGTCGTCACCGAAGGCGAGTTCATCGACACGCAGACGCGTGTTGTCGTTACCGAAGTCCGAGGCTCCCGCGTCGTGGTCGAAGCGGCTGCCACGGAAAACGAAGATTAATTAGAAGGAGGTTTAGTTCATGGGACTCTCTGCCCTTGCTCTGTTGGTTCTCGTCGGCCTGGCGATACTTTCTTACTTCGTGCCGCTCGGGCTGTGGATTGCGGCCTTTTCTTCCGGCGCGTCGGTCAGCATCTTTACGCTCATCGCGATGCGGCTCCGCCGCGTGCCTCCATCCATGATCGTCAAACCGCGCATCAGCGCCGTCAAAGCGGGCCTCAACGTAACCGTGGATGAGCTCGAAGCGCACTTCCTTGCGGGCGGAAATGTCGCGCGCGTCGTGAACGCGCTTATTTCCGCCGACAAAGCCAACATCAAGCTCTCGTTCACGCAAGCCACCGCGATCGATCTCGCGGGACGCGACGTGCTCGAAGCCGTTCAGATGAGCGTCAACCCGAAAGTCATCACGACGCCCAAAGTCGCCGCCGTTGCGAAAGACGGCATTCAGCTCACCGCTTTGAGCCGCGTCACCGTGCGCGCCGACATCGATCGCCTCGTCGGCGGCGCCGGTGAAGAGACCATCATCGCACGCGTCGGGGAGGGCATCGTCTCGACCATCGGCTCGTCGGATAGCCACAAATCGGTGCTCGAGAACCCCGACGCGATCTCGAAGACCGTGTTGGCGAAGGGTCTCGACGCCGGAACCGCGTTCGAGATCCTCTCCATCGACATCGCCGATGTCGACGTCGGAGCCAATATCGGCGCCAAGCTCCAGACCGAACAGGCCGAAGCCGACAAGCAGATCGCGCAAGCCAAGGCGGAGGGCCGCCGCGCGATGGCGGTCGCGCAGGAGCAAGAGATGAAAGCGCGCGTCCACGAGATGCGCGCCAAAGTTGTCGAGGCCGAAGCGGAAGTGCCACTCGCGATGGCGCAAGCTTTTCGCGACGGCAATCTCGGGGTCATGGACTACTACAACATGAAGAATGTCGTCTCCGACACCAAGATGCGCGACGCTATCTCGCGCTCCGCCGATTCGGAAGACGAGGGATCGGGTGGCGACGAAACGTAAGAAGATCCGTATCGCGGAGCTGTTTCGGAAACGGAAGCGGCTCCGCGAGCGGCTCGTTCTTGCCATCGCACTCGCTCCGCCGAAGGGGCGGAAGTCCGCGCGTTCGAAGAGATAGGTACCGATGGATTCCGGAGACTATTTCTACATCGCGCTCGCCCTCTATTGGCTCGTCTCGACAGCGCTAGGTGCCGCCAAGAAAAGGAAGGCGAAAGCCAAACCGCCGCCGCGGCCGCCGACACGTCAGCCCCTGCGCGAGCGCACCGAGCTCCCGAAGGTCCCACCCCAGCTCCCCGTGCGGACAGCCGACCCGGACCCGGCCAAGGATGCGATCGAAGCGCTCGGACAGATGGAAAAGGAGAGCGAGGCGGCCCTTCTCGAGCTCGACGAGAAAGTCCGGGCTCAAGTCGCGTTTCACCACGAGCGGTTTCGCAACGAGGCCGTGGCGTTTCGGCGCGAGCTCGCCCCAAATGTCGGCGAGAGGTCGGAGAACCAAACGGACGTCTTGCGGCAAGCAGATACTTCGATCGCGTTCCATCGCAACGTAATACAAGCAGGGCGGATGCATTCGACGATCCGGGCCCGGCCCGAGATTCAAGGGCCGGGCCTCATCGCCGATCGTCTCGTCGCGGATTTCTACAAGGCCGAGAAAGCGGACGGTAGTCTCGCCCCGCCGGTCGCCATCGTCTGGGACGTTGCAGGAGACGATCGGCTGCGCACCTCCCCGCTCGCCCCGTTTACCCTGTTCGTTCCGCGCTCAGCGATGTCGGATCCTTCTCACTGGTCGCTCTTCGCCGACCCTCTCACACGCTACATCGAGAGTAGCGCTCCGGAGCTGCACCAGGAAATCCACGATGAGCTCGGACTCGGCGCTAACGAAGCACGGATCGGCGCCGACGCTACCGCGATCACGCGTGTTCTCTTCGCGTCCTGGCTCCATCGTATCCTCGCCGACGCGGTCGGCGCTCTTTTCTTCGGCCCCGCCTATCTCCGCGCTCTCGCGCGGCTCTACGCCCAACCCGATGCCCCAGCCAACGTGACCTCCATAAAACTCAACACGGATGGCAGCATCCACGATGAGCCTCCACTCCACCTGCGCATCCACATGACGGCACAATGGCTCACGCGCATGGGCTACGACTCCGAAGCCGCGGAGGTCCGCAACGCGTGGGACGCGACCCACGGCGAGCCGTCCATGCTCGGCTTCGTGGGCTCCATGTCACGCCTACCGGCCGCGGACGTTCTCGAGGCAGCCGCGAGCCTCGTCGACCAAATGTTCCAAGCCCCGCTCGCCTCACTTTCCGGCACGCGGCTCGAATACGCGCCAGGGCTTTCCGATTGGAGCAGCCAGGCACACGACGCGCACGACGCAAGGGTGGCGCTTCCGGCCGGTGAGCGCGCACGAGGCTCCGCGCGAGCGCTCGTCGCGGGCGCCATCGACGCAGCTATCGAATCTCCCGACGCCCTCGCCACAATCCACGCGAGCCTCTACGAATCGCTGAGGGAGAAAAGCGCCCCGAAGCCGCGGACCAAGCGCGCCGTTGCAACGACGAAGCGGTCCAAGGGATGGACACGTCAGAACTATGCTGAAGCGCTCATCCTCGGAGAGATCCTGCTCGAGCCACGCTCACGCTGAGCTGTCGTTCCGCCACAGCGCGCAAGTGTCAAAGCGGCTTCACTTGCACGGCGCGGAATCGAATGAGGCCACCGTTGTTCTGTAAAGCAATGGGTCCTGCCGAGTAAGTCCATCTCGCGAGGACGATCTCAAGCAGGCATCGGTGATCATGGCGTCGTTTCTCTATCACGCGGCGATGAGGGATGAAAAGCTGCCAAGAAAGCCGATGCCCAAAGACAAGAAGCCCCAAGACAAGAAGAAAGACTCACTGCCGTAGCTCGTCGCCGAGCAAGTTCACCGAGAGCACGATCCAGAAAATGAACATTCCCGGGAAGATCGCGAGCCAGGGCTCGGTGGCCAGTGAGGCTTGGGCGCCATAGAGCAAGTTCCCCAGGCTCGGCTCGGGCGGTTGCACCCCGAGCCCGAGAAAGCTCAACACCGACTCCATCACAATCACGCGGCCCACGAGAATCGTCGCGGCAACGCTCAAAGGGCCGAGGGCGTTGGGAAGAAGGTGCTTGATAATGACGCGTGCGTCCGACGCGCCAATGGCGCGCGCGGCTTCGGTGAAGTCCTGCTCCTTGAGTCGTAAGAGCTCGCCGCGGGTGATGCGCGCCGGCTCCATCCACGCGAAAGCCGCCACCATCAAGACGAGGAGAGCGACCGAAGGGCGCATGAGCGCGGACGCCACGATCAAGATTGGCAAGAGCGGCACCGAAAGCTGAAGGTCGACGAGCCGCATCAACATCGCGTCGACGAGACCACCGTAATAGCCCGCGAGCGCCCCGAGCCCGGCCCCGATGCTCGTGGCCACGAGCGCGCCCAATAGCCCGATCACGAGAGAGAGACGTGTTCCAGTAAGAACACGCGTCGCCACGTCGCGCCCGAGCTCGTCGGTTCCCATCCAATGCGTCGCGCCCGGAGGGTCTTTGATCGACGAGAGATCGATCGCGTCGTGACGATAGGGCGACAGCCACGGCACAACGAGCGCGAGCGCCGTCACGAGCGCCAAAGCAAGCGCGCCGTATCGCGTCGTCATCGTTTCATCTGGTCCGCCCCTGCACCAAACGCACGCGCGGGTCTGCCGCGCCATAAGCGATGTCGGCGAGAAGGTTCGAGATGACGATGAGCGCCGATCCCGCCATCAAGATCCCCATCAGCACCGAGTAGTCACGCCGGAACACCGAGTCGACAAGAAGCGTCCCCATGCCCGGCCAGGCGAATACCGTCTCGGTGACGACCGCGCCGCTGAACAGCAAAGCGAAGTCGAGCGCGAGCACGGTGATGAGCGGAAAGAGCGCGCTCGGAAAGGCGTGTCCGATCAAAACACCCGATTCCGAGAGGCCGCGCGCCCGTCCCGCGCGCACGAAGTTCTTGCCGAGGGTCTCGCATAAAGACGCGCGGATGTAGCGGATCCAAGAAGCCGCGTAGAAGAGACCGAGCGTCAGCACCGGCAAGACGAGGTAGGCGATGCGATCGCCGCCGCTCACAGGCCCCATGCGGCCCGCCGTTGGGAGCCAACGGAGCTCGACGGCAAAGACGAGCTGCAGGATGAGCCCGAGCCAGAAGGTCGGTATCGAGATACCCACGATCGACGCGCTCGAGACCAAACGGTCGAGCCAGCTTCCCTGCCACAAGGCGGCGAGGCTTCCGAAAAGAAGCGCCACGAAGAGCGCGAGCACGAAAGCACTCACCATGAGCTCGAGCGTCGCGGGCGCTCTTTCGAGAATGCGGTCGAGCACCGGCCGCCCGTCGACATAGCTGTAGCCCCAATCTCCTTTCATGAACCCGGTGAGCCAGCTGACATATTGCAGGGGCAACGGGCGGTCGAGCCCGAGGTTGCGCTCGAGACGCGCGATGTCCTCGGGCGTCACGTTCGGGTTCGACAGATAGACCGTGAGAGGGCCGCCCGGCGCCGCGTGAATGAGTGCGAAGATGATGAGCGAGAGCCCGAGAAAGAGCGGGATGGCTCGCAGAAGCCTACCGAGAATGTAGGCGCCCATGAACGCTCAAGGAGCCGAGACGGACCATTCGTGCACGTTCCAGAACAGGCCTGCATTGGTCGGGTTGGGCTTGACGTTACGGAGCACGTCCGGATAAGCGCTCACGATCGTGCGGTTATAGAGCGGAATGACAGGCACTTCACGGGCGACCATCTCCTGGGCGCGAAACAGAAGCTCTTTGCGCTTGTCGCGGTCGATGACCTGGTCCGAGGCGTAGAGAAGCTCGGTGAGCTCTTCGTTCTCGTAATAATAGATGTTGCGTCCGCGCGGCGGCGTGCGGTCCGAGGCGAAAAAGCGTGTGATTTCTGGATCGGCTGGGAGCGTCCAGGCGGAGAGAAAAAAAGGGAGCTTCCCAGAAAACCAGAGCTCCCCGAGAAGGGTGGGCTCATAGTTCTGGATCTCGAGCCCAATCCCGACATCCTTGAGCTGGGCCTGCACGACTTGGAGCACCATCTCCCACTCGGCATGGCCCGAGCGGGTCGTGCCCTTGAACCGGAGCGGCTCGCCATCTTTCTCGACGATGCCATCTCCGTCCGTGTCCTCGAAACCTGCCTCGCGCAGGAGCGATCGAGCGCGCTCGGGGTCGTAATCGTAGAACTTCACCGCGTTGTTATGCGCCCACGACATCGGCTGGATCACGGAGTCGACAACCGTCACGACGCCTTCGAGCACATCGTTCGCGATCGACGCCCGATCGATGGCGTGCGCGACCGCCTGGCGGACGCGGAGGTCGCGAAACGCCGGGACCTCCCTCAAGTTCAGCGCGACATGTGCGTAGGAGTTCGCCATCGTGCGCGTGAGCGTCACGCCTACGAGGGATTCGAGCTCATCGAGCTTGTCGAGCGGCACGTTGTCGACAACATGCACCTCGCCCGAGCGGAGCTGGTTGACGCGCGTATTGCTGCTCGAAAGAAACCGAAACAAGATCTCTTTGATCGCAGCCGGCCCGCGCCAATAGTCTTCGTGACGCTCGAGCAGCAGATATTCTCCCGTCTTCCACTCTTTCACGCGATACGGGCCCGTTCCGAGCGGGTTGCGGTCATATTCGGGAAATGCGTTCAGGTCCTTCCCGTCGAGAACGTGCTTCGGAAGCGTGCCGCGCCAGAACTGGTCCTGATAGGCGGCATAAATCTCGCGATATTTGACGATGGCCGTGTGCGGGTCCGGGGTCGCAACGGATTCGATGAGATCGAAACCTTCGGTCGATTCCGGGTTGTAGCTCGGGTCGTTGATGGCTTTGACGGTGAAGGCGACGTCAGCGGAGGTGTGTGGCGTGCCGTCGTGCCACAGAATGCCCTCGCGGAGCTTCCACGTGACGTCCATGGTGCCGTCGGGGTTCACTTGCACGAGCCCATTCTCGGGGCTCGGCACGACTTCGGCGAGAACGGGCACGACTTCCATCTTCTCGTTCCACACGGTGAGGCCTTCGACGATACAGATCATCGTGTCTTCGAGAATGTGGGTGGCAAAGCGGTTCAAGGTGTCGGGCTCGCGGTCGTAGCCAACGATGATAAGGTCGTTCGTCGGTGGTGGCGCCGTCTGCGACGTCAAGCACGCCCACGAGAGAACAGCAAGCGCCGTGGTGACGCAGCATCCGGTCATTTTCATTGCGTGCCCCATCGCGCCAGAAGGCCGCCGTCGACGAAAAGCGACGTCCCGTTCACATAGGACGCCTCGGGCGAAGCGAGGAAGACTGCGGCTTCCGCGATCTCTTCCGGCCTGCCCCATCGTCCCATCACTTGCTTTTTGCCCGAGCGGCGCCGCACTTTCCTGAGCTCTTTTTCGTTGGTGATGTCTCCCACGAGCATCGGTGTCTCGATGACTCCTGGGCAGATATTGTTGACACGAATGCCGTCCCCGACGAAATCGAGCGCCATGTTGCGGGTGAGGTTCTGGATGGCGCCCTTCGAAGCGTTGTATGCGGAGCCTCCCACATTCCCGACAACGGCCGAGACCGAGCTGCAATTAATGATGCTCCCACCGCCGGAATCGATCATCTTCGGAATCACGTGGCGCGAGCAAAGAAACGTGCCCCGCACGTTAACGTCCATCACGCGATCCCAATCCGCAAGCGGGATGTCGACGACGGTGCCTTTGAGAAAGATGCCGGCATTATTGAAGAGCACGGTGAGCTTGCCGTAGGCCTCGATCGTCTTTGCCACCATGCGGCGAACTTGCGGCTCGCGTGTCACGTCCGTCGCGACGAACATCGCCTTACCGCCGGAAGCGCGGATGGACGCGACGGTCTCCTCGCCGAGCTTCTTGTTCCGCGCTGCGACGACGACCGTCGCTCCTTCGCGCGCCATAGCCTCAGCCGTAGCTCGGCCGATGCCCGAGTTTCCACCGGTGATGATGGCAACTTCCCTTTCGAGACGCATGAGGCCTCAACGCTAACGATCTCAAAGAGATTCGTCAAGACCTCTGCCGGGGTCAGATCGCGGTATCATGCAGCCCATGACGAAGCCCTCGGTGAGGCCGGAGGACGGCGCCGTCGGTGTGACCGAGCCCCGATATCTCGACCTACGCGAACCCCTCGCACTGGATTGCGGGAAAGAGCTCTCCCCGGTCCGGATCGCTTATGAAACCTACGGCGCCCTTTCGCCAAGCAAAGACAACGTCATCCTCGTTTGCCATGCCCTGAGCGGCGACGCCCACGCAGCTGGCTATTCCGCGCACCCTACAGGCGAGAGTACTCGCGACGGCTTTCGCGCCGACGAGCGGGACGCTTCGAAACAGGCGGGTTTGGGCTGGTGGGACGGCATGATCGGTCCCGGGAAAGCGTTCGATACCGACAAATACTACGTCGTGAGCACGAATCTCATCGCCGGTTGCCGCGGCTCGACGGGGCCTTCATCCGAAAACCCCGCCACCGGCCAGCCCTACGGATCCGACTTCCCCGTCATCACCGTTGCCGATATGGTCCGGGCAGAACGGTTTTTTTTGAAAGAGCTCGATATCCACGAGCTTTTCGCCGTCGCGGGCGGCTCGCTCGGCGGGATGCAAGCCCTCGAGTGGGCCATTCTATATCCCGATGCCGTTTCCGCCATCATCCCCATCGCGAGCACGCACGCGCTCAACGCCCAGGGTGTCGCGTGGAACGCCATCGCCCGCAACGCCATCATCACCGACCCCGACTGGCAAGACGGTCATTATTATAGGACCGGCCGGGAGCCCCGAACCGGTATGGCTTTGGCGCGGATGGTGGGCCACATTACTTATCTCTCCGCGGCCTCCATGAAGGAGAAGTTCGGGCGACGCCTCCAGAACAAGGACGACGTTTCCTATAGCTTGACGTCCCACGACTTCGAGGTGGAGAGCTATCTTCACTACCAAGCCGACAAGTTCGTCAAGAGGTTCGACGCCAATACCTACATCTACACGTCTCGCGCCCTGACCTATTTCGATCTGACACGCCAGTACGGCGACGGCAGCCTCGAACGTGCCCTAGCCGGGGTTCAGGCCAAGACACTTCTCATCTGCTTCAGCTCGGATTGGCTCTACCCGCCCGAGAACTCGGAGGTACTCGCCGCCGCTCTCACGGCAAACGACAAAGACGTCGAGCTACACGTCATCGACGCACCGTATGGGCACGATTGCTTCCTGCTCGAAGAGGCGCGGCAGACACCGATGATTCGAGATTTTCTCGCTCGCCAATAGGAGGCGTATCACCATGGAAGTACCTCGCGCTTTCGGCTTCGAGACCCGACAAGTCCATGCGGGTCAACGGCCGGACCCCAATACCGGCGCCCGTGCCGTTCCGATCTTTCAGACAACGAGCTACGTCTTCGAAGATCCGGAATCCGCGGCCGCTTATTTCAATCTCAAAGAATACGGGAACACCTATTCCCGCATCATGAACCCGACGGTCGCGGCTTTCGAAGAGCGCATCGCCAATCTCGAAGGCGGCTGCGGTGCGGTGGCCTTCGCTAGCGGCATCGCAGCTCAAGCGGCCGCGCTGTTCACGATGCTCGAGCCCGGCGACCACGTCGTCGCGTCGAGAGCACTCTACGGCGGCACCGTCAATCAGCTCAAGCACTATTTCCGCAAGATGTCCGTCGATCTCAGCTGGGTCAACCCCGACGATCTCGACGCGTGGAAAGGCGCCGTCAAGGACAACACGAAGCTTCTCTACGGCGAGACGATCGGCAACCCCGGCGGGAATGTGCTCGACATCGAAGCCATCGCGCACATCGCTCACGAGCACGACATGCCGCTCATGGTGGACAGCACCTTCGCGACCCCTTATTTGTGCTGCCCATTCGAATGGGGCGCCGACATCATCGTCCATTCGGCAACGAAGTTCATCGGCGGCCACGGCACGAGCATCGGCGGCGTTGTCGTGGATTCCGGCGAGTTCAACTGGTCGAACGGCCGCTACCCCGTGGTGGCCGATCCTTCGCCCGCCTATCACGGGCTCGCCTTTCACGAGACCTTCGGCACCTACGGATATTGCATGAAGCTCCGCGCCGAAACACTGCGCGATCTCGGCGCGGCGATGAGCCCCTTCAACGCCTTTTTGTTTCTGCAAGGTCTCGAGACTTTGTCCCTTCGGATGGAGCGGCACGTCGAGAACGCGCTCGCGGTCGCAAAATATTTGGAGGCTCACCCGATGGTCGAGCGCGTCACCTTTCCGGGGCTCGAGGGGAGCCGCTACAAGCCGCTCGTCGACAAATATCTCCCGAAAGGCGCCGGCGCGGTCTTCTCGTTCGATTTGAAAGGCGGACGTGTCGAGGGCCAAGGGTTCATCCGCGGCGTCACGCTCTGGTCGCACCTCGCCAATGTCGGCGATTCCAAAAGCTTGATCATTCACCCGGGGAGCACGACCCACCGGCAGCTCAACGACGAAGAGCTCGAGGCCGCGGGCGTGCGCGCCGGCACCGTGAGGCTCTCGGTGGGCACGGAGAGTCTCGACGACTTGCTCTGGGACCTCGACCAAGGCTTCGAAGCGGCGAAAAAAGCCGGGGCGAAGGAGGTTGTCGGCGCATGAGCGGCTTCGATATCACCCGTTACCAAAACACCGAAACGATCCAGAACGTTATTCACAATTCGAAGACGGTGGCCGTTGTCGGGCTCTCGGCCAACATTCTGCGCGCAAGCTTCTTCGTCGGCTTCTATCTCAAACGCCACGGATACACCGTCATCCCGGTGAACCCGCGGGAGTCGGAAATCCTCGGCGAGACGAGCTATCCGAGCCTGAAGGACGTGCCCGTCCCGATCGATATCGTCAACGTTTTCCGCGCTCCGGCGGCTCTTCCGGCTATCGCGGAAGAAGCCGTGGCCGTGAAGGCAAAGACTCTCTGGTGCCAGTTCAGCGTGATCAACGAGGAAGGCGCGCGCATAGCCGAGGACGGCGGTGTTTGTGTGATCATGGACCGCTGTATCAAGGTCGAGCACGCGCGCTACGTGGGCCGCATGCATTGGCTCGGGTTCAACACGAACCGGATCACGTCGGTTCGCGGCGGCTTGCAGTAATGTGGTTCTTGATGGCCTTGCAGCTCGCCACGACTCCCGGAATCTACGACCTCACGCTAGAGCGGGAAAAAGCCGCCCCCGTCGTCTACTCTCTCTCTATTCCCGAAGGCTTCGACCCGGGCGAGGCTCGGCCGCTCGTCGTGGCCCTCCACTTTGCCGGCAAGAACCGCGCGCATTTCGGCCGCGGGATCTTGACGAGCCTCGTCGAGCCAGGCTTGCGCGAGCTCGGTGCCATCATCGCAGCCCCGGACAGTCCGGGCCAGGGGTGGACCAACCCGGACAGCGAAAGGGTGGTTCTCGACCTTCTCGACTTCCTCACGAAAAGCTACCGCATCGACCCAGAACGGATCGTCCTGACAGGTTACAGCATGGGCGGCATGGGTACGTGGACCATCGCGAGCCGACATCCCGACCGCTTCACCGGCGTGGTACCGATGGCAGGAGCGCCGAGGGGCGTCCCGGAAGACAAGCTGCGCGTCTTCACGAAGCTGCCGCTCTATGCCATCCATTCGCGCATCGATAGCGTCGTGGCCCTCGAGCCGACCAAGACGGCGATCGAGCAGCTGCGCGCCTGGAACGCGGCGGATGTCGAGCTCACCGTCGTCGACGATGTGACGCATTACAATGTCGCAGGATTCACCGAATATCTACACGAAGCGGGCCGATGGCTCGAAAAAGTGTGGCGACGGGACTAATTTCTTGCGAGTCTGATGGGTTATTGCTAATCTTTCTTGGGAACTCTCCCACGAAAAGGTAACCAAACCGGATGCTGCAGACTTTGCAGCTTTCTGTGTGTTTGCAACAAAGGAGCAACAAGACCCAACATGGCTAAGAAAGTGACGAAGAAATCCACGATCAAGAAGACGACCACGGCGCGCAAGCCGCGGCGGGCGACCAAGAAACCCGAAACGACCGTGACGGAAGTAAAAACGACAGAGGTTGCTGAAGACACCATCCGGCTCCGTGCTTTCGATCTCTACACGAGCGGCTGCAATTCGGGCAATCCGAATGCGGACTGGCTTCAGGCCGAACAAGAGCTCCGCGCTGCGTCCTGATCCACCGATAACTGAGCGAGGCCGCGGAATGCCTCCAGGGCACCGTCTATGAACGGATTTCGGGGCCTTCGAAATCGTGCCCCCAGTGTGGTCTGGTTTTCGAAAGAAAGCCAGGCTACTTTCTAGGATCGTTTAACTTTAACCTTCGCCTTCCCGACCACTACGAGGTCTTCGGCGACCCGGCTCTCACGCTTCGCTGGATGGCAGAGCTTCGGGGAGCCACCAACGGGACATTTCCATCTCGATAGCATCGAACGGCTCGGCCCGAACAGCATCGTCTCCGACAGCAGTCTTCACCAGGATCCAGTTTCCTTCCGTCAAGCGATAGACCTCGAGTAGCTTGACTACAGGATTCAACAGCCACACGTGCGAGACGCCCTCCCTGGCGTAGATGCGGAGTTTGCGTCCCCGGTCGATGGACTCAGTGCTTGGCGAGATCACTTCGCACAGCCAGTCCGGCGCGACGTCGAACCACGCCACGTCAGGCAGCTCGGGAACACACTCACGGCGCCAGCCCGCGATGTCGGGCACGACCACGTCATCATCGAAGTGAAGCTCGGGCTCGTACAGAAACCACAACCCTCCGGGGCTCTCGCCTTCACCGCCGGGACCATCGAATTGGCTCACGAGATCCGCCCCGAGTATCGAGGCCGCGCGCGCATGTCGGACGGCAGGTCGCGGGCTAGTAAAGAGCTCTCCGTCCAGGATCTCGGCAACGAGATGTTCGGGCGCCGACAAGACATCCTCGTACTGAGCGGCCTTTCGCTGAACCGTGAAGCTCATGGACTAGATTACCATGAGTCTCTAGCCGACGATCCTCGCGCCGCCTAAACAGACGTCTCCATCGTAAAAAACCGTGAACTGCCCGGGAGCAATTCCGGTCTCGCCTCGATCGAGATGCACACGCGCTCCGTCGTCGGTGAGCTCGACGTCCGCGTCGAAGAGAGCGCGTCCGTGCCGGATCCGCACTTGCAGCTCGCGCGCCGAAGGCGGGCCCACGATCCAATGGAGCTTCTCCACACAGTAGCGGTCCTTCGCCGACTGCTCCAACCTGTCCGCGTGCGTCACATAGACGATATTCCGCGCGAGGTCTTTGTTCTGCACGAACCAAGGGCCATGCGAAAGACCGAGCCCCTGCCGCTGGCCGATCGTGTGGAACCAGTAGCCTCGATGGGCGCCGAGGACTTTTCCAGTTCCGAGCTCGACGACATCGCCTTCTCGCTCTCCGAGATGATGGCGCACGAACGCGCTATATTTGATCTTCCCTAAGAAACAGATGCCCTGGCTGTCTTTACGCGCCTGATTCGGCAGGTCGAGCGCGGCGGCGCGCTGGCGCACCTCAGACTTTTGGAGCGCGCCAATCGGAAACGATGCACGCTGGAGCTGTTCTTGATACATGTGCGACAAGAAATACGTTTGGTCCTTGACCTGGTCGACGCCCTTCTTGAGAAGGACAAGACCGTTCACCGGCTCGAGCCGGGCATAGTGGCCCGTCGCCACGCGCTCGAAGCTCGTGTCGATCTCGTCGTAGAACGCGCCGAACTTTATCCGCTGGTTGCAGAAGATATCGGGGCTCGGCGTGCGGCCGGCGCGCAGCTCGTCAATCGTGTACTGCACGACGCGATCCCAATATTCTTTTTGCAACGAGCGCACTTGTAGCGCCACATCGAAGCGATCGCAGACCGCGCGGGCAAGCTCGAGGTCTTCCTCCCACGGGCACTCGCCGAGATAAGCGAGCTCGTCCTCGAGCCACACCTTGAGGTAGAAAGCTGTGAGGTCGTGCCCCTCCTCTTTCAAAAGGCTCAGCGCCACCGAGCTGTCCACACCCCCGGATAGCAAGACGGCGATTTTCATGCTCCCCCATAATAGCTGATCGTCGATAGCCTGCCGTCACTTGCACACCCCCATACACGTTTCGTAAACTCTCCGGGCTTCCTGTCTAAAGGAGGGCATGATGAGCAGTGAAGAAATCGCAAGGGTCAACCGTCGGTTCGAGGAAGCGGCCGCGAAGGGCGATATCGAAGGGATGGCCGCCATCTATACAGAGGACGGCGTCGCTCTTCCCCCGGACGGTCCCGTGGTCAAAGGGCACGAGGCTCTGCGTGGTCTCTGGGGCTCGGTCGTCAACGATATGGGCTTGAAAGCCGTCAAGCTCGAGACGGTGGATCTCGAGCTCATCTCAGACGACGCGGCCTGCGAGATCGGCGAAGCCACGCTCGATTTTGCCCCCGCCGGAGGCGAGGCCACGCAGATGGTGGCGAAGTTTATCGTTGTGTGGAAGAAAGTCGACGGCCAGTGGCTCATGCATCGCGATATCTGGAACGCCAAGGGGTAAACATCGTCCGTGTTGACGCATGCGGACTATCCCGTCCAAGTCGTCGAGGACATCGCGAGGCTCAGGCGTCGCATCTCAGCATCGGGCATTCCTAGCAAGCGTAGCGATGAAAATCTCGTCATCGGTTCCTGGAACATCCGAGCTCTCGGACGCTTTCATCCAGAGTTCACCGAAAACGACGATAGTCCGAAAAGAAACCTGAGAGCGCTGGCCTCGATCGCAGAGATTCTCCGGCGATTCGACGTCGTCGCGATACAGGAGATCAAACGCGACACGGTCGCGGTGCGGGCGCTCGTTGATGAGTTTCTCGGGCCCGACTGGGACCTCATCCTCACCGACGTCAGCGCCGGATCGGCCGGAAACACCGAGCGTCTCGGTTTCGTTTTCGATCGCCGCCGAGTCAAGCTGTCTGGGCTAGCGGGAGAGATCGTTCTCCCAGAAACGGATGCGGGCGATCCGGCCGAGCAGTTCGACCGAACGCCGTATATCGTCGGGTTCGACGCGGGCCACATGCGTTTCTCACTCGTGACCACGCACATCAAGTTCGGCGATATACCTGCCAACCGGATCCCGGAGCTCGAAAAGCTCGCTAAAGTCGTCGCGAAGGACCTTCGCGATCGGGCCCGCCAGAACGATCGCGAGATCGGGAGCGTCATCGTGCTTGGCGATTTCAACATCGATCGCCGAGGGGACAACCCGCTCTTTCAAGCTTTCGTGTCGACCGGGCTCGTGGTTCCAGCGCAGCTCCACGGGCTCAAGACCACCGCGGGGAACGAGCCCAAGTTCTACGATCAAATTGCGTGGTTCATGGGGGACGACATGAAGCTCACGTTTAACAATGCCGCCGGGGTCATCGATTTCGTTGGGGCTCTGTTTCCGGAGCTCTCGACAAACGCCATGACCCACCGCGTTTCGGACCACTTCCCTCTCTGGGCCGAGTTCCTCATCGACCGCAGCGCGCAGGAGATGGCGGAGACCCTCGGCGTCGACCCTGACGCACCAGACCCTCTCGGGATCGTGCCCGACTGACGTTCGAGCAAACTCCCCGCCTGCTCTTTTCGTCTAATGAGACCAGGAGGCAGCATGCAATCCTTCGTTCGCGGCAGCACGGGTGATGACGGGGCCTCTCTTCGGCGTCCGCGCCAATGATCCGGTAACGCTCATCACCTTCACCCTCTTTCTCGGAATCGTGGCGCTTCTAGCAAGCTATGTACCAGCCCGACGTGCGACGCGGATCGCGCCGGTGACCGCGTTGCGCCGTGAGTAAGAACTCTCCCTAGCTTCGCGCAGCGAAGCGACGATAGGCGGCCGCCATCTCGCGGGCGCGGACGTCCCAGTCGAAGTGCTCGACCGCCACGGCGCGCAATCGCTCGTGGGTCTCTTCGTCGGGAAATCCCTCAACAAGCCACAAACCCGGTCGATCATACCTTCCACGCGCTCGGCCGGAGCGAATGGCAGGCGAAGCCGGTCGACCAGATCCCTTCCAAAGAAAACCTCGAGTTGATCTAGTCCGTCGGCGAAACCGCTGAAATCAGAAACGAGCGGGAGGACGCCGGCTGCGAGCGATTCCATCAGAACCAGAGGATAGGCTTCGGGCACCACGGAGGGAAAGATGGCAAGGTCCACGCACGGCACGACGAACTGCAACAACGCATGTGGGAGTCGGCCGAGAAAGTGTACGTGTTCTTCGAGGCCGGGATAAGCGGGCACCGCGCCCGAAAGCCCCTCCCAGCCACCTGTAAGCGCGCTGCGGTCGAGGTCGAAACCATGGGCGACGAGATAGTCGAACAGTTTCTGTCGGCCGGCCGCGTTCGCATAGACCAGTGCCTCGAGAACCTCGCGATAGGCGCCGCTCCCGACAATGACGAGATGGGTATCCGAATGTTCACGCAGGATCGCCGGTAGTGCGCACAAAAGCGTTTGGATTCCCTTCCCGGCCGTAAGCGCACCAACGAAAAGCAGTATCCGGCCTTCGTCCCAGGGAATGCACGCGATCTTCTCCTTCACTTGCTCGTCGGGCACGGCCTGGTCATAGGTTCCGTGGTAACGCGTCATCGCATCGAGCTCTCCCCGTTCGAGCCGTTCGACGAGCTCGCGAGATTGCGCGATCGTCTTCCCGCCGCGAGGCCCCTGGACCCGAGACACCGTCTTCTTGCGCTCGGAGCGAGTCACGGGACGAAACAACGACGTATCAACGCCCACACCCACGATGGTGCTCTTCGCCTGTAGCGCGTCACGCTCGTCGGGATAGAGGTCGAGAATGCGATCGAGCACTTCCTGGTTCCCAGTGATGATGCCCCTCGCCGCACGCAGTGCTAACGCGGCGTGGCCACGATAGCGGTGGTCTCTGCGAATGGTGTACTCGATAGAGCTCCCGTGAGGAAACACGATGAACGGATGCGACGTGTCGGCAAGAACGCAGGGCTACCACACGAGATGGTTGGCGTGCACGAGCTCGACGGGTGCTCGCCCAAAACGAGGTCGACGAGCCGCACGCTCTCCGCGTGATAGGCGGAGAGCTCGTCATCCGTCAGCGACTCGAAGGCTTTCACGTTTCCGGCGCGTTGTTTGTCGGTGACGTAAACGGGTCGCACCGCTCCGTTCGCAAGCTGGTGCAGCGTTACGCCTTCGTCTCCGACGTCACGCGAGAAGAGCTGTCGGCTCTTTCCCGACGCATCCCAGGCAAAGGCGCGCGCCACGTGCGGGATATCCGCCGGATGGGGCTCGCGGCACAGGACTTGGACGTCATGGCCGTGCCGGGCCAGCGCCCGCGACAGATAGCGCGTGTACTCGTTGCTGCCGAGCCCGTGAGCTCGAAGCCATGAAAGATAGCGAGCCGCATCAATGCGTCCGTTCCCAAAGGTTGTGGAACGAGTGTATCGGCCAGCCGCCCGCCCGTCTACGTCAACGCGACGTGGATTGCGCCAGAAGCCCCGTTGCGGTATGAGTGAGGGGTGAGTGAAGATCACGCGGGCATCCGCTTTCCGCCGCCGTTCATTTACTTGAGCTTTCTCGCCGCTGGGCTGCTGCTCTCCCGAATGCACCCTCTCACCGTCGTGCCGAACTCTTACGCGACAGCGCTCGGGATCGTTTTTATCGTCATCGCGATCGCGATCAGTGTCTCCGGCTTCCGCGAGCTGCGCCGCCACGAGACGACGATCCGACCCGATCAGCCAAGCTCGACGATTGTGAACAGCGGGCCCTACCGCTTCACGCGCAACCCGCTCTATGTGGCGCTCGCAACGCTCTATGTCGGGATTGGCCTCTGGATGAATAGCTTGTGGGTGATATTGCTGCTCGTGCCACTACTCTTCGTGATGACCCGCCAAGTCATCGCGCGCGGAGAAGCCTATCTGGAGCGCGCCTTCGGTGACACCTATCGCCACTACAAGTCCCAGGTTCGGCGCTGGCTCTAATTGCAGAAACCCCGACCGCCACGGAGCTCAGCGGTTCGGCGATCGTTCTCTTCTATCCCGGCGATGCAGATTCGGACCGAGCTTGGATTTTCGATGAAATATTGTAGGCCAGGCAAAGAACGAAACCCGTATAGAGATTCCACCACGCAAAAGTCCAGAAGCTGGGCCAAAGAAAAAGAGCTAGCGAATTGAGGAGGCCGACGACGAGATAGATCGACGAGACGCCAGCACCTTTGAAGGCTGGGCTAGGAACGCGCGAGACCATGAGCCCACCAAGTGCCACGGCATAAAAGGCACCGAGCTCGCTCGGCAGGCGGTCACTCATCACGACAAAGGTGCCGACATAGATAGCGGCAGTAGGCGTCGAAAACCCTCGAAACACGTCCCGGCGATCGTGCTCAGCCGAGGGAAGGTTGAAACGGGCGAGACGAAAGGCCGCCATCGCGGTAAAGAAGAAGGCACAGGCCCCACCAAACCATCCGAGCCGATAAAGCGATGTCTCGTAAAGTAAGATGCTCGGTGCCACGCCAAAGGAAATAGCGTCGGCGAGCGAATCGAGCTCCCCGCCGAAGCGCGAGGACGTTCCCAAGATTCGGGCGAGCTTTCCATCGAGAATGTCGCAGAGGCCGGCACATAACAGTAGAAGTAGTGCGGTACTTATCGCACCGCGCTGGCTCGAGAGGATGGAAAAGAATCCGCATCCCATGCCCGTCACGGTAACGATATTCGGGATGTGTTTCTTGAGCCCATCTAGGCCTAGATTGTCCATCGCCAGCCCCCGATGAAAGGAGCGAAGGATAGCACGATTGGAAGAGCGAGCTACTTGGCCGCCGCGGAATAAACGGGGCCGGGCAAGCTGTACTTGATATGGGCGTCAACGTTTCGCGGCGCGGGCGCGACAGACTCCACGCTCACTCCCCCTGAAAAACGTCGCCATTTTCGCGGCGAGCTCGCCTTCCAAACCATCCAAATGGGAAAGGGCTTGCTCCAATGACCGCTTCTCACGAAAGAGAGCTCGATAGGCGCCCTTCAACGTTTTGATCTCTTCCGCGGCAACGCCGGCGCGTCGAAGCCCGACCGTATTGAGCCCAATGACTCTAGCCGGAACGCCGTCGACGGTCACGAATGGCGGCACGTCGAGATTCACTTTGGAGCCACCACCAACCATTGCGAGCTCGCCGACGCGCGTGAACTGGTGAATCACCACGCCGCCCGAGATGAAGGCTTTCGGTCCGATGCGGATGTGTCCGCCTAGCGTCGTAGAGCTAGCGATGATGGTGTCCTCCCCAATGTCGCAATCATGAGCAACGTGCCCGTAGCTCATGATGAAACAATTGCGTCCGATCCGAGTGACGCCGTCCTCTTGCGCGCTTCGATGGATCGTGGCGAACTCGCGGATCGTCGCACCGTCCTCCACGACCGCATAGCTTCGAGCGCCACTGAATTTTAGGTCCTGGGGGAGCCCGCCGAGCACCGCCGCCTCGTTGACCGTCACGTTCTTTCCGAGACGTAGTCCGGTCTTCAACACCGCGTGCGCGCCGACCGCCGTTCCTTCGCCAACCTCGACATCGGCCTCTACGACCGCGTAAGGACCAATCGTGACGTTCTCGCCGAGGCGAGCTCCGTTGTCGATGATGGCGGTCGGGTGAATGGCCATTCAGGCGCGCTCGCCGAGCTCGCGCACAACCTGTTCGATCTCCGCGTCGTCGAGAACGTGGTTCGAGGTTTTCGCTTTTTCGAAAATCGCCTGGACGAGAGCGTCCTCGACGGGCAATCCTCGCGAGCTCAGCCAATAGTGCACGTTCGACAGACCACTCATCGGGCCGACCTCGATTTTTTGCTCGAGACCGAACTCGCCCGCGGGAACGCCGGAATAGACACGGTCGGCGAGCCAGGCATCTTGTTTGTTGAGAGCTTTGATCACCGCGGCCGCATGCACGCCGGTCCCCGTGCGGAAGGCGTCTTCCCCCACAACCGGATAATTCGCGGGGATGGGAACGCCCACCGCCTCCGAGACCACGCGACAATATTCGGCGAGACGGCTCAAGTCGTTATCGATCCAGCCCAAGAGCTTCAAGTTCACCAGCAAGATGTCCATCGGCGTATTGCCGCAGCGCTCGCCGATGCCGAGCGCGCAAGCGTGGACGCGATCGACACCCGCCTCGATCGCCGCCAAACTGTTCGGGACGGACAGCCCGCGATCGCGGTGCCCGTGCCAGTCGATCTTGACGTCTTCACCGCTGTCGGCAATGACTTGCTGCATGAATGCCACGAGCGCTTTCACCCCTAGCGGAGTAGCGTGGCCAACCGTATCGGTGAGCACGACACGCCGAGCGCCACATTCGATTGCGGTCGTATAGAGTTTGCGGATCGTTTCGGGCGTTGCGCGAATCGTATCCTCGGTGACGTACATATTCGGAAGACCGTTCTCGACCGTGTAGCGCACCGCGGACTCGGTATGTTTCACGAGCTTGTCGAGTCCCCAGTTCTCGACATATTGGCGGATGGGACTCGAGCCGATGAACGTTGCGGCTTCGATGGGGATCCCGACTTTTTGCGAGATCTCGACAATGGGGCGGATATCGGCCTCGAGAGTGCGTGCCGCACAATTGGGGACGAGGGGGAGCTTTTGGTCGACGATCTCTTTCGCGAGGCGTAGCACTTGCTTCTGTACGTGCGGCCCGGCACCCGGCAGGCCGATATTCACGGAGTGAATCCCGAGCGCAGCCATCAAGTGCAGAATCTCGATCTTCGACTCGATGGGTGGGGAAAGGACCGACGGGCTTTGCAATCCGTCTCGGAGTGTCTCGTCGTTGAGCTCGAGCGCTTTCGGCAGCGCTTCCAAAACCGACGGATCGACCCGATTCCAGTCGTAGATGAGATCGCGTTCTCGCGACAACGCGTTACCTCCCCGAAGCCACCGCTGCACCTATCTGTTCAACGAGCTGTGTCATACAGTTAGATTATACGATTCGAGAAGCCCGTCATCGCACCCCCGAAGAGACGGGTCTCGACAACGTATTGCCGGCAGCTCGAAGAACGAGCGTGGCCGGCGAGATGCGCTCGACCTCAACTTCGACGATACCCGGGAGTCCGTGAGCGAGATCGACGGGAAACCCGTCAGGATTATCGAGGCTGAGCTCGACCCGGATGGTGCCGCCGCTCGGCTCGCTACCGACGCGGCTCACGGTTGCCGGCACGGCGCCATACTGGACCCACGAGAACCCCTGGAGACGCAACTTCGCGCTCTGACCCGGTCGAATACGTCCGAGCGCGCGGTGGGGAGCAAACTGGGCGACAACGTGCAAGTCGCCAGGGGGGATGATCGTACCTAGGTGCTGCCCCGCCGAGACCACCTCGGAAACTTTGAGACTCACGAGGTCGCCAATACGGCCTGCCACTGGAGCGCGCAGCTGATGCAACGAGAGCGTGTGCTCGAGCCGGTCTTCTACGGCATCGAGGCTCTCGACCGACGACTCGAGTCGAGAGCGCTCCCGCTCGAGGCTCTCGAGCTCCGCGCGCTTTTCGGCCAAATCGATCTGCCACTCGCGGTTCAACCGCTCGACGGAGCTCGCGAGCGCTTGCGCGGCATTCACGCGTTGCATGTGGGACGTCGCGGCCGCATCGGACTCAGCTTTGGCGAGCAAGCCTTCGTCGTGGAGTCTCGCTAGGCGCGCCGCTGATTGCGCGGCAAAACTGGCGGACTCGAGCGCCTCCTGGTAACGCGCCCGGGCTTCCGCGCGCGCCGAGCGGGAGGCGCGCTCGGACGAAACGAGCGCCTGACTCTGCGCCGATATCTCGAGACGGAGCCGCTCCAGCTGATCCAATCCCCCGCGCGCTTCGGCAGTCGTTTCTGCGAGCTCGTATTGTGTCTCGACCGCGTCGAGCGCAATGAGAAGCTCTCCTTTTTGGAACTCTCGCCCAAGCACCATTTCATTGCGGATAACGCGCCCGGATATGGGGCTCATCACTTCGTGCGGCTCGACATCGACTTCGAGCCGAGCGGCATCGGAAACTTCGTAGAGTGCGACGCGAGCAAAGACGAACCACGTGAGCCATCCCGAGAGGAGCGCAAGTCCCACGGCAATCCCGAGAAGGCTCCCCCTGAAGCGGTCGGCCTCGAGAGAGCGGAGCGTTCGCGAAAAACTGGTCGGCACGGATGGGATGTTATCAGACCCCGCCGTCGCCCGGCTTACGTTCTTTTAAACCGGCGTCAAGACCGGCGCGTCATGCGCGAGCGCCGCGAGCTCCATGTACAACCGGTCCATCGAAGCCGGTCGATCCGATGGACTCTTTGCGAGCATGCGCAAGACGATGCTCTCGATGGCAGGCGATACACGAACGCGAGGGTTTGCCTCCGAAAGACCCTTCGGCTCCTCGGTGAGGTGTTTGGCGAGCAAGGCTTTGGAGGTCGACGCCTCGAACGGTTTCACACCGGCGAGCAGCTCGTAGAAAGTCACGCCGAGCGAGTAGATATCGGCACGACCATCCACGCCATGGTCGTCAGCGCCCATGGGACCGTAGATCTGCTCGGGTGCGACATATTCCGCTTTACCCACCAACTTCATCGTTTGGGTAATCTTGACGGTTCCGGGCGCGGTGTTTTTCGCGATACCGAAATCGATGATCTTCACGATCTCTTTGCCGTCTTCGGGAACGATGAGGATGTTGTCGGGAGAGATGTCCCGATGCACGATCCCGAGCTTGTGCACGTCGACGAGACCGAGTGCGATCTGCTGTACGATCCGCACGGCCTCGGCGGTCGGGAGCCAGCTGGTACGCCGGAGGCGCTTTCGGAGACTTTCCCCCTCGAGAAACTCCATCACGAGGAAGAAGAGCTCGCCTCCCACCGTTCCGAACTCGTGAAGCGTCACGACGTGCCGGTTCTTCACCCGCACCATGACTCGAGCCTCGCGGTGGAAGCGCGCGATGTATTCTTGGCGTTCGCGGAGCTCCGGCCGAAGGAATTTGATGGCTCGGATTTGGTCGAGAAGAACGTGGCGCGCCTTGTAGACTTTCGCCATCCCGCCCTTGCCGATCAGGTCCAGGATCACGTATTCGCGCAAACGCTTCCCGATTAAGGGGTCCTTCTCTGCCGCACTCATCATCTCATCAAGGTGATGCCCTAGAGAACGAAGCAAGATCCGTTCCGACGCCTCGGGCTCGCGGGTGCGGCCCAATCTCCTTGTTTGCAAGGCGTTACGACGCATACAACCGGCTCTCGGCCGTTCGTGGGCAAGGATCAAGGATGCCGACGTAGTGAAACGCCTACGCGACAGGGGGTTTTCCGCCAAGTAAGCGCCGGCATTGACTGAAGACAATAGGTGCCGTTATGCTATCGCCTACAAGGAGCACAGGCAGATCCATGACGACATCGATGCCCAGCGGGTTTTCGAAAAAATCACTTCTCGACTATACAGCCTCGCAACGCGGAAGCTTCGAGAAAACGTTGAAAGAGCTCGTCGAAATCCCGAGCGTCTCCGCGGAGCCACGGCACCAACCCGAGGTCGCGGAAGTTGTCTCGCGCGCGGCCGATTTGATGCAGCAGATGGGAGGTGAGGTCCGCGTTCTCGAGACGGGCGGCCATCCCCTGCTACATGCCCGTTTCGAGCAGAGCTCCGACTACCCGACCGTCACTGTCTACAACCACCTCGATGTCCAGCCGGCGGATATGTCGGACGGCTGGCACACCGAACCTTTTCGATTCGTCCAGAAAGAGGATCGCTACTGGGGACGCGGGACGACGGACGACAAAGGCCCCGCGCTCACCGCGCTCTGGGGCGCCAAATACGCCCTCGCTCACCAAACGCCAATCAATGTGAACTTTCTCTGGGAGGCGGAAGAGGAGATCGGAAGCCCCAATTTCGAGTCGACCGTCAAGAGGCACAAAGAGCTGCTCGAGACGGACTCGGTCGTCGTGTCCGATACAGTGTGGGTGTCGCGCACGCGACCGGCCTGCCCGGCCGGGCTTCGGGGCCTTCAAGGCTTCCGCTTCTTTCTCGAGACCGGCGAGACCGATCAGCATTCCGGAACGTCGGGCGGCGCCGCCCGCAACCCGGTGGCGGAGATATGCCAGCTCGTGGCAGATTGCTTCGATGCCAAGACGGGTGACGTGAAAATCCCGGGCTTTTACGACGACGTCGTCGAACCGACGAAGGCCGAGCTCGCCGATTTGAAGAAGTCCGGCTTCAGCACGGCGACGTTCAAGAAAGACCATCAGTTCAAATCGTTGAGGGTGACCGACCCCGTCGAGATCATGAAGCGCATTTGGTGCATGCCGACCTTCGAGGTCCACGGCATCGAAGGCGGCTATCACGGGCCAGGGGTCAAAACCATCGTACCGCCACGGGCCACGGCCATTGTGTCCTGTCGGCTCGTGCCCAACATGGACGCCCGAAAGATCGTGAAGCTCGTCAGAGCTTTCGTGAAAGAGAAAAACCCCGATGTGAAAGTCCAAGCGGAGCACGGGCTCCCTGCCTATCAGGGCCACACAGTGGGCCCGCATCCAGATGCCATCCGCGCGGCCATGAACTTCGCCTTCGACAAAGAGCCCGTATTCGTCCGTGAAGGTGGCTCGATTGGAGCCGTCGTGCCGATGGAGAAGGTGCTCAAAGCGCCCGTGTTTTTTCTCGGGTTGTCGCTTCCGGAGCACGGCTATCACGCGCCGAACGAGAACTACGACTGGCAACAGGCCGAAGGCGGGATGATCGCCTTCGCCGACTACTTTCGTCGCGTGGCCGCGATAGAGCCCGCGAGCTAGAGCTCGCGCATCGCTCCGCCCCCGCGCGGCTATGGTAGTATTAGTCCAAGCATAATAACAAGATCCGAGGATGCGCTCGGTGACATCCCCACAAAATCGCGCACCGTTCTCCATCCCGCCCCTCCTGTTCTTCGGCTCGGGCTTCGGCGCATTCGTTCTCACCGCTCTCTCCATTTACTATGTCGAGCACGTGCTCGGCTCGACCGCGGAGACCCGGGCCAACGTGCTCGCCGCGTTCTTCCTCGCGCACGCGACCGGCGCACTGAGTGCAAGTATCTGGTCGGCGCGGGCCGAGCGCCCGCTGCGCCTCTATGCGTTAGCCATCACAGCGTTGGCCCTATACGGGGCGAGCTTCCCTCTTCTTCTTCCGATGTTTCGCGAGCTCTATCTCGGGCTCGCGCCGTCGATCCATGAGAGCTCCCAAGCGGCACGAGGCGCCGCACGTTTCGGCTTCGGCCTTCTCGCTCTCGGCTTGCCGGCATTCCTAACGGGCGTGTCGACGCCCACGTTACTCCACGGGGCCAAGCGCGGCGGTCTCGTTGCGCGTCTCGCGCTCGGCGCCTCTCTCGGCGCTTGGACCTCCGCCTATGTGCTCGTCCCCGCGCTCGGGCTTCTCGGGAGCATGTGGCTCGTCGTTCTTATCCATCTTGTACTCGCCTTTCTCGCCTACCGCCACGCCGCTCCCGTAAGACTCGAGGGCGAAGCTCGGCGAGCTTTCGACGAGCCCGAGATCGAAGCTCCCCCGATCGCTTGGAACAAGTTGGTGCCAGTCTTCGGGCTCGTGGGACTCGTTCTCACGATCGTGTTCTTTCGATCGATGCTCGCTTTCGTGCTTCAGCGTCCGACAACGGTGGCGCTCGTTAGCGGTGCAAGTCTCGGAGCGCTACTCCTCGCTCGTCGCGGCATATCCTTGCGCCCTTCCTTCCACTTCTTCTTGTTCCTGGCTTTCGTGAACGGCTATCTCGTTTGCGGCCTCGGCTTTGTGTGGACACATCTCTTCGCCGTTTTTGGCGAGCGCCCGATCCCCATGTGGGGCGCGGCGCTCGCCGCACTCTTTCTCGCCGTCGCCTGCGGAGCGTTACTGTTCTCGAGCGGACGACCACGATACTGGATAGGCTTTGCACTCGCCCTCGGGGGCATCTCCGTGCTGCTCGGCATGGACGCATGGGACCGCATCCCGGCATTTCTAGCCGCGTCTTCCGATCGTGACGTTATCGAATTGGGTCGCCACATCATCGCCCTCGGGATTTTACTCTTGCCCGCAGTCTCGCTCGGCCTTCATCTCGTCCTGACGCTCCACGCCGCCACCCAAGGCTCGTGGGACGTCGGTCGTCTGGGTAAAGCTCACGCCGCCCTCGCGCTGGGCGCGGCTTTGGGAGCATGGACGTTTCCGTCTTTGTTCATTCCGGAGCTCGGGAGTGTTCGGACGCTCGAGCTCTTTGGCGCTTTGTTACTCTTCGCAGGCGCCATCGGCATCTACGTGCTCGCGAACATCCCGCGCCGCCGACTCCTCGCCGCGGTAGCGCTCTCGGGCGTCTTTTGGGCGCCGCTCTTTCCGGCAAGCTGGGAGATCCAAACACAGAACGTCGCGGCATTAATGGCCGTGCCGCATCCAGCCAGCGAGCCGAGCAAGGAGCTTTTTCGCGCGGAGGACGTGAACGGTGGTCTCATCCGCGTCATCGAGGCGCGCGGCGTGAAGACGATTTTCGCGAACGACAGGGTCGTCGGGGACGACGCGGGCGCTCGCCGCGGGAAACATCGAGCGGCTCATACAGCGACACTTCTGACGGCCGGGCGTGAGCGCGCGCTCCTCATCGGCGTGGGCAGCGGTGTGATGCTCAACGCACTCGCCGCGCACGGATTCGAGGAGATCGTTTGCACCGAGACCAGCGCGGCGCGGATCGCGGCGGCAGGAGGCGCGTTCGCGGAAGCGAATCGTGACGTCTTGAATCGGCCGGAGCTCGTGCTCTTGAAGGAAACCGCCCGTAACGTTCTGATGGAAAGCGCAGACCGCTACGATGTGATTGCCGTCGAAGCCGGATCCGCCGGATCCTTTTTTCACCGAAGAGAGCTCTACGCGCTCGCGGCGAGCCGTTTGCGACGACAGGGCGTGCTGCTTTCGCCTCTCAGTGCCAAAGCGCCTTCGGCCCGCCAACTTTTACTCGTCGTGAGAACAGCACGCTCCGTTTTTCCTCACGTCAGCCTTTGGATGGCGGACGGCCAGGCATTCATCGTGTCGAGCAACGAGCCGCTGCGCGTGGACCTCGAAGCGTTGCGCTCGGATCGAGCTCGCGCCGAGATGGGTCCTTATCTCGACGAGCTCGCCTCCGGCTCACCGCTCGAGCTACTCGATGGTCTCGTAGTGACCGATGACGACATGGATCGCTTTGACGACGCGCTGAGCGCTCTTTCGCATTTAGGCCGGGCCGAGCTCGCAAGCGATGACCGGCCCATCGCCCATGAGCCGGATGAGCCAGGCCCATACGTTCAGAGCCGTCGGGTGTTTCGCCCATTTCGAAGTAGCCGGCCCATCCCCTTCCGAGGCGAGCCGTCACGTTTCGAGAAGGCTCTCGCGCAAGCGGCGTTCACGCGCGGGTGGGACGATCCAAGAGCTGTGCCTAGCCTCTCCCGACTGTGGTCGGATGAGCCCACGATCTCGGACGCCGCAAGTTTTTGGCTTTTGGACGAGCTGTCGAGCTCCGTCCGTGAGCTCCACGCGGAGCTCGACACGCTCGGCGATCTCCTCGGGAGAGCGGATGGCGACACGCAGTGCCAACCGATCCCGCGCCTGGTGTCGCACGCGGATCACGTGCCGCTTTCCGTGATCGGCTCTTCGGGCGCAAGCCTCGACGGCACCCAGCCACGCGGTGCATTGGACAGCATCTTCGATCCCGCCCTCGGCAAGGGATGGACGGCGCGGCCGGAAGGGCGCGCGGTGTTCCTGGACGTGGCGCTCGAAAAGCCCCTGATGCTCCACACGGTGTACGTGGTCGCGCGCGCGATCGACGGAGCCGCCATCCGTGTTCGGCTTCTCGGCCGAGACCGCTCCGGCGCGTGGCACCCGCTCGCGAGTGGCGGGGACGTCCTTTGCATGGGTGTGCGCCGCGTCCGCGTGAGCGAGGACGTACCCGCACTCACCACGCTTCGCGTCGAGATCCAAGGCGAGACCATTGCGGCGCGCGTCGCTCTTCACGAGCTCTGGGTGGAAGCGTCATGACGCTTTCCATCTTTGTCGGTGCGAGCGTCACGGGCCTTTTGTGGCTCTTCGATTGGGCGGGCACCGAAAGCTCAGAGCTCGTTCTAGAGGTCGAGCTCCTGGGCCTTCACCTCATAACCGGCAGCCTCCTTGGAGCGGCAAGCACCGGGCTCATGAGTAAGAACACCGGGCTCCGTCGGCAGCTTGCGGTCTCCGCCTTCTACACGGTGGCTGTTTCCGTTCTCGCACTCCTCGGCATGGCGGCGCGCCACCCAGAGCTTTTCGCGGATAGATGGTGGCTCATCGAAGGTCCAAACCTCTCAGGCATTTTCGACTTCGCCTGTTTGGCTTTGCTGCTCGGAGCCGCCGCCGTGGTTGCTTTCAGGCGCTTCGGCAACGATGCTCACACGCGAAAGAAAGCCGCCATCGCGACCGTCGCCGCGATCCTTTTCTGGGCCGCGATGGGCGGGTCGCCGAACGCTCAACCTTCCGATCCCACCAACGTTCTCATCATCGCCTCGGAGTCTCTCGACGCGGATCGGCTCGAAGACCCAAAGGTCATGCCGTTCACCGCCTCCCAGATTCCGAGCGGAGCGCTCTACCGAAATGCTTTCACCCCGATAGCCCGCGCTTACCCTTCGTGGGTCTCGACGCTGACGGGAACGGAGCCCCGAACGCACGACATCCGCCACCAGTTTCCGACGGTCGAGAGCCGGCAGCAGATTGGAGCGACGCTGTTCACCGAGCTACGCGACGAGGGCTACTTCACGTTCGTTGTGTCGGACGCGGCCGGGGAGAGCTTCTCTGGTTTCGCTTCTGGCTTCGAGCGTCTCGATACACCGTCGACCACGGTCGATGCGCTCGCGCGCGGCGAGACGCTCGGCGCCCACATATGGAGCCTTGCGCTCTTGCGTCTCGGTCTCATTCGCAGGCTCCTCCCGTCGTGGCGAAACATCGCCTCGCTCGTCGCCCCGGACTGGGTCGTGGACGACGCGCTTCACCGCTCGAGAGAAGCTTCGGATCGGCCTTTCGCCGGGCTCGTGAATTTCGGGACGAACGCTGAGCAGGAGCCATCCGCCACGCGTTTCGATGCGACCTTCTCGGCGATCGACCGCGCCACGGACCGTCTCCTGGAAGGCGTCGGTGAGAACACGTTGGTCCTAATCACGGGAGCCCACGGCAAGGCGATTGAAGATCCGGGGCTCGGGCTTGGCCAGAGTACGCCGATATGGATTCGGGGTCCAGGCGTACCGCAAGGCTTTCACTCGGATGCCCAGGTGCGCCTCTACGATGTGCCGGCCACCATCCGCGCTCTGCTCGGAGGCCCCGTGACGTTTGGAGACGGCCGCTCGCTCTTCGAGGTGGATACAGCGCGGCCCATTTGCGTCGAGACCGGCTTGTGGTCGCGGCCCGATCGCCCGCAGGGCCTGGCGGGAAAACGGCTGACCTATCCGGACCTCTCGACCCTGCTCGAGATCGACCCATCCACTCGCGAGCGCGTGCTGAGAGCAAAGATGGAGAGTCTCGTCGAGAGCGTAAAAGCCCGCGGCGTGATCTTGGGCCACCGGCTTTATCGAGAGCAGCCCACTCCAAACGGCATCGAGCGTGAGACCACCCCGCTCGATAGCGTCGCGCCGGCCCACGGCGACGTGGACCTGAGAACCCTCTTCGAGTCACGCTGCGTAGAGGGAGACCCCCATCTCTCTCGCCTCTACGGAGCACTCGTTTTCAAGAGGCATTGACCCTCTTCCACCGCCCCGAGAATAGGTTCCAACCGTTTGTTTCACTCACGAACAAAAGCATGGTACCTCTTTCTTTGGTCGAGGACGGTCTCGGCTAGCGAGGCGTTGGTGTGTTTGCGAATTAGCGCTCCGAGTGCTTCCATGGCGGTGCGGAGGTCGGTCTCCGTCATTGGGGGGAGTGCTTCTAGGACGAGCACCGCGCTCCGCGTCGACTCGGTGAGCTTCGTGCGGTCGGCTTCCTTCCAGTTCCACCGGCGACAAATCGCGCCGCGGTCATCGGTATAGATAACTTCGCCGGGTTTCGGGGCACGCTCATCGGCTTCGCCGAGTAGGCGCACGGGGGGCTCGCTGTCCGAGGCGCGGGTCAGACGGATGTCGCCTTCGATGCTGTCGAGATCTTCGCCGCCCACCGGTAGCAAATGCTCGAGGGATACGGCGTTGTAGATATCGACGAGAGGAAGGATCGGCCGGATGGGCTCTCCTTTGAGCGTTCGGCGCACCAGGTTCTCGATCGAGGATAGGTATTTTTTTGGCTTCGCGCCAAAGCTTCGATAGGCCTCCCGCCAACAGTGGATGCGAGGATGGTCGGTTACGTTCGTGCCCGCGAATGACGCTCGTACTTTCTCCTGGGCCGCCTCGAGCGCGCCGCTCAGATCGATGCCGAGCGGGGTTTTTATCTCGCGCGCTACAAGAACGCCGATACGCACATCGGGAAAGGCTTCGAAGATGTCGTCGGTGACGACGAATCTCATGACGGGGGAAAGACCGTTCCGAGCACGTTGTAGCCGCCATCCACGTAGATCACTTCGCCCGTGATACCGCGAGAGAGATCCGAGGCCAGAAACGCTGCGGTATCGCCGACTTCCGCTTGATCAGTGTTGCGCCTCAGAGGCGCGTGAGTCCGATGGAAAGCGAGCATTTTCGAGATCCCGCGCACTCCCGACGACGCCAAGGTTTTGATCGGACCTGCGGAGATCGCATTGACGCGAATGCCCTTCGGCCCAAGGTCGACCGCTAGATAGCGCACGGACATTTCGAGTGCGGCCTTCGCGACGCCCATCACGTTGTAGTTCGGGACGACGCGCTCCCCGCCCAGATAACTCAGCGTGATGATGCTGCCGCTCTCTCCCATCAGCGGCACGACGCGTTTGGCCAAAGCGGTCAACGAGAAAGCAGAGATATCATGAGCGATCCGGAAACCTTCGCGAGACGTATCGACGAACGCGCCATCGAGCTCCTCACGGAGCGCGAAAGCCACCGCGTGAACCATGAAGTCGAGCCCGCCCATCTGCTCTTGAATGGTCTTCGCCGCCATGTCCATCTCGTCATCGTTGGTCACATCGAGCGGCAAGATCACTGGGTCAGTGAGCTCCTCCGCGAGGTTGCGCACACGCGACTCGAGCCGCTCTCCTTGATAAGTAACCGCGAGACGCGCCCCTTCGCGCGCCACCGACTGCGCAATGCCCCAGGCGATCGAGCGCTTGTTGGCGATGCCGACGATGAGACCACGCTTTGATTCCAATAACATCCAAACCTCCGACGGCGGACTATATCACTGGCGCGCGCCGCGACCAGTCTTGACTCTGTTCGTAGGCGCGCGCGAGCTCGAGAAGCCGCTTCTCATCGTTCGGCGCTGCCGCAAGCTGAAGACCGATCGGGCGACCATCCTCCGTGAAACCACAGGGCAGCGACACCGCGGGAAAGCCCGTTGTGTTGAAGGGACTCGCAAGACGCAGCAGACCGCTGCGAAGCTCTTCGCCGTTATCGAGCGTTTTGTCGCCGATGCGCGGCGCTGCCGCGACGGTCGCTGGCGTCACGAGCATGTCGATCTTCTGAAAGGCTTTCCGGAAAGCGCGCACGATAGGGCGCCGCGCACGCGTCGCGGCAAGGTAGTCCGTCGCAGGGATCAGAAGGCCGAGCCGCAAGAGCTCGAGAGTGTCCGCACCATAATCCTCGGGACGCGCGAGCACGTTGTCTTCGTGGAAGGACGACGCCTCTGAGAACGCGATCGTGTTTCGACACGTAGTCTGGAGCTCGATCTCCGGTATATCCACTTCGACGAGCTTCATCCCTAGGCGCTCGAGCTCCGTAATGGCGGTGCGCACGGAAGCTTCGACGTCCGGGGCTAGGTTGTCGAAAAAGTAGCGCTCGTGGATCCCGAGCGCGAGCGGCCCGGGCGCGTCTGAGCTCGCAGCGACCCCCGTAAGCACTTCGTAGAGTAGAGCCACGTCGTCGACGGTGCGCGCCATCGGCCCGACGTGGTCGAGGCTCCACGAAAGCGGGGTGACCCCCTCACGACTCACCTGCCCGTAGGTAGGTTTGAGTCCGACCGTGCCGCAGAGTGACGACGGAATACGGATCGAACCTCCAGTATCTGTGCCTATCGAGCCGAATCCGACGCCCGCGGCCAAGGACGCCGCCGAGCCGCCGCTCGAGCCACCGCTTACCCGCTCGGTGTCCCACGGGTTCCGCGCGGCTCCATAGTGGGGATTCACGTTCGTAACTCCGTAGGCAAGCTCGTGCAAGTTGGTTTTCCCCATCAACACGGCGCCGGCGTCGAGCAGCGACCGAAGACAGGGCGCGTCCGCCTCGGGAACAAGATCGGCAAAGATTTTCGAGCCCGAGGTGGTGCGGACGCCTCTCGAATGAACCAAATCCTTAACGGTGATTGGGATGCCGTGAAGCGGCCCGCGAAGCTCACCGCGGGCTCGCTCTTCATCGGACCGGCGAGCTGCCTCGATCGCGCGTTCGGGGAGAAGCGTAATGAACGCGTTCAGGGCATCAATCTTCTCGGCCCGGTCGATTTGGGCGCGAACGAGCTCTTCAGAGCTCAACTCCCGGCGCTCGAGGCGGTCACGAACGGAAACGAGAGTCTCGGCTCCGCTCACGGCTCGTCCTCCAAAGAGAACAGTGGCTCTTCTCCAACCGCGGCTTTCTTGAGGTCGGCAACACCGTTTTGAAAAGCCTCAAAACGGTCTATAAGCTTCTTCTTATCAACGGGATCCAAGTCTTCTAGTTCAATACGTCGTCTATCCGTCATGTTTAATTTCATATAGCAAATACCAGAGGTTGGTAACCGCGCAGGCACCCTGATAGAGTTCACCCGGCCACGGTAGGCACCCGAAGCATTTCGCTCCCAAAGAGGCTCGCCAAGCCCCAAAGCAGGAATGCGCGGGGCCCAACTTTGCCGGGATCCACACCGTATGATAAACAACGCCCGTGGGTCGAGCTTAATTTGGGTCGAACAACCCAAATCGAGCGGGGGCGGTCGCGAATGACGGGAGGTGCTAGTGGCGGTAATTTCCACCAATCTCGAGATCCTCGAGGACGAGACTACCCGCACAGGGTTCAAGGTCTACACGAGAAAGGACATCGACGACATCCAGGAGCTTCAGACCCTTTCCGAAGAGCAGCGTGTGGACATGAAGGCAGTTTCCGCCGTGCTCCCATTCCGAGTGAACAACTACGTCATCCAGGATCTCATTGATTGGAACAACATCCCGAATGACCCGATTTACCAGTTGACGTTCCCCCAGCCCGGCCCGACTTCCTCTTGGATGAAGACGAAGACGGCGATGGTCGTAAGCGTGCTCGCGAGGACTTACAGAAGCTCTTCCTTGGTCGCGAAATGGGCAACTTTTCGGCGATATCGCCATCACCATCAGCTGCGCGGTGTTATTGTCGTTGATCGTTTCGATGACGGTCATCCCGTCGCTCTCCGCTCGCATCTTGCGGACCGCCAAGGCGTCTCCCGAAGGTAGTGACCCTCGCCGAAACGCGCAGAATCTCTGGGGCCTCGTCCGTTGGGCTTCCGCTTTCGTAAAACGGGTCGGCGCCACGGTCGCGTGGATTATGGCCACGACGACCCGCAGGCTCGCCGTCGTCGCGTGCTTCACGTTCATCTGAAGTGGAACTTGGTGCTCGCCATCGTCACGGAGCACGAACACCTCACGCCGGATGACATCCAGGCATGTCTCGCCTACGCGAGCGAGGTGCTGAAGGCCGAACGGGTCTACCTGTTGCCTACATGAGGCTCGAATGCGGATCATCGCTAACGAAAACGTTTCCGCCTCGGTGATCGCAGGACTGCGCGCGGCCGGTGACGATGTCCTGTCCGTCAGGGAATCGATGCGCGGGCAAAGTAACGACGCGGTCCTGGCTCGGGCCCGCGCAGAACGGCGGCTAGTCCTGACGCACGACAAGGACTTCGGGGAATTAGTCTTTCGGTTCTTCTTGTCCGCGCCCGGCGGCGTCGTTCTGCAGCGTCTCGCCGGTAGCGATCCGGACAGCGACAATCGGCGTGCGATCGAAGCGCGCCAGAGCCGAACCGACTGGGCTGGCCATTTCTCCGTGGTCACAGACGACCGGATTCGCATGAGGGCCTTGCCAGCCGCCCCGGCGCAGACGGAGGAGTCATCTTAGCGAGACAAATTATCTCCGACGGCTAAGATATGCGGGCCCATTCGGCGGCAAGAGCCCTCGATGCGCTGTCGAAGGTCTTCGCTCTGGCGTTGGAGCAAGAATCGAGAGCACTCAAGGTCAAGCGAGGGCTGACCCAGCAGAAGGTCACTCAGTTTCAACAACGCCCGTCGGTGTCGGGCTCCTCCGACATCGTGAGTGAGATCCGAGGGCGGCTACAGCGACAGTTCTCGGACTTTCACAAAGGTGTGAAAAGAGGCTGCGGGAGTTTCTCGGGCCCAGGTCGGAACGTTTTGGCGAGAAACGAACGACAAAGTCGAGGGCCTCGCTGAGCTCGAACGAGAGGACCTGGCAAAATCGACGGTGACGACGCTCGCCGATGGCTTCCAAGAGGAGCTTCTGGCGGATATCGAAGAGCAGCTCTCCCGACACTACATCAGCGATCTCGTCGCGATGAGAGATCTCTTCCAAGATAACTCCGCGGGCGCAGGAAGACACCAGCTTATCGGTCAGGCGTCGGGATCCAGATCGCCCGCGCCACTCGCTCCTGTACATTACCTTGCAGATGGCCCGTTTGATGGAAGTCTGCTGCTCTCGGCGACAATTCGCGACGACCCTCCGCCGGACGAGACGGTGGGTCAGCCTCACTACATAACCCAAGAAGTCGCACCCGGTCGCTACCGTGGCCAGCTTTCTCCGGGCGGGGTTCAACGCAAGCTCGAGCTCCTCATGGAGAAAGGCGTCGATACGTTTCTCCCACGCTTCTAGATCTAGAGTGGCCTTGTCGCGGTGCAGCAGAACGAGATCGTCCAGGTAGCGCAAGTAGAATCGAGCGCCCAGCGTCCGTTTGATCCACTGATCCACTGGGTTGAGGTACACGTTCGCGAAGAACTGGCTCGTGTAGTTCCCGATGGGGAGACCGGTGCGGTTGCCCGTATGATAGAGCGACTTGTGCTCCGGAGTGCGCTCGAAGCCGCGGCCAATGCGAATGGCGCCGACGGTCGGGTCATGAAGGATGACCCGCTTCAGAAGCCAATCGAGCTCCTCTCTCCACGGCGGGTTCTCTCGGCCGAGGCCATCGCCAAGTATGGACAAGAGTCTCCCCTTGTGGGTGCCTGCACCTCCACGCCGGCACATTCGATGCCGGGGGCTTGAACTGGTCCCAGAAGGCCTGGAACTCCCGCCCGAGCTGGTTGCGCATCTGCGCCCAGACGGTGCCACCGCGCTTCGCGTGGGGGATCGCAAGGATGAGATGGCACTTGTAGGGCGTGCCCTCGGGGAGCTCGTCGAGTGTGCTCATCCGCAGATACACATCCTGGAGCCACTCGCTGTTCTTCTTGAGGAGCTTCTGCCAGTCCTTCAGCTTCGTGCGCCATCGGAGGTCGAACGCTGTCGGGAACGCCGCACGGATGTACCGCTTGGCGATGAGGCGACGCTCCTTGTCCCGGAGGCATCCCGCCGGCGCCTCCTGCAGCAGAAGGCCTCGCGGGATGGTCCATCGGTCGTGAACGGTGCATGACAGCACGACCGGGTCTTCGTTCAGGTCAACGGCGAGCTGCAGGGTCCGCGGGTTTCTCCCCCACGACTGCTGCTTGTCCACCTTCTTGCCCGCACCGACGCTCGCTCGCAGGACTTCGACCACAGGCTCCTTGTCGATGCTGAAGTTGACGATGTCGCAGTCGTGACTCGTCACGATGAGCCAGTCCGCACGGTCGACGGCCACGGTGTCCGGGGCGTGCTTGCAGGCGAGCTCCGCCAGCTTGGACCCAAGGATCGCGCCCTGACGCCAGCCCAGCTTCGCTATCGCGTCGCTGTCGAACGGCTTGGTCATGTTCTACCGCTTGGGCCAATCCTCCAGTGCTACGTTTTTGGCGAGCTGCTCCTTGCGTTGCTCGTTGCTGGGATCTTCGAATCCGAGGGCGCGCAGCCGCTCTTCTCGTGTTGTTCTTCTACGCGACGCTGATTCTGCGAGAGCCCGCGCCCGCTCGAGGGCGTGGACGACACGATCTTCGTCGAGCTAATCATCGCTGAGCAGGTCGATGAGCGACGGCTCGTCGAGGTCCACCGATTGCCTGACGAACCGCACGTTGAGCGGGTTCGCGCCGGAAACAGCAGCCCGTGCGAGGATGCGTAACAGAGTATATAAGCGCTCCGTGTTGGCCGCGTTCCCTCTGTGTCCTGAAACCAGTCATACATGGTGGGACGCGTCACGCATAGAATCTGAGCGAGCTGGGACTTGTTCAGCGACAGGACGCAAGCAGCTCCTTCATCTGGTCGACGATCGGGAGCGCCACGACTTCGTGGAAGCCAACCGAGACTCGTGGCGTCTTCATCGTCCCGGCCTGCCTGAGAGGTCTGCGGTCGACGACGAATGAGCTCGAACCCACGTGGAGTAGGATCGGCCCGTATCCCGAGACGAGTGTAACGACACCGGAGCTACCCGAGCACGCGGGCTTCAGTAAAGCGACCCAAGCGTCTTGCTCAACGCCGTTCGCTAATCTTACGCGGGCCTGTCTAGCGGCTTCATGCTTCGCGTAGGTGTTCGGCGTCGTCATTTCCACACCTCGACCGCGTCTTCGGTCACAACGTGCTCGTGAAAGGTCTCGACGAGGTGGTCATGCATCTCATATGCTCTCGCAACGACCCACTCGGCGTTGGGATCGAAGTTTCCCTCGATGAAGTGTTCCATGTCGATCAGCGTGATCAACTCGCCGGCCTCCGCGCGCGCCGCGTGCTTCGGCGCGCCGCCAACGAGGTCAGGGGGCAGAGAAAATCCCTGGTCGTTCTGGACGACACGCACGACCATGGTCCCGTCCACGTCGCCGACTGACGTCTTTCCTGTGCTCTCGACGTGCAGACGATACGAGTTAGGTCCTAAACAGACAAATGACCAAAGGATCGAATCATCAAATGACCAAACATCACGATCCGGAACGACGCACACACAACACCCGACCGTAGCGGGCGGTGCCGAGGTGGAAATCGAGGCGCCGGCCATAGCCGAAGTTGAAGCCCCACGCACACGAGGAACCCCTCATCGAGGAACTCCAAGCGTTAGGGCCAGTCAACAAGATAGGCGCAGAGACGTGGCACTGATACGTCTTTCCCTCCCACTGAAAGCAATCGAAGGAACGGCTCTCGTCGTAGAGCGCTGCAAGGCTATCGATGTCCGGCAGCAGCCAGTCACCGTAGCCCGCGAGCCCAAGGTTCTCACAATAGGCTTTTGCCCCGTGCCAATCGATATCCCCACCGTTATCCCGAATAGTCCACATCATTCCCGTGGTTATCCGTCGCGGTACCGTCCTTGTTGTCTTTCATCCTAGACGGCGGCGTTAGATCGACTTCGATGTTCACCACGACCTGCTCGCCTGCTTTTGCCTCGACGACCTGACGCCATACGACGTCTCCCGCGGCGTCCTTGGCCAGGACGAGGTGCTGCCCCACGGTCACCGAAATCTTCTGCGTCCCGTTCTCTGGTAAGGACCCCACTTCCTCGCCGTCGACACTTACCGCCAGCGCAGCCGTCGTAAAGATGAGGAGGTGGCCCTGCGGCTCCTTTTTTACGGTCTCTGCAGGCCTCGGCGGAGGTTTCGGCTTCGGCTTGGGCGTTTGCGCCGCAGTGGGCAGTGCACAAAAAATCAGGACGAGAATCATCAGGACGATCGGGATTCGTGGGTGTGGCATGGTTGAATCCTCCGGCTTCGGAAAGACAGGCTACCACAATAGCCGCAGCGAAAAGGCGCTCGTTGAGACAGCGTAAGTTTTTGGTCTTCGGCAGTGGGTAGTCGGGGAGCCTCAGGTAAACCCGTCCTTGGACGCGCCGTCGATCCGCAGGCTGTTGGTTCGAGTCCAACCCGGCGAGCGAAGTTAGTTACAGCGACACTTCTTCCGGTTTTGCGGAAATCTCAGGACCCGGAGGGCGGTTTTTCTGAGCCGCCGCCAGAAGCACCGCGCACTTCCTTCACGCACTTCGGTACCCAGTCTGTCCGGATGATAACGGAGCCGAGCGGATTCACTGACGTGATGCTCTAGCGGCAGAAAAAGAAGCGGTTTCGCCCGACCGCCAGATCTCGTTCAAACGAGGTCTCGATGAAGGGCCGCCCGGTCAAGTCTCGATATGTGGCACCGAGGTCACGGTCTCTAGCAGACTCTGGAATGCAACGAAACTTTCCGTGAGCGTCACCGGTTGCGGCCGTAGCTTGTTCCGTCACACTCCCATTCTTCAGATCTCCGTGGGGCGATCCGGCCCAATGCATCCGTCCGCCTCTGAACAAAGAACCATGGGTCAGTGCGGGAGCTGACGTCGCGTCTACCGACGAATAAGGAACGTGCGCAATTAGCGGTCAGTCGATGGCGCGCAAAAAAGTCGAAAAAAGGCTTGACAGGTTTCGCGCGACTAAATTGTTTGATTGGCCAGCGCATCTGAGAATGGTCGTCACATGCGCAGTACGGGTCAACGAGGCGTTCCTATCCGTCATCGTAACTTCCGTTTCGATTCTACCTGTCGTCGATGCTTCCGTACCGTCTCAGAGGGCAGAAAAAGATCGGAGTATAATCCATTATCGAGGGGATAGATGATCGAACAGTTTACGAGTTACTCTACGAAGCTCGAGCGACTTTCTAACGACGAGCTCCATCGCTCGGCTGAGAAGTTGGTTCTGGGAGAGAACACAACGCTCGCCAAGCTCATTGCTCACCTTGCCGAGATGTCGAGCAGGAAGACCGCGCTCAAACTTGGGTATAAGAGCCTCTACGAATATTGCATTACGGGCCTCAACTTGAGCGAGGGCGCGGTACCGACTCGTATTCATGTAGCCAACGTCTCGCGGCGGTTCCCGCAGCTACTCGTAGCGCTGGCGGAGAGTCGCATCAGTCTCACGGTCGCGGCCCTTCTGGCGCCCCACCTTACGAAGGACAATGTCGACAAAGTGATCTCGGACTGCGCCGGGATGAAACGGAAGGAGACCGAGGAGTACATGGTGGCCTTCAGGCCGAAGCCCGTCTTCGAGCCGTCGATCCGGAAGCGGCCTGCGCCTCCGGTTCAGGTGGAGTCGCCGTCTCCGTTTCCCCCATCTTCATCCACACCTTCAGCGGCATCCGTCGAGGCCCCGAAGAGCTCTCCGCCGATTCTGCAGCCTGCGCAACCGGAGGTTTTCAATTTTCGCTTTTCTGCCAACCGGGATTTTAAGGACAAGCTCGACCGGCTCGCAGAAGTCGTGGGCGTCGAGAATGCCCAGAAAAATATGGCCGCGCTCCTGGAGAAGGCGCTCGATATCGCGCTCGAGAAGAAAGACCCGAAGAAGAAGCTCGAGCGGCGGAGAAAGCGAGAGCGTGCCTCCGCTACGACGGCGCCATCTCGTTCAAACGAGATCGCGAGAGAGGACGAGCCGGCCGAGTCTCGATACATTGCCGCCGAGGTTCTCGAGCGCGTTCACGAACGTGGTGGGTACCAATGCACCTATCGTGCTCCTGACGGAAGGAGGTGTACGGCGCGAGCAGGGCTCCACATCGACCACTCGGAGCCGTTTGGCATCTTTCACAGCAACGAGGAGCTAATACTCAGACTTCTCTGCGCCTCACATAATGGTCTGGAGGCGGAGCGTGTTTATGGGCCAGCCTTTATTCAGCGAAAGATTGATGAAAGGGGAAAGGCTAGACAGGCTAGGCGCAGCTAACAACGACGAAGGTGGAACGGCTTGCCTTGGCCGTGAACGCGCACGATGATCTTCGCCGTTTCCAAAAACGGGAAGTCAAGGCCCTTCTAGATCTAGATCTAGCCAGGTAAACCTGAAAGCGTTCTAAATCCAAACCACACAGCTGACTCTCATCCCCACATCCCCTTGCCTTTAAAAACGCCGCTAAAAGCAAGGAGAGGTGGGGATAAGAAAGAATTTGCTTCAGAACGTGGTACAAAATCCTCGGTTCTGACGGGTTAGAGGCTAGGCTAGAGGAAACGCTCGAGGATGGGCGGCTCGACGAGTCAGCGATTCGACGATTGGATCGAGGCGAGGAAGAAGAAGAAGGCTGATTTGGATCCCGCGGACCAAAAGTGGGATCACAAGATTACCCTCATCGACGCGACCGGCCCCGCGGCCATCGCCAAGATCGAGCTCTTCAAAGACGGGCGGCAGGTCTATAACGGCTCATACCAATCGCCGCGTGCGGTCATTCCGGATATTGTTGACCGTCGGCGAGCTCGCCGGACGTTTCTTCGTGCAATGGGTCGTTCCCGGCGCGATCTTCAGCGTATGGCACAACCTCGCCACGTCACACTCGAAAACGCTCGCGACTTACTGGGCCCGGAGATCGAATCAGACGTATTGAGGCCGCGGCGGCTTGGCCGGCGGGACCTGAAGCTCGGGCATCGGCTTTGCGGTAAAGACACGACGGCACGGTTTCGCGATCAACTTCGCCCACTGGCGCGCGCGGCTGCGAGCGCTGTCGGTGGCGAGCCCTGTATTCGCGTACATCTGGGGGAAAAGCAAGGAGATCAGAATGTAGCTCAGCCGATCGCGCAAATTGTTCGTGACCCGCGAACGCTTCCACACGTTCGTGAAGCTATAGAATTTTTTCCAGACCTCCTGGGTTTTCGTCCGGATCTCACGCGGCGTCATCGTTGGATGCGGGAGGTAGAGCTTGGGACGTTTGCTGCGCGGGATGAGCCAGAACCGGTTCAGCGGGATCCCGTCCACCGTCTCTTTGGCTTGATCGATCTCGCGCTCCCACTTGATGAAATCGACGGTACCCGGAAACGGCGTCAGGGTCACGAACTGGGCGAAATCGACCCCTGCCTTGGCGGCGAGGTCGGCAGTCGCGTCGAACGTGTCGTCACGATCCGTCGAAAGCCCAAAGATGAACGAGCCAAGGATGTGGACGTCGTGGTCGACAAACTTGCGGAGCCGTTCGACAAGAGCGTCTCCCGCGACGTTGAAATCCTTCATTACGGCCTTCAGACCTTCTTCCGTCACCGACTCGACGCCGACGAGTGCGCCTTTCACGTTCGCGCGTTTCATCGCGTCTAGATATTCGTCATCGTCCGCGGCTTCCATTGTGATCTGCGTGAGAAAGACCATGTCGTGCGGAAGCTCCGCGAGGCGATCCAAGAGCTCGAAACGCTCCGCGCGGATGGCTTTCAGCTCGTCCACGCGCGCGCCGTTCCGGCGCTCCTCGAGCTCGACGTCTTGCTTTGTGACCGGGTAGAAGTTGTCGTCGGCGAGAAGTATGAAACGAAACCCTTTCCTTCGCAGCTCGACCACCTCTTGGAGAACGATGTCCGAGGTACGCTGCCGCGGCCTTTGGCCGTCGGTGCGCCAGACCGAGCAAAAGGAGCAATGTTTCGGGCAACCGCGCACGGTCTGCACCGAGGCGATCATGTAGTCCTCCGACCGCATCAAATCCCACCGCGCAGGGAGGAAGGCGTCCCCTTCGATGCGACCGCCGTCATAGATCCGTCCCGGCTTACCCTTCTCGATATCATCGAGCACCTGACTCCAGATGTTGTCACCGTCGCCCTTTACGACCGCGGTCGCGCCGCCATGCTCGAATGCTTCTTCCGGATAGAGCGTCACATGCGAGCCGCCAAAGACAACATGCGCACCACGCTCGCGCGCCTTTTGCCCGACCTCGTAGCCGCGCAGCGCGTTCAACGTGTGGATACCGATGCCCACGATGTCGCCCGGTTGGATCTGCGAATAGTCCATCGGGTCGAGCGTCTCATCCACGATATTCGGCGTTCCGAAACGAGCCGGTGTCGCGGTTGCGAGCACGTATAGCCAGCGCGGAACGATGATGCCGATACCAAAGGAGGTGTCGCTTGGGTTTATCAAATGGACGCTCATGCGGTCTCCGTTATGAAGTTTGAAAAACCGGACTGGAACCATCCAGCGAAGGAAGAAGGAGGATATAGGACCGCCGCGCCAGTGTCAACGTCTTGCGAGATGGTAGGATCGGGCTCGATGAAAGACGAAAAGAAGGTCTACGAAGGCTTGACGCTTCTCGGAAGCGACGATCGGGCCTACCCAGCCTCCCCCGATGAGGCCAAGCTCGAGACTTTCGAGAACGCCTACCCGAAGCGTGACTACGTCATCCGTTTCGATTGCCCCGAGTTCACCTCCGTGTGCCCCATCACCGCACAGCCGGATTTCGGCCACATCACGATCGAATACGTGCCGAATGAGCGCTGCATCGAGAGCAAGTCTTTGAAGCTCTATCTGTTTTCCTTCAGGAACCACGGAAGCTTCGGCGAAGCCATCGTCAACTTGATTCTCGACGATATTGTCGAGGCTTGCGCGCCGCGCCGAGCCACCGTCACGGGACGCTTCACGCCACGCGGCGGGATCAGTATCGAGGTTTCCGCGAGCTATCCGTAACTCGACCAAGAGGAGATTTCCGACATGGCCGCCTATCTCATCGCACGCGTTCACGTGACGAACCCGGAAGCGTACGAGGGTTACAAGAAGCTCGCCGCGGAGGCGATAGCCAAATATGACGGCCGCTATCTCGCGCGCGGCGGACGTATGGTAACGCTCGAAGGCGACGAAGAGACGGCGCGTGTCGTCATCGTCGCCTTCCCCTCCCTCGAGCAGGCAAAGAAGTTCTACGACTCGCCCGAATATCAGGAGGCCAAAGCGGCGCGCGAAGGCGCCGCCACCGGCCACTTCGTCGTTGTCGAAGGCGTCGCTCCTGAGTAAGGGCTACGCCGGCCCGCGGACTAGCGCTCAGCCTGCCCCGAGGTTCTCTTCACCGAGCGCGCACGTATTCCCACATTATAAATAGCCGTCGAAAAGAAGCGGCTTCGAGAGGCAAACTAGTCATAAATAACGACTAGCCATATAGTATGACTTATGATAGATTGGTGCTATGACTGCAAAGACCATCGGAGCGGCTCAGTTCAAGGAGAGGTGTCTGGCAATTCTCGACGAGGTCGGGCCAGAGGGTATCGTTGTGACGAAACATAGGCGGTGGCCCGAACAACATAGCGCTTGGGCCCGCCCGGGACGATCGCGTCGAACGGGTAGCAAGTCACTAGGGTGAGCGTCTTGTCGTCCGTTGGCTCCGCGACCCATGTGTCGCGTTCGTCCACGACCGCGACGCCCGTTACGGCGTAGCGATGTTCGCGCTCGTCCGGAGTCTCGATGACGATCTCGTCGCCCAGCTCGAGGTGCTCGAGAAACGCAAAGTGTGTATCGCGATGGCCGCTCAGGACGACGTTCGTATCGCTTCCCGGACGGGCGGAGCTCGAGAGATGGGTCGGCCCGAAGGCCATGTTCCGGCCGCTCGCGCCGGCGAGGACTATCTGGCGCTCACCTAGCCGGGGCGCCCGCAAGAGCGCCACCGGCCAGGTGTCGGCCCAAGGCCAGGGCTTCGGCTCGGGCGCGCCTGCGACCCGCTCCTGCCACGCCCGTGCCAGTAGCACTTGAGCCAACCGTGCCTTCGCCTGCATCCACACACTTTGGCCGATGAGGGCGAGGGCTATGGTGAAGAGGAGAACACCGACGGCTTTTCTTTGCATGACTCGTCCCCGCTCCAAAAGATCAGAAGCCCCGCGGTCAGGGCGAGAAACCCGAGCAGCATCAGAAGCTCCGCGGCCGTCGCTCCCTGAGGCAATGTCCCCACCACATGCTGATAACTCCACCCGGCGGGAAGCGCCGTGGGCACGGCCTTTGTCATCGCCATCGTGCCGGAGGGGGCGGAGGGCGTGACGTCGACGGCCACGAGACTCGTGAAGCGTGACACGAGATGATGTTGAAGGGCGACCTCAACGATGGCGGTGCGCGCCGCGGCGCGCTCTGAGACTTCTTTCGCAACCGTCATCGTGTCTATGAGGTCGGCAATCTTGCGGCGGGCCCAGAGTCTCGCGACCCCGGATTGTGTTTGACCGCCGCGCAGCTGAAAACCGACGCCCCAAGGCTCTTCTCCGCGCCGGCCGCGCACGTCGAGCCCGCTCGCAGCCCCACGCACCTTCGCCGCCACCACGATAGGCTCGCCCTCATAGAGATCGGGAACGTTCCGAGGCCAAACTTCAGCCGTCGGGTCCTCGAAGTCGAGCTCGATGTGGCTCAGCACAGGGCTCTCGATCTTTTCGAATAGCTCTTCCATCTTGATCGACACTTCGGCCGCGGTGCCGACATAGGTGAACGTGCCACGGCCGAACTTCGCGGCGCGGGTCATGAAGTGCCCGTTCGGCGCCGAGCCGATGCCGACGGTGAACAGACGCCGCTCTCCAAGATGAGCTTGGATATGCTCGAAGAGCTGCGCCTCGTTCCCGACGCTACCATCCGTTATAAAAATGATCTGCCGGACACGATGGATCTCTGGCGGGCTTCGTTGGCCGAAGGCTGCCGTCAAAGCCGACATCATCTCGGTTCCGCCGCCTGCCGCGAGCCCTCGGACGTAGCTGCGTGCGCGCTCCACCGCGGCGGCGGTGGCGGGCACGGGCTGATGGTTGAGCTTCGAGGTCGACGAGTTGAACTGGATCACGTTGAACGTGTCGTCCGGCTGCAGCTTATCGAGCGCGTGCAGTAGGGCGCCGCGCGCTTGCTCGATCGAAGTGCCGTTCATCGAGCCCGAGGTGTCGATGACGAAGATCGTCTCTCGTGGAAGACGCGCCGTCTTCTGGCCGTCCGAAGGCGGCATCAGCATCAAGAGCACGTAGTTGTCGCCGTCGACGCTTTCGTTGAAGAGCGCGGCCCTTGGGGCGGCACCGACATCCGGAGCCCAGCTGAGGGTGAAATCCCGATCTGCCGGCACTGCCCCTTCCCGCAGCGTCACGTGGTAGCCGAACGCGACTTGGTGCTCCACCTTCACAGCGTGTGAGGACGACTCGACGCTGACGAGCGGCATCCCGAGATGCAGCTCGATGTCGAGCTCGACGGGGTTCTCACGACGCGAATTCGGCGGCAGCACCGGTGGCGTTATCCGGTCGGCATCCGTGACGATGCGCGTCGGCTGCGCCCAGCCCGTTCCCGTGAAGGAGACGGTTTCGGTCTTCGCGGGAATTCCAGGAATGTAACGAGGGCCGACCGCCATTGGGAAGCGAAGATCGAAGCGGCCGGCCTCGTAGCGGACTTCTTCCTGATATTCGAGCTCGATCCGAACCTCCTCCAGAGGCCCGATATGGGCGAGCGACACCGTGAAGATGTTCGGCCTCTCTTGCTCGAGCAGAGAGGCTTTCTTCCCTTCCCGTTTGGCCTTTTCATAGGTCCGGCGCGCTTGGGTTTTTTCCTGGATCTGACCTTCGATGACGCGCTCCCCAACCTTCATGCGCATCGTGTCCACGGCAGCCCGTTCAGGTAGCGGAAAGACGTAGACGCCCTCTACCCACTCTTCCGACGGGTTGCGAAAGAGCTGCACCACACGGGTGCGCCCCACGAGCCCGGTGACGCGTATCCGCACCTTCGTTTCGACCGTCGGGGCCTCGACATAGCCCCGGTCGACATCCGAGCGCAGCAAGAGGCTCCCCATCTTCATATCGGCTGGAGTGACGACTTGCGATCGCGGTCGCCACGCTTGGCTTTCATCGGCAGCTAACGCCAGAAACGCCAGCACGATCAGGCAAGATTTCGTCCTCTTCAGCATCGTGGTCCTCCCCCTCAGGTTCATGCTTCTATTTGAGCGTTTCGATGCGTGGAGCTCGCGGCGGCATCGAGGCGATACAGTGAAACAATGTGGCAATCCTGTGTCGCGGGTAGCCGCCGTCGATCTCATGCGCTACATTGGAGTTACATGAACAAAAACACGGGCTCGGTTGCCGTCATCGACGACGAAGAGAACATTCGCGAGACGGTCGCCTATGCGCTCCGCCGAGAGGGCTACCATGTCGATCTCTACACGGATGGCCTGAACGCGTGGGAGCAGCTCGAGAACGGGCTCCCCGATCTCTGTGTGCTCGACATTTTGATGCCGCGCATGGACGGGCTCGAGCTCTGCCGCAAGCTGCGCGGCAAGTCGGAGATGCTCCCCATCATCTTCTTGACCTCGAAAGACGAGGAGTTCGACCGCGTGCTCGGGCTCGAGCTCGGCGCCGACGACTATTTGTGCAAGCCTTTCGCGATGCGCGAGCTCGTCGCGCGCATCAAAGTCCTCTTCCGCCGGCTCGCGCTCTCGGCTGCCGGCGCCGCCACCGCCCCCGAGGAACGTCTGAGCCTCGGGCCGCTCATGCTCGATATGGGGCGCTATCAAGCGACCTGGAGAGGCGAGCCTCTCACACTCACCGTCACCGAGTTCATGCTGCTCCATGCCCTCGCGCGCCGGCCTGGCCACGTCAAGTCTCGAGCCCGGCTCATGGAAGAGTGCTACCCGCACGACGCCTATGTCAGCGAGCGGACGATCGACAGCCACGTGAAGAGACTTCGCAAGAAGTTCGTCCAAATCGACGACGGTTTCAGTGAGATTGACACGATCTACGGGCTAGGCTACCGCTATCGTGAGTGCGAATCCTGAAAGTGCTTTGACCAGCTTGCGCCGCTTTCTCTCGCGGATCTCGATACGCCTTCTAGCCTTCAACGTCCTTCTCGTGTTTCTCCCAGTTGCCGGGGTTTCCTATCTCGCTATTTTCGAGCGGCAGCTCTTGAGAGCTCAGGAGCGATCGATGGTGCAGCAGGGCCGCGTACTCGCGGCGGCGCTCTCGGAGCGCGATGCGCTCCACGCGGCGCTCTCGGAGCCCATCCTCATCCGCCTCCGGCAGCGCACCACATCGCGCCTCCGCGTGATCGGTCCGGACCGGCGGCTGGTCTCAGACACGAGCCAGCTCGGGCCCCGGCGGGAGCCCGACAGGCTCGACGACGCTCTCGACGACGAGAGCCTGCGCACAAGCTGGCTCTACCAGCTAGGCTCGTCACTCTTCCGCCTCGTGGACTACGTCGTGAGCGGCCCCCGACCAGCCATAGGTGAAGAGTTCTACTCGGCTGAGCGCCCGTTCGACGGCGCGGAAGTCGAGCTCGCTCTGAAAGGCCAATACGGCGCCGCCACCCGTGTAACAACGGGAGGCCAGCGCTCGGTCACGCTCTACAGCGCGATTCCGATCGAGAACGATGGTGAGATCGTGGGCGCGGTGCTCGTCTCGCGCTCGACCTTTCACATTCTTCAAGACCTCTACGAAGTCCGGCTCGCGATCTTCCGCTTTCTGCTCGGCGCCGTCGGCGTCGCCGCCGTGCTGAGCCTTCTCGTCTCGACGACCATCTCGAGGCCGCTGAAGCGACTGCGGGCACAAGCGCAGGCGATCGTCGATCGACGCGGCCGGCTGAGAGGACGTTTTCGCGGCTTGGAGCGCCTCGACGAGATCGGCGATTTGAGCCGTGCTCTTTCAGAGCTCTCGTCGCGGCTCGAAGAGCGCATGCGTTTCATCGAGTCCTTCGCGGCCGATGTCTCCCACGAGTTCAGGAATCCTCTCGCGTCGATGCGCTCCGCCGCGGAGATGCTCGCCGAAGTCGAAGACCCCGAAGAGCGCGCGCGTTTTGCCCGCATCGTCGAGAGCGACATCGCACGGCTCGAAAAGCTCCTCTCCGAGGTGCGCGAAGTGACCCTGCTCGACGGGACGAGCGATGAAGAAGACGAAGAGCCGGGGCCGGTAGACCTTAACGCTGTTCTACGCGGCGTGGCGGGACGGGAGCGCTACCAGAGCCTAGAGCTCGAGCTCGAGCTCAGCGACGGGGAGCTCAACGTTGCCGCGGGTCCCGATCGCATGGCGCGCGTGTTCGAGAACCTCATTGACAACGCCGCCGACTTTTCGAGCGAAGGCCACGTGCGTGTGAGCTCGAGAGCAAACGGTCGGGAGGCGGTGGTGCGCGTGGAAGATGACGGCCCGGGCATTCCGGAAGAGCACGCGGAGCGCGTCTTCGACCGCTTCTTCAGCTATCGGACGGACGCGAGCCACCGTGGGGATCATACAGGGCTAGGCCTTGCGATCGTCAAAGCCATTGTGGAGCGTCGCGGAGGGTCCATCCGCACCCAGGCGTCGTCTCTCGGCGGGGCCGGTTTCGAAGTGCGTCTGCGCCTCAGCTAGTCTGGATCAGACCTTGCCGCCGAGAAGGCGTGCCGGGAGAAGCACGATGGCACGAAGCAGCTCGAAAACCCCGCCGACCGCAATACCTACGAGCCTGAACGGTAGCGTAAGCAGCCACACAATCGGGTAAAGGACGATCGCGAATAGCGCGAGCGGCCAGCAAAGGATGAATAAGAGCAACCAAAGCAAGAATTTGGTCATACAGCTAGGTCTACGAGTGAACCGCGCGAGAGGTTCAACAGTTTTCGGCGGTGTTCGGTCACGAACGAGATCCAGAAGTTTCTGTATCCGAGCACTAGCGCCGCACAAAGAGGGTCCATGCTGATTTTGGCGGTGGGCGCCTCCTCACAGCCACAGAAGCGCTCTCGGCCGGCATAGTCGACGAGATCGGATCGTTCGAATTCGCCGTTTCGAGGGCGCCCGGCGTGAAGCCGATCGGAAACTTTCGCGTCGAGCTCGAATGGCACCGCCTCAGGATAGCGGTGCACGCGGCGGGGGAAGATGCGCAAGAGCGCGCTCGTGCGACAAGCCGTCTGCTTGAATTGAAGCGCAGTACGGCTAGCAAGACGAGACGAAGCTGCGACGTTTTGCGCGGCTTGCGGCACCGTCTCGGCCACGCAACGACCGACATCACGAACGATATAGCACTGAGTTGCCAGAAGTTCCCGCGTTCCCGCACGGTGACACGGTTGTAACTTCCACGTCGAACCGTTAAATTCCCTCGATGTCTCTCGCTCCAGGAACGCGCCTCGCCCACTACGAGATCCTCGAAGCCATCGGCAAAGGCGGGATGGGAGAGGTCTACCGAGCGAGAGACGGAAAGCTTGGCCGCGATGTCGCAATCAAAGTCTTGCCCGAAGAGTTCGCGGAGAACGAAGAACGTCTAGCTCGATTCACGCGAGAGGCAAAGGTCCTAGCGTCTCTCAATCATCCGAACATCGCTTCCATCTATGGGCTAGAGCACTCTGACGACACCCACTACCTCGTTCTCGAGCTCGTTCCCGGCGAGACTCTGGCGGAGCGGATTGCGCGGGGTCCCATCCCACTCCAAGAGGCTCTCGACATCGCCACCCAGATGGCCGAAGCCCTAGAGGAGGCACACGAACAGGGCATCGTTCACCGGGACTTGAAACCGACGAACGTCAAGCAGACCGAGGACGGCCAGATCAAAGTTCTGGATTACGGTTTAGCGAAAGTCTTCCAGGAGGAAACGGCCGAGGCTGATAGCTCGATGTCACCGACGCTTACGCGAGATGGGACTCGGGTTGGAGTGATTCTCGGGACCGCTGCCTACATGAGCCCCGAGCAAGCACGCGGCAAGGCGGTGGACAGGCGAACGGACATCTGGGCTTTCGGAGCCGTCCTGTTCGAGATGCTGACGGGAACGAAGCCGTTCCCCGGTGACGACATCTCACAGACTCTGGCGCGGGTGATAGACCGGGAGCCAGATTGGATTGGAATGCACTTCCCGCGACCGTATCGCCGAGTCTAGCGACCTACTTGCGACGTTGCCTCCAGAAAGACCCGCGTCAACGGGTGCAGGCCATCGGCGACGTGCGGCTTGCCATAGAAGGAGCGTTCGATACCACCGCTACACGGCAAGGCGGCGCTGTCACCCAGTCGGTTGGCTGGCGTCCCTCGACGGCGGTCGCTGCGGCTTTGGCTTTCGGTGTCGTCGCTGGCGTCGCGGGGTGGAACCTGAAGCCTGACGCTCCGCGTCCTCTCGTTCGATCTATCGTCAACCCACCATCGATGCCACCGAACCTCGGCCCGCCGGATGTGGACGTGGCGATCACGCCGGACGGTACCCGCATCGTGTACCCGGCGCTCATGGATGAAAGGCAGCTCGTGGTCCGCGCTTTGGACGAGCTCGAGGCAACGCCGCTCGGCGGACTCGGCGAGATGCCGCGCGGGGTGTTCATCTCTCCGGATGGCAACTGGGTTGGGTATTTTGCAGACGGATTGAAGAAAGTCTCGATCCTCGGCGGCCCGCCCGTGACCATCTCTGAGCGGCCAGCAGGTGCTCCGCGCGGCGCGAGCTGGGGCGACGACGACACCATCGTTTTCGCGACGACTGGACCCAGAGGACTCTGGCGTGTGCCGGCCGGTGGCGGCGAGCCGCAGGAGCTGACGACGCCGGACGCGGAACAAGGTGATCACCTGTGGCCCGAGATCCTTCCAGGAAGTACGGCCGTGCTGTTCACGATCATCGGTGGGTCCGTCGAGGGCGCTCAGATCGCGCTGCTATCACTCGATTCCGGCGAGACAAAGGTTCTCATTCCCGGAGGGAGCAATCCCCGCTACGCACCCACCGGGCATATCGTCTATGGCGTGGGAGGAACGCTTCGCGCGGTGGGCTTCGACCTCGACAACCTCGAGGTGACGACCGACCCGGTTCCCGTGCTCGACGGGGTCATGACCAAAGATAGCGGCGCGGCCAACTTCGGAATGTCGCAGAATGGATCTCTCGCGTATGTTGCGGGCCGTGAGCAAGGCAACGTCGTTCGCACGCTCGTGTGGGTGGATCGGGACGGAAGGGAAGAGGCTCTTGCCGCTGAGCCCCGTGCCTACCGCTACCCGCGTGTCTCCCCCGATGGAACGCGGCTCGCCCTCGCCCTAGCCGATCAAGAAACGGACATTTGGATTTGGCACTTCGCCCGCGAGACGCTGACCCGACTGACTTTCGATCCTGCTAATGACACCCGTCAAGCGTGGACGCCCGATGGACTTCAGGTCGCGTTCGCGTCGGAACGCGACGGAGTATTCAGTACGTTCTGGAAAGCGGCCGACGGCACCGGTGCCGTCGAGCGGCTCATTGAGAGTGCAAACGCATCACTACCGCTGACGTTCTCGCCGGACGGGACGCAGTTGGTATTCCTTGAGCTGCATCCCGAAACGGGACGCGACCTTCGCGTGCGCTCGATGGATGCCGATGGCGCTTCGGGGCCTCGAACCCTAGATTTTTTCTCACGTCCGGTGTAGCGTTAATAAAGCGTTAGCAATCTGTTAGCAAGAAACTCTACCCCACCCCACTCGCCCGTACCGGCCTCAACTTATTAGCGCCAGGAACTCCTTCTCGGTCAACACTTCGACCCCGAGCTCCTTCGCCTTGTCCGCTTTCGAGCCGGCTTTTTCTCCGACGACGACGAAGCTCGTGTTCTTGCTTACCGAAGAGGTCACGCGGCCCCCGCGTTCTTCGACGAGGCGCTTGGCTTCGTCGCGCTGAAGCTCGACGAGCGTTCCGGTGAACACGATTTTCTTCCCTTCCAATGTGCGCTCAACACTACTCTGGGCCCACGCAAGAACGAGCCCGGAGGCTGTCATGCGCTCGATGACTTCCCGGTTGCGCGCCACTTGGAAATATTCCACGAGGCCCTGAGCCACTTCGTCGCCGATCTCATGTACGGCAACGAGCTCTTCGACGCTCGCTTGCATGAGCGGCTCGAGAGCACCGAAATGGGTCGCGAGAACACGGGCCACATGCCGTCCGACATTGGGGATGCCGAGGGCATAAATGAAGCGGTCGAGCTCCGCATGTTTGCTCTTCTCGATCGCGTCGATCAAGTTCTCGGCCGATTTGTCGGCGAAGCCTTCGAGCTCCAAGAGGTCCTCTTTACCGAGCTTGTAGAAATCCGCCAGGTCCTCGACGAGCCCGCGCTCCACGAGCTGAGCCACGGTCTTCTCGCCGAGAAACTCGATCTCCATCGCTCCTCTGCTCGCGAAGTGCTGGATACGACCCGTTTGCTGCGCGCGGCAACCCCAGCCTCCGGTGCAGTAGTGATTCGCTCCTTTTTCGACCACGGGTGAGTCGTCCACCGGGCAGTGCTCGGGCATGCGGAACGGCTTCGCACCTTTCTTCCGTCCCTCCGGCAAAACCTCGACGACCTCCGGGATGACGTCGCCCGCGCGCTGGATCCGTACTCTGTCACCGACGCGGACGTCCTTGCGGAGCACTTCGTCCTGATTGTGGAGCGTCGCGCGGCTGACGGTAACGCCGGAGACGTCGACGGGACGAAGAAGCGCCACCGGCGTAAGCTTGCCCGTGCGACCGACTTGGACAGCGATGTTCATGACCTCCGTTACCTCCTGGCGCGGCTTGAACTTGAAAGCAACGGCCCAACGGGGCGTTCGCGAGCGCGCCCCGAGCTCGGTCTGCTGGTCGTGCCGATTGACTTTGACGACCGCTCCGTCGAGCTCGTAGTCGAGCTCGTCGCGGCGGTTCTCGAGCTCGTCGTGATAGGTCACGACCTCGTCGACGCTCTTGCAAAGCTTCGCGAGCTTGTCGACGCGAAAACCCCAGTCCGCGAGCGCCGCGAGTACTTCGGACTGCGAGCTGAGCTCGACGCCTTCCACGTGCATGATGTCGTAAACGAAGAGATCCAAAGGACGGCTCGCGGTGGCGCTCGTGTCGAGCTGGCGCAGCGATCCGGCGGCCGCGTTACGGGCATTCGCGAACGGCTCTTTACCGAGCTCCGTCATGCGGCGGTTCAGGCGCTCGAATTGGCCGAGACGCATGATCGCCTCCGCCCGAACCGCGAGCAGGGACGGCACCTCCCGAATCTCTGCGTATAAGCGAAGTGGCAAGGAACGTATGGTCTTCAAATTCTCCGTGACGTTCTCGCCGATAGCTCCGTCGCCACGGGTCGAGCCCCGTTGAAACTGACCGCTCTCATAAACGAGCTCCACGGAGAGGCCATCGAATTTGGGCTCGACCATATACTCGATCGTTTCACCTTCGAGCCCTTTCTCGACGCGTTTCACGAACTCGCGAAGCTCGTCCGCGCTCATGAGAGACTCGAGCGAAAGCATCGGCGCCAAGTGTCGCACCTCACCGAAGGCGCTTTGCACCTTTCCACCGACGCGCTGGGTCGGCGAGTCAGCGGTGGCGAGCTCCGAATATTGCTCCTCGAGCGCCATCAGCTCCCGGAGAAGCTTGTCATAGGCGGCGTCGGCGATCTCGGGGTTGTCTTTGACGTAGTAGAGATAGTCGTGACGTCGAATGAGGGCGCGAAGCTCCTCGGCGCGTTCCGCGCCTTTCTGGGTCATGGCTTCCGTCAACCAACTCCGACGATCGCCTGTTGACCCTCAGAACCCGTTTCGATAATGCGGCACGGGCACGTCCACCATCGTGCGCAGACCGGCCTCGAGCTTCACCATGGAAGGGGCGGTCGCGATCAACATGGCCACGGTCGCTTCGTCACCGGCCACGCCTCCCTCGAACGAGACGGTAACGTTGGGGTTGCCTTCGACCGTGATGCGATCCGTCGGTTTCTTCGCCCCGAGGTACATCTGTAAATCGAGCGTAACGACTTCTTTGCGGTTCCGATAGCCTCTGCACACGTGATGGAGGCCTGCGACTTCGCCGACTTGGACCGTGACATGCGGCGTCTTCATGCTCTTTTTCGCCAGAATCGGGTCGACCGTCTCTTTGACTTTGTCGAGTTTGAAACCGAGGCCCTCAGCCACGAGATGGGTCGATTCGAGAAGGCCTACGTGTCCGAGCTCCCCTTTGTTGACGGCGCGGCGAAACTTCAGGCGGGTGAGGCCCGCACCCACCTTCTTCTGAAGGTTCTCACGGCGGGTCGACGCGTCGACGACACGCTCGATCCTGATCGACGTCAGATCGACACAAGGAGCCGTCACGGCGAGCGCGAACGTGTCCATGACGAAACCGGGGTTGACGCCGGTGCCGAGAACGGAAACGTCCCGGGAAATGGCGAACTTGTTCAGCTCCCGCGCCTGCGCCGCATAGTTGACATGGGGCATCAGGAGCTCCTCGCAGGAGCTGACAACGTTGGTCCGGGCTTCGACGCATTGTCGGATCTGCGGCAGGACCTGTTTGAAGCGAGAACCCGTCGTCAGGATCACAACGTCGGGCCGGCTCACGCCGAGGACGTCTTCGGCCCGATCCGAAACGCGCACACCCGACGGGCGTGTGAGCCCAGAAAGGTCCGCCACGTCTCTCTGCTGCTTGGCGGGATCCGTGTCGATGGCCCCCACGAGCTGCAGGGCCGGGCGGCCGAGAATAGCCTTCGCTGTTTGGAGCCCGATCTGACCAAGCCCATAGACGGCAATCCGGATCCGTTCCGGAGCTTTCATCGAGCACACCTCCGATTGAGCTATTCAACTAAATGATAGGAGACAAGTTATACGAGCTTATATCAAACACCCGTTATTCGTCTACTCCCGCCTCAATAAGGTGCCATGGTCTATAGTATTCGAGACCATGAGCGTCAAGGAGCCATTGCCCACGGCCACGCCCATTCCCTCGCCAGCAGCTGGCATAGGCCTCTACGTGATCGTGCTGCTCGTCCACATTTCGTCCATTTTGCTGCTCAATGCCCTGAACTTGTCGCAAAATGTCGTTCTCATCGTGACACCCACCCTGATGCTGCTGCTCACGGTGGTCACCGCAATCCGTCTTCGCGTCGATTTGAGGGAGACGCTGCTCCTGCGGCTTCCATCGGGCACCGACTTCATCATGGCGTTCCCGCTCGCCATCTCTTTTTTTATTCTCGGCGATCAACTCTCTCTTCTCACGGAAGAGCTCTTCGCATTGCCTGAGGAGATCGCCCAAGAGACGCGACGCATGATGCAAGCCCGGACTCCGGTCGAGTGGCTCTTGAAGATTGGGACGATCGGCGTGGGCGCGGCGGTCTCCGAAGAGCTGATGTTTCGCGGTTTCATCCAAATGAGCTTTCTGAGAGCCATGTCGCGGAGCCGTGCCGTGCTGTGGACGTCCTTTCTGTTCATGGTGATCCATTTCTTGCCCATTCCGGCCATCGCCGCGGCGGGAATCGTGCTCGGCTTCATAGCATTCGCGACCCGAAGCATCGTCGTGCCGATCATCGTGCACTTCACCAATAACGTCGCGGGGCTCCTGCTCATCAATCTCGCCGATCTCGACACGCTCGGCGAGCCGTTATGGATCCCGCCTGGGATCCTTCTCCCAGCACTCGCGATTTTTGGCCTGACCTGCGTGTATTACTTCCGGCGGATGGACCCCGAGCCCGACCGACCGCTCGAGCCCGAACGACACGCCGACCGCCCGCGCCTGGAGCTTCCCCGAAGCTCCGTCTCTCTTTCAGAGGAGCTTGCCTCGGTGCCAAGGAACAAGCGCCGCCTCGGCTGGCTCATCGTTGCCGCGTCCATCGTTCTCGGTGTCGTCGTCCTCACGAGTCTTTTTGCCGCCTCGGTCTACAGCATGTACCCCAAGCGCATTCACGAAAGTGTGATTCAGGGACTGAAGCTTCAAAGCGAGCAACAGCTCACGGTAACTGAGGATGACGACAGAGCTCGCCTCGCGGCCGCCTTCGACGCGCTGTCCGCTTTGAACCAGGACGGCAACCTGGGCTGGCGGGACCTTTTCCGAATTCTCCGCGTTTACGTCGAGCTCAGCGCCGACGGCCGACTCGATCCGTCCGAGGCGGACGCGCTCACCGAGGCCATCCGAGATCTCGCCGTCGCCAAAACAAGACCACGCGCCCTATAGCCTTCAACCGCCCAGATTCGCTGCTCTTTTTTCTTATCCCCACCTCCCCTCCTATAAGGAGGAGAGGTGGGGATAAAGACGACGCGCGCGCCTTTGCGTCATGCTTTTCTTGACATTGATCTGGCGCCAAGCATCACTGGTCGGGGAGTTTGGCGAAGCGGGACTTCAGATCGATTCCTTGCGCGCGCATCTTTGCCACGCGGTAGGCGTAGATTAGAGAGCCGACGCCGAGGACGACTAAGTAAGTGTAAAAGGCGTGGAAGTACCAGGCATCCGCCTGCGTCGAAACGTCCTTCACCACCTGGATGATGGTGAGCGCGAATAAAAGAACGCTCGCGGAGACGGCCACGGCGAGCTGCAGCGGACGGGAGCGCATGAATTGGATATTGCTGGCGATCTCAGGATTCTTTTTGGGGAGCGCGATCACGGAGATGGCCATCAAGAAGAAATTCACGAGCATGGCAGTGACGAGCAAATCGATGCCGAGGAAGAAATCTCCCGATGCGTGATTGCCGACGATACCCACGGAGGCAGCGACACTGCTCAGCAGAATCGCCCAGTGAGGTGTGCGGTAGCGGGCGTTGATGGTCGCGAAAGTGGCTGGGAAGATGCCGTCTTCCGCCCAGGCGAAAACGAGGCGCGAGACGGAAAGGATCATCGCGGGCAAATCGTTCGCTAGCGCAATCGTTGCGGCCGCAACGATCAAAACCGTCCACCCCGGCGACATCAGGTAGCCGAGCAGCCCAGGCGCCGTGAGATCGGTCGTCATGGCGCGCTCCGCGATGAAAGTCCACGGCACGGCGTGGTAGACAGCGGCGGTAAAGGCGATGTAGTAGGCGCCGACCGTGCCGATGGTGATGCAAATCGCCAGAGGAAGGTTGCGCCCCGGCCGCTTCGCCTCGCCACCCGCTTGAGCAATGGAGTCGAACCCGATGAAGCTCGAGAACAAGAGCACCGATCCGGTGAGCACCGGACCCCAGTCGAAGGGGACGCGCTCGGGGAGGGCAATCAGAACACCTTCTCGGAGCTTCACCGCGGCGGCAAAATCTTCGTGGGTGAAAGAGAAACCGGCAGCAATCGCGACGAAACCACCCGCGAACATCAATATCATGAGTGGGACGAGCGTTCGCTCATAGAACTTCGTGCCGAGCAGATTGACGCCGGTGAATAGCCACAAAAACGCGAGGGGCAGCAAGAGACGGATCGGTCCCTGCTCGAGGAACGCGGCAACGTTCGAAAGAGACACCGCCTCGGCGAGATCGCGTAGAAACGGCACGAGCACGTAAGAGACAACTCCAATGGCCATGGACAGGCCGAACCATTGCGAGAAGCTCGCCACGAAGCCGAGATAAGGACTGAGGCTGCGGCTCGCGAAGACATAGCTCCCGCCGGCCCTTGGCATAGCGGAGGCGAGCATCGCGTAGCAAAAGGCCGCCAAGAGCGCGGGGACGACCGCAAGGGAATAGGCAAAGAGCACCGATGGACCGATGCCGGGCACGTTCCTTTGGATCATGAACGGCACGACGTTGACGCCCGCGCCAAGCATGGCGCAGACGCCGGTGGCCACGAGGCCGAGCAGGCCGAGCTCGCGGCTGAGACCAGCCTTCGACATTAGTGCCCTACTGCTCCCGCGGTTCCTGAGTAAAATGGTCGGCGTAAAAGGCGGGAATGAAGAAAAGGAAAATCCCCACGAGAACGAACAGAACGCCGAGGGCCAAGTTGCGCTGCGACGTAAACCACCCTATTTGAAGAAAGTGCACGATCAGGTTTCCGTAAAGCGCGAGGAATAAACAGCGCGTGAAGTTCGGTGCCGTACCCGTCGCGGCGAGGGCGAGCGTCTCGATCGCAACCCCGGCGAGAAAGCTCACCCCCATGATGACCCAAAACGAATCGAGGTCGATCGGAAGCCCCACAGCCTGCCACGAAATACTGCCGAGGAGAGCACCGAGATAAGGCAGCCTCCCACCGAGGCGGCGATAGGTCACCCCTTTTACCGGACTCCAAAGCACCACGAGGAAAAGAGCCCAACCCGCATCCGCCCAAGACGACTCGCCGAGCAAAAAGAACACGAAAGACGCCGCCACGATCACGACGAGAAACATCCTCAGCAAGGGACGATAGGTCGTCACGCGTTTGCCTTTCCGAGCTCGCGACTGACGAGCTCCCTCTCCGTCTCCGCGGCGCGCACGATGCGGTGCGCGCTGCCTTCCACGACAACTTCCGCCGGGCGCGGCCTCAAATTGTAGTTCGAGGCCATCACGAAACCGTATGCGCCCGTGTCCAAAATCGCAAGGAGGTCGGAACGGCTGAGCTCGGGAAGCTCCCGGTTGCGCGCGAATACGTCGGAGCTCTCGCACACCGCGCCGACGACGTCCACGGGCTTCGTCGCGCCACTCCCGCTACCCGCAACAGGAACGACACGATGATAAGCGTTATAGAAAGCCGGACGGATGAGATCGTTGATTCCAGCATCGACCACGGCATAGTTGTGCCCGTGCACTTTTTTCACATAGAGCACCCGCACGATGAAGGCACCCACGGGGCCGAGTAGCACGCGGCCGGGCTCGGTAAGAATTTCGACATCGAGCTCAGCGAGCGGCTCAATGACACGCTCGGCATAGGTATCGAAGCTCGGAGTCTCCTCGCCCTCATAGGGGATGCCAATCCCGCCGCCAATATCCACATAGCGGAGCGGGACGCCTTGGTCTCGCAATTTGCGCACCCATTCCGCAAGCATGCAAGCGTTCTCGGCGAGGGGCTCGATCGACGTTACCTGCGAGCCGATATGCGAGTGGATCCCCACGAGCTCGAGGTGGGCAAAATCTTTATGGGCTGCATAGAGCCGCTCGGCCTCGACGGCGTCGACACCGAACTTGGCCGTCGAGACCCCCGTCGCGATGTGCGGGTGCGTCCTGGGATCGATATCCAGATTCAGCCGGAGCGCTACTCGGGCTTTCCGTCCATCGGAGGCAGCAAGCTCGTTCAGCACACTGAGCTCGGTCTCGGACTCGACGAGAAACATGCGAATGTCCGCCTCGAGACCCGCGCGCAGCTCTCGCTCGGTCTTGCCCACACCCGAGAACACGATGCGCGACGGCGGAAAGCCAAGTGCGAGCGCGAGCGCGAGCTCCGCACCGGAGACGACCTCGGCGCCGGCCCCTTCCGCAACGAGCGGCCTGAGGAGCGCCGGCTGGCTATTCGCTTTCAGCGCCACACAATGCAAATGCGCGAACGATTCGAACGCGCGCTCGAGCGCACGAAAGCGCTCCACGAGAGCCGAGACCCCATATACATAGAAAGGCGTCGGGACAGACTCCGCCAGCCGGGCAATCGAGACTTCGTCGACTCTTAAGCCGTCCTCGCCAAAGTAGAAAACGTCGTCCATGGGCGCGGCGCATTATAAGCGTTTGCTCGCATCGACGTGAAAGCCGTGCGTTACATGGCGAGCTTGCCGCTCGACGCCAACGGCCTTTCGTCGGCCGCGGCTAGCCGGCCGCGAGCTCCTGAATGGCTAGAACCAATGCGTCCAAATCACTCAGACGCGTGAACAGGTTGGGTGATACGCGCACGCCCTGTTCGACGGCGACCGTGAAGACGCGGTGCTTGTCGTAGAAATATTCTGCGACGGCCTTGGGCGAAATATTCTCGATGGCGACATTCGCGATCCCGCAGGATTGATGATCCTTTAGCGGCGTATTGATGACGACCCGCGGCAGTTCCAGGACACGCTCGACCCAGTAGTTCTTCAGGTAGCGCAGTCGTTCCTCTTTGCGCTTGGGGCCGAGGCTTTCGTGAAACTTGATCGCCTGGAGAAGCGCCTGCTCGATGGCGACCGGGTGAGTTCCGATGTGCTCGAACTTGCGGATATAGCGTTTTGAAGAATTCACGTCGTGGCTTCGTCGTGGACGGAGAATATCGCAAAACTCGTCTAAAATAGCGTCAGACATGACACAGCAGGGACGTCTCGAGGCGATTTGGGTCAAGCGTTTCAAACGCGGGCCCATGGATCCTCAATCGGAAGCCACCATGGTGGAAGGCCGCGGCATCAAAGGCAATGCCAACCAGGGCGGCAAACGCCAAGTCACCATTCTCTCCAAAGAAGCGTGGCAAGCGCTCATGGAGCAAACGAAAGGCGACGCCGACCCGTCGTTGCGCCGCGCCAATCTCATGGTGAGCGGTGTCGACCTGAAAGACGCCAGCGGACGGGTTCTCGCCATCGGCGCCGTGCGTATACGCATTTACGGGGAGACGAGACCCTGTGAGCGGATGGACGAGGCGCATCAAGGTCTCAGAAGCGCCATGCGCTCCGAGTGGCTAGGCGGCGCCTTTGGCGAAGTTCTCGATGACGGGAAAATTGCGGTCGGCGACCCCGTGGAGTGGCGCGAGCCCTGATCACGTTGCGCGACCCTATCAATATCAGGATCCGTCTCGAAGAGCCTCTGCCGCAGATCGCGGCAGCGCTTCGTGAGGCGGGCGGGCGCGCCTTTCTCGTTGGCGGCTACATTCGCGATCGTCTTCTCGACATCCCTTCGAAAGACGTCGATATCGAGGTCTTTGGCCTTCCGCTGGAGCGCCTCGAAGCGGTGCTCGCGCGCTTCGGTAAAGTTACTCGGATTGGTCGCGCTTTCGGTGTGCTTCGCGTGCGGGGCCTCGACGCCGACTTCTCCTTGCCGCGGAAAGACAGCAAGGTCGCGAAAGGCCATACGGGGTTCGAGGTCACCTACGACCCGGAGATGAGCTTCGAGGAGGCCGCGAGGCGACGCGACGTCACGATTAATAGTGTTGGCTACGACCTTGCGACCGGCGCTCTTCTTGATCCTTTCGGCGGGCGGGACGATCTCGAGGCCAAGGTCCTCCGTGCCACCGACCCATCACATTTCTCGGAAGACCCGCTCCGCGGCTTGCGTGTGGCCCAGTTCGCGGCGCGTTTCGGGATGACGCCGAACGACGAGCTCAAGCGGCTTTGCGCAGCGCTCGACCTTTCGGAGCTCTCGGCGGAGCGCGTCTTTGCGGAGCTCAACAAGATCCTCTTGAAGGCAGAGCGGCCTTCTATCGCGTTCGAGTTTCTTCGTGAGACGGGGCTGCTGCGGATTTTTCCCGAGATAGAAGCGATGGTCGAAACGCCGCAAGAGCCGGAATGGCATCCCGAAGGAAATGTCTTCGTCCACACCCTTTTGGTGATCGACGAGGCAGCTAGGCTCCGCCTAGGCGACCAGAACGATCTGGCCCTCATGTACGGCGCACTCTGCCACGACTTCGGAAAGCCCGCAACAACCGAAAAAGTCGACGGCCGGATCCGATCGCACAGACATGACAGCGAAGGTGTATCCATCGCGGAAGCGTTTCTCGAGCGCTTACGCGCCCCGACCGAGCTCGTCGACCGCGTCGGCGTGCTCGTACGCCATCACCTCGCGCCGGGTCTTTATTTCAGAAACGGCGCGACGGCGAAAGGCTATCGCCGTCTCGCGCGCGATCTAAAAGCGCGCGGAGTAACGATGGAGCTTCTTCTGCGCGTCGCGACCGCCGATCATCTTGGCCGCACGACGAAAGACGCGCTCGCGCGGCAATACCCCGCCGGTATTCACTTTCGGCAGCAGATGGAGGCGCTCGAGCTCGTGGTGGAAGCGCCGAAAGACGTCGTTCTCGGACGGCACTTGATCGCACGCGGTTTGCATCCTGGAAAAGTTTTTGGCGATATACTCGCACGCTGTCGCGAGGTCCAGGACGAGCATGGATGGGACGACCCCAACAAAATTCTCGATGCAGTATTGACCGAAGGAGACCCCCAATGAATAAGTGGCTCATCTTGGCCTTGCTTACCCCAGCGCTCGCCACCGCGCAGAAATACGAGACCTCGGACGGCAAGATCCGCGTTGCCCCCGTGAAGATGCCTTATTCCGGCGCACGCAACGTCCCCGAGCTTTCGGGAGGCCCCGACTATCTCGAAGAAGGCGGCGTCGTTCAGTGGATCGAAGAAGCTGGCGGCACGGTGAAGCCGATCCCCACGGTGAAGCTCACGGAAGCAGAGGACAAAGATTATGGCGAGTGGCATCGTCTCGGGCTGGCCAACGCTCACCTTGGGAACATCGTCGCCGAGAACGAGCGCGAAGGTTACTTGACCGTTGGCCTTCTCGCGAATTGCAGCTCGCTCTCCGGCATTCTCGGCGGTCTCCAGCGCTCGGGTCCATCGCGCCGGCCGCTCAAGATCGGCCTCGTGTTCATCGACGCCCATGGCGACATCAACACTCCGGAGACGACGCTCAGCGGCATGCTCGGCGGTATGCCCGTCGCGGTGGCCGCGGGCATGTGCTTACGGAACTTGCGCCTAGAATCCGGCCTCGACATTCCCCTCCCGGAGCGTTATATCGTCATGGGCGCGGTGCGCGACACGGATCCGCTCGAGCAAGAGCTCCTCGACCGCAGCGAGGTCGAGCACATCTCGACCGATGACATTCGCAACCGGTCGGAGAAGATCCACGCACAAATGGAGCGCTTATCCTCGCTCGTCGACAAGATCTACATCCATATCGATATGGACGTTCTCGACCCAAAGGAAGTTGCCGGCCACCCGCTGACGGTACCGAACGGCCCAACGAGCATGGAGCTCGCCGGAGCCCTCACAGAGATGTTCCGCTACGAGAAAGCGGCCGCCCTAGGGATCGCCTCGACGCCGTGGGGCGATCGGGATACCGATGGGCTCTCGCGCCAAGCGGCATACAATCTCATCAAAGGCGCCATTCAAGGAATCAAAGAGAGGTAACGCATGCGTAAGTCCCTCGTCGTTCTTGTGCTCGTCGCGGGATGCGGTGGGCCGCCACCGTCATCCGCCCCGGTTCGCTTCGTCGATGTTTTCTCTGAAGCCGTCGTTGAAGGTACGCCCGAGACGGCCGACGCCAATTACGCGCCCACCTCATGGCGCTTCGACGAGGACGAGCTCGATTGGCGCGCCGCCCAAGGCGTCGAAGGACTGCGTATCGAGGACGGGGTCATGCGCGGACAAACGAGCTCGGACCAACCCGTCCTCATCGTTGCAAACACCGGAGAGGTACCGGCGTCCGAAATGCTCTACGCCGTCGAGGTCCGGGCGCGCGTCAGTGCTGGCACCCTGATGGAGGTCCGCTTCAGCGGCCCCGAGCTCGTGCTCCCGGCTACACTCGGCAATCCCCTTATCGCCTTCACGACACCCATCCGACCGGGCGACGAGATGCAGACCTATCTGATCCGTGCCACGTCGAACCGCTCACCGGAAGAGATGGCACATGTGCTCTTGATTCCGACGAACGAAGCCGACGCCGAGTTCGAGATCGAATCCATCCGGCTCATTTTCCGTGGCGAGCATTTACGCTCGATTGCCTCGGGCGTGGGCTGGCACGGCATGTCGGAGATCTACAACGAGGCGATCGTGACGCGCGCACCGGAACGTGTGCGTTATGAGGTCGAGCTTCCCGCGGAGCCGTTTCTCGAGCTAGGCCTCGCCACCATCGAGCCGGCACCCGTCACCTTTCGTGTCGAAGTCGGCGACCGCGTGCTCGAGACCGTCATAGACGAGCCGGACGTCTGGCACGCCGCCTCGCTCGACCTCGAGGGGATGGGAGGACAAAGCGTCGCTGTCACGTTGAGCATCGATGCCGCCGACCCCGGAACTCTCGGATTTTGGGGTGCGCCGGCCATACGATCGAACGCGGCACCCGAGAATCAGCCGCAAGCGGTCATTCTGATCATCACCGACACGTTGCGCTCCGATCACTTGGATCTCTACGGCTACGGCCGGGAAACAGCGCCAACGCTCACGCGCATCGCGAGCGAAGGCGTGTGGTTCGAGGATACGATAAGCCAAGCGACTTGGACCAAAGTCTCGGTCACGACCATCCAGACATCTCTCTACCCCACGACGCACACCGTCGAAGACATCCCGGATCGCCTGCCCGCATCCGCGGCAACGATCGCCGAGGCCTATCGGGCCGCCGGCTACGCAACGCTTGCTTTGACGTCGATCCCGTTCGTCGGCCAGCTCACCAATTTGCACCAGGGATATGAGGTGTTGCACGAGTCAGGCTCCCTGCAGGATTGGGAGACCCTGAAGAGCTCGCCCGAGTACGTGTCGCGCCTCTTGCCGTGGATGGAGTCGCATCGCGACACGCCGTTTTTCGCACTGCTCCACATCGCCGACCCTCATAGCCCGTTTCGCCCTACAGAAGATTTTGAAACGACGTTTGCCGAGCCTGGAGATATGGACGAGCTCGACGCGCTGACCGAGCAAGTGCGGCCGCATATACAGGACCCGATAATGAAGCAATTCGGTATGCCGACGACGTCCGAGCTCGTCGAAGCCAAGGTCGACCCCGAGCTCTTCGTACGCCACGAGACCAACGGCATGGACGGCTCGATCCGCGGCATGGACGACGCGCTCGCTAAAGTCTTCGCCAAGCTCGACGAGCTCGGGCTCAGCGACCGCGCGCTCGTCGCCGTCGTGTCGGATCACGGAACCGAGCTCCTGGAGCACGACCAACATTTTCACGGACATAGCGTCTATGGCGAGCTCAGCCAGGTACCGATGATGCTCTGGGGCCCGAGCTATGTGCCCGCGGGGCGACGCGTCGAGACGACGGTGCAGACCATCGACCTAATGCCGACGATGCTCGAGCTGAGCGGACTCCCTGCGTCCGAGGCGGCGCAAGGGCAAAGCCTCACGTCGCTCTTTGAAGAAGGCGGCGAGGCGCGGTGGAATCGTCCCGCGATCACGGAATTGCTCCCCAACTTGCGCTTCGACTCGACCATTCGGTCGATCATCTCCGACGGATGGAAGCTCGTGCGCTTCGACGACGAGGGCGAGGGCGAGCCGAGATTCGAGCTCTACGCGCATCGCGACGATCCGCTCAACCTGGACGACGTAGCCGACGAGCACCCCGAGATCGTCGAGCGCCTCGCCGAATTGCTCGAGAACTGGCGCCTCTTCGCGGAGGCGGCGCGCCTCGACGATGAAGCCGCGACGAGCCAGTTGGACTCCGCCGAGCTCGAGCGGCTGCGCAGCTTGGGCTACATTCAGTAGCTGAGGCTGGCTCGTCGGTTGTCGGGCCAGTTGAAATACTCAGTGTATTGAGTAAAAATACTCAAGATATTGAGTAATTGGATGCCTTTTTCACGTCCCCATCAGTTTCGGCTTCTTCTTTCTAGGCTCCGCGCCCCTCGTCATTTCATACAAGTTCTTGCCGGGCCAAGGCAATCCGGCAAGACCACGCTCGCCACGCAGGCCATGAAAGCTCTGGAGATGACGAGTCACTACGCGTCGGCTGACGAGCCGAGCCTCAAGGATCGCGCCTGGGTAGAAGCGCAATGGGGCATCGTCCGTATTCGAAGCTCAGCCGGACGACGCCGGAGCACGCTCCTGGTGCTGGACGAGGTGCAAAAGATCCCGGGCTGGTCGGAAGTCGTCAAGAGGCTGTGGGATGAGGACTCGCGCGCTCGACGGCCCGTCAAAGTGCTCCTGCTCGGCTCGTCACCGTTAATGATGCAGTCCGGCCTCACCGAAAGCCTCGCGGGACGCTTCGAGCTCATTCCCGTCCCGCATTGGTCCTTCGCGGAGATGCGGGAGGCCTTCGGATGGGACTTGAATCGGTTCCTCTATTTTGGCGGATATCCGGGTGCCGCCACTTTGGTGCGTCATCAGAAGCGGTGGAGGCGCTACATCATCGATAGCTTGATCGAGACGGCTTTGTCCCGAGACATCCTCCTTCTCACGCGAGTCGACAAACCTGCGCTTCTTCGGCAGCTGTTTCAGCTCGGCTGCGATTTCTCCGGGCAGATCCTGTCGTACAACAAGATGCTCGGCCAGCTCCAGGACGCGGGTAACACAACGACTCTTGCTCACTACCTGAAACTTCTGGCGGGGGCAGGACTGATTGCGGGCATTTCCAAATTCAGAAACAGAGCAGTTCGACGACGAGGCTCCAGCCCCAAGCTTCAGGTGCTCAACACCGCGCTCATGACGGCAACATCATCGCTGGGTTTCGCGGCGGCGCGCAAGGACCGCGAGCTCTGGGGGCGTTTGGTCGAAAGCGCGGTTGGTGCCCACCTACTCAACAGTGTCACGGGAACGTCGACCGAGATCTTCTACTGGCGTGAACGGGGGCTGGAGGTGGATTTCGTCATCCGCCGTGGCAAGACCGTCGTCGCCTTGGAGGTCAAGAGCGGTCGCCGGCCCACGGCAAGGCGCGGCCTAGAGGCGTTCTCGCTGGCGTTCAAGCCGACGCGAAAACTTCTGGTTGGCGCCGACGGGATACCGCTCGAGGAGTTCTTGTCGACCCCGCTCGCACGCTTTCTAGCTTGACGGCGCGGTCAGACACGCTTGCCGTTGTGATGCGGTAAGATCGCGATGTGGAAACCTCTTCTGTCTTGCCACCAACGTCTGCGGCTCTACAGAAAAACGAGACGCGGCCGTACTTCCTTTGGTGGACGGACGTAACCGTGGGCGGACTGAAGAAGCTCCTGGCATCCGACAAACTTGATGAGCAAGCGTACTGGATGGGCGCGCTGCTGCGCGAAGCAAATACGCGGGACGTATGGCTTTTCACGACCCCCGAGGAGATCCGGAGACTTTGGGCTCAGCTGATTCCCTATCTTGGACGTTCGCGAGATATGTGGGCCTGGCTTCTTGGGCTACCACGGCCCGAATGGCCGCCCGCGGAAGCCCAGCGTGGCTAGCGCGTTTGATCGGCGCGTAGTCGCGCCGGAAGTTCTCGCGCCAATAGTAATGCTAAAATCCCCCGTGCGGAACTGGGCTCTGCTGACATTGGCTTTAATGGCCCACTGTGCAGGTCCACCCGAAGACCTCAACGAGGCTGAGCCCATGCTCACTTTCGGAGACGACCTCGAGTTTCTGCGACAACATAACGACGTGATCCTGCTCGCTTCCGGCGACGCGCAAGTCGCGGTCGTCGCCGCCTATCAGGGACGCGTCATGACGAGCACGTCGGGAGGCCTCAGCGGCCTCAGCTTTGGCTGGCTCAACCGCGAGCACATCGCTGCGGCTGAGCGGGTCCCCCATATCAACGTGTTTGGCGGTGAGGACCGCTTTTGGCTCGGCCCGGAAGGCGGCCAGTTCTCGATCTTCTTCAAGGGAGACGACGCCTTTGACCTCGAACATTGGCAAACGCCCGAGCCTATCGACTGGGGCGCGTGGGACGTGACCGAGGAAGGTCCGATGCATGCGCGTTTTCGAAAATCTATCGAGCTCGTGAACTATTCCGGAACGACGCTCGCGCTCGACGCCGATCGCACCGTCCGCTTGCTCGACGAAGTCGACCGACGCCTCGATATCGAGCTCGGCAACGAAACGAAAGTCGTCGCTTTCGAGTCGGAGAACACGATTACGAATAGTGGCGACAAAGCTTGGAGCAAGGAAACGGGGCTTCTTTCCATTTGGATTCTCGGCATGTTCAACCCATCACCTTCGACCACGATCGTCATCCCTTTTGTCGAGGGCGCGGAGGCAACCCTTGGTCCCATCGTGAACGACGCCTATTTCGGCAAAGTACCTGGCGACCGGCTCCGGCAAGAGCCCGGCGTGATGTTCTTTCGTGGCGATGGCGCGTACCGGGGAAAGATCGGCGTGTCCCGCCGTCGGGCAGTCGAAATCGTCGGGAGCTACGATGCCGAGAGCGGTGTTCTCACGCTCGTACATTACTCGCTCCTCGAAGGCACGACCGATTACGTCAACAGCATGTGGGAGATTCAAGACGAACCTTTCGCGGGCGACGTCGTGAACAGCTACAACGATGGCCCGCCCGAGCCGGGGGCGAAGCCGCTCGGGCCGTTCTACGAGCTCGAGACCTCGTCTGCGGCCGCGGAGCTCGCACCGGGCGAGAGCCTCACCCACGTGCATCAAACGTTTCACTTCCAGGGGCCGGTAGACGAGCTCGACGCGATCGCGCAAACGACGCTGGGCGTCTCGATCGAGCAAATCACCGCCGCGTTCTCGCCGTGAACCCGCTCGAGACCGCGGAGATCGGGCACACGAACCTGCTCGTCAGCCGGTTGGGTTTCGGCGGCGCGCCGCTCGGTGGTCTGTTCACGAGCGTGGGTGACACCGCCGCCCAAGACACCGTCCTCGCCGCCTACGACGCAGGTTTGCGCTACTTCGATACGGCGCCGTTCTACGGGCACGGTACGGGAGAAACTCGGCTCGGGAGCGTCTTGCGCCACTACCCGCGCGACGACTACACCCTCTCGACCAAAGTCGGACGCGTGCTCGTGCGACCGGATGCCGGCGGCATACAGGACCACCAATACAAGGATTTGCTTCCATTGAACCCGGAATTCGACTTCAGCGCGGACGGCATCCGGCGCTCGTTCGAATCGAGCCTCGAGCGGCTCGGCCTCGACCGCATCGACATAGCACTCATCCACGATCCGGACGATCACTACGAGCAAGCGCTTTGTGAAGCGTTCCCCGCCCTCGCCCGTATGCGGGAGGAAGGCATCGTGAGCGCCATCGGAGCGGGTATGAACCAGTGGGAGATGCTCTACGACTTCGCGCGCGAGGCGGACTTCGACTGCTTCTTGCTCGCCGGCCGCTACACGCTTCTCGACCAGAGCGCTCAGGAGAAGCTTCTGCCGGAATGCGAGAACCGCGGGATATCGGTCATTCTCGGCGGTCCGTACAATAGCGGCATCCTCGCCGGCGGCGAGCACTATAACTACGAGACGGCGCCGCCGGAGATTATCGCAAGGAAAAAGAAACTCGACACGCTTTGCGCCGAGCACGACGTACCGTTGAAAGCGGCGGCGCTTCAGTTCCCGCTGCGACACCCCGCCATCGCCTGTGTCATTGCGGGCGCGCGCGCCGCGTCCGAGGTACGCGAGAATTTCGAGATGATGGCCCACACCATCCCGCGTCGATTCTGGGACGCTTTGACGGAGGAGCTCTATGCCTAGATATTTTTATGCTTTGTTGTTCGCCGGTCTCATGGCTTGCACGCCCGAGACGGAGCCCAAAACTGAAAATGAAACCGCCACCGGGCATGATGCTGGAATGCTCGGACGCTGGGATGTCACCGTCCAAGGAGAGAACAGCTACCCGCTCTGGTTCGAGCTCATCGAAGAGGGGGGAGCGCTGGCGGGACGTCTCCAACCTCGCGGCGGACACGCGCTCGCGTTCGACGCCGTCGCTGCCGCCGGCAACTCACTGACCATGGACGTTGCCGAGACGATGTACGAGGGAACGTTCGACGGCGACACGTGGAACGGTGTGGGCACACGCGACGAGGTGAGCTTTGTGTGGACGGCTGTCCGCGCGCCCGAGCTCCCCGCTCCCGAGAATCCGACCTGGGGCGATCCGGTGGAGCTTTTCAACGGAACGGACTTGACTGGTTGGGTGCCCCAGCTCGGTGACCGTCCGAGTGAATGGCGAGCGGAAGACGGCGTTCTCGTGAACGAAGAATCCGGCGACAACCTCATGACGACCGACAAGTTCGGAGACTTCAAGCTCCACATCGAGGTCAACGTGCCCGCCGGAAGCAATAGCGGCATCTACTTGCGCGGGCGGCACGAGGTCCAAGTTCAAGACGACCACGGCAAAGAACCTCATGCCCTCTTCATGGGAGGCATCTATGGACAAATCACACCAACGTCCAATCCTGCACTCCCAGCAGATGAGTGGCAGGTCTTCGAAATTACCCTTCTCGGCCGTTGGGTCACCGTCGAGTTGAACGGCGAGACCATCATCGACCACCAGGAGATCCCTGGGATCACAGGCGGTGCTCTCGACGCGAATGAAGGCGAGCCGGGGCCGATCCTGCTACAGGGCGATCACGGCCGTGTGCTCTACCGAAACATCGTCCTCACGCCGACAACACCATGATCGCTCTCGCGCTGGCCACGTCGTTCGTCCTGACGCCACAGCCGTCGGGTACGAAGGTGCGGCTCCAGGCGATCAGTGTTTCGGGCGAAGACGTCATTTGGGCAAGTGGCCTCGAAGGAACTTTTGTACGCTCCATCGACGGCGGCGCAAGTTGGAGCTCCGGCGTTGTTGAAGGCGCCGAAGAGCTCCAGTTCCGGGACGTGCACGCGGTCGACGCCGATACCGCGTACTTGATGAGCGCTGGCCCCGGCGAGGCGTCGCGCATTTACAAAACGGAGGACGGCGGCGCGACATGGGCAACACAGTTCGTGAACGACATGCCGGAAGCGTTTTTCGACTGCATGGATTTTTGGGATGCCGAGAGCGGGCTCGCCTATAGCGATTCCGTGGGCGGCGAGATGGTCTTGATCCGCACGCGCGACGGCGCAACGTGGGAGCGAATCGATCCCTCGATCCTCCCGGCCCCGCTCCCGGGAGAAGGCGGCTTTGCCGCGAGCGGCACCTGCGCAACCGTGCTCGGCGACCAGTCCGCCTTTGTCGCTATGGGAGTCAGCGGGGCGCGCGTTCTGAAGACCACGGATCGCGGTGACAGCTGGGAAGTCATCTCGACGCCGGTGCCACATGGCAACGAGACGTCTGGGCTGACCTCGGTCGCGTTCCTGGCGAACGGGCACGGCGTCGCGGCCGGGGGCGACATTTCGGCGCCCGAGGACTACGACGACAACGTCGCGATGTCCGAGGATTTCGGCGAAAGCTGGTGGCTCGTGGCGGGCCCGACCTTCCCGGGCGCCGTCTACGCTATCGCCTATGTCCCCGGCGCCCCAACCTTCACCATCGTCGCTGTCGGCCCCGGCGGCGTCAGTTACTCGAGCGACGAAGGCGGCAGCTGGAGGTCGATTGCGGTCGAGAGCTACTGGAGTCTCGCCTTCACGGACGGCGGCGTTGGCTTTCTCGTCGGGCCCGAAGGGCGTCTGACCCGTATCGATTTCGAGCTCTAAGCGGACCCATTGCAATTCCGCGACGGTCCTGCCAAGCTAGCCGGCTCTAGATTTCTGCTTTCACGTATCGTGTCCCGGGCCAAGAATCGTCATGAAAATTGATTTAATCCTGGAAATGGTTTTCCACCTCGTCGGTGGACTGGGCATTTTCCTGCTCGGCATGAAGTACATGCAGCAGGGGCTTCAAGTTATTGCCGGCTCCCGAATCAGAACCATGATTAGATTGGTCACGGCCAACCGCTTCTTGGCCGTCGGCATCGGACTTTTCGTCACCACCCTCGTTCAGTCGAGCTCCGTGACTTCGGTAATGGTGATCGGTCTCGTCAACAGTGAATTGATGGTGCTCACCGAAGCCATTGGGGTCATCATCGGCGCCAATATCGGCACGACGATCACGGGGTGGATATTGGCGCTGAAGATCGGGCAATACGGTCTTCCGTTGCTCGGACTGGCTGCCTTCGGGTGGCTTTTCCTCAAGGCCGAAAAGCTGCGCTACATTGCGCTTTCTGTTCTCGGGATAGGGATGGTCTTTTTTGGTCTCGAGATCATGAAGGACGGTTTCACGCCCGTTCGAGACCTTCCCGATTTCGCGGCCTTGTTCCACATGTTCGAGGCGACCGATTACTTCGGTGTGCTGAAATCCGCCCTCGTAGGCTGTCTCGTGACGCTCATCGTTCAGTCTTCGTCCGCTACTTTGGGGATAACGATAGCCCTCGCCAATACTGGTGTGATCGATTTTCGCACTGCCGGCGCCTTGGTGCTGGGCGAGAATATTGGCACGACGATCACGGCCTATTTGGCGTCTCTCGGGGCGGACAACGTCAACGCGAAACGTACCGCCTATTTCCACGTCCTCTTCAACGTTTCGGGCGTGATCACGGTCACGGCCCTCTTTCTTCCTGTATACATACCTTTCATCGAGAACGTTGTCATGGGCGGCGTGGATCCGAATATGCAGGACGCGGCAGGGAACTTTCCTTACATGACGGCGGGGATCGCCACCGTACACTCCATGTTCAATGTGACCATCGCGCTCTTGTTCATTCCTTTCGTCACGCCTATCGCGAGCGCGTTGAAAAGGCTCGTCAAAGACTATCCTAAGCCAGCAAGAAGGCAATTGACCCATCTGGATTTTCATCTGGTCTCCTCGCCGCTAGCGGCTATCGAGCAATCGCGTCACGAGATTCGTGTGACGGATCAACATGTCAGAAACATGGTGAACGATTTGCGTGCCGTGATTACAGACAAGACCGGCGACAAAGACGCGGCCGACAGGATATTCAAGGAAGAGAAAACGATTGACACCGTTCAAATCGAGGTCACGAAGTTCTTGACCGACCTACTTTCGGAAGAGATAAGTCATAACGTCGCTGAAGAGGCGCGTGCACAGTTGAGATTGGCAGACGAGTTCGAATCGGTGAGCGATTATGTTACGAATGTCCTCAAGCTTTATTTGCGACTGGGCAAGGCCGACGTGCGTCTCACGGAGTCCCAGCAAAAAGAGCTGCTGGGACTGCATGATCGGATAGCCGGCTATTACGACACCATCCATGCGGGTCTCGAGGATACTCCCGACAGCTACTTCGAAGAGATTCACCGAAAAAGCCACGAAATCACTGATGAGATAAGAGAGCTGAGAGACCGTCACTGGAATCGATTGTCCGAGGAGACCGTGGATCCACTGATCAGCACCTCCTATATGGATATCGCGAATTCTTATCGCAGAATGAAGGATCACCTTTTGAATATCGGCGAAGCGGCCATCGGCGGCAAAGCCATTACGCAATCGCCGCCCAGCTCATCAGCGTGATCGCAAATCCGCGGGCCTTCCGCAACGCCTCCAGCGCCCTTCTCTCGGTCCTCGCTCTCGCCGGCTGCGACACCGTTGCCACCGTCCGGTTCATGTTCGCGAATGACCGCACCGAGGCGTTATGGGAATCCGAGGCCGAAACATCGAGCTTCCATTCGAGCTCAATCAGCATGTGCTCGTTCCTGTTCACGTAAACGACACGTGGATCATCAAAAAGGTCGCGCCCGCCACTTCTGGCGCCGCGGCGGGGTTCCGCCCCGGAGACATTCTGCACTCCCTCGACGGAGTGCCTGCCGACCAGTTCTCGTACGAAAAACTCCATCATTGGCTCCTCTGCTCCTCTGCGGTTCAAACGCTTTCAGGTTTACCTGGCTAGTCCCTAGCAGCCCGTTGAAAAAGTCGTGTTCCTTCGGAGATTTTGAAAAAACTTATTGGATGACGATGTAGAATTACGTGGTTATGACATTGGGAGTGCAAGCGTTCGTATGTCGATGAAGAAGAAAAAGAAAACTCGGCAAGAACCTTTATGGATCTCGCACGATGCGGTTGTGT
>SMYC01000068.1 GCA_004356105.1 Acidobacteriota bacterium | reverse complement strand
ATGGGTGTGTGACTCGGCACCGCCACACCTCATCCGTCGGGTCGGGTGTAGTTAATACATGTTTCTTAGATTTTGTAGATGAGCTCCGCCCATCGCTTGCGCACCGCGCGTTTCGCAGGGGCAGGTTCTCCCTGTAATCCCCGAAAAGTCTGATCTATTTGAAACCAAACGATTTTCTTAGTCCGCCTATAAACCCGCCGCCTTTGGCGGCGTGACCCGAAGAGCTTCGAGCGGTCCGTGGTGTATTTCTAGGTTCGCCTCTCGGGAAGACTCTGGTGGGGCCTGCGAGGAGAACCTGCATGCACGAATGGGAAGGGCCGTCGCATGTGTGATAGGAACGCAAATGCCACATTGCGATAATTCCGAAGTACCGAAGAAAGACGTTGTATGGAAGGTTGCGCAGGGGTGTGGGGCGGGTGAATCGAGCGCTGTGTGAGCAGAGAGGAGTAGAGCTGATCGAAGGCAACCCTGTCCTCGGCCCCCTCGGGGGGGCCTTCCTAAACCCACGCCCTACGGGCGTGGTCGATTAGTCCGATGAAGTAGGCGGCAGAGCAAAAAAAGGCCCGCCCCTGGCAGCGGGCGGGCCTTTTTCGAAGTCTAAACGTCTATCTGTATGGCCGGCGCCTTCGGCTCCTCCACGGGCTTCTCGTTCAATACCTGCTCGCGGTACAGCTGCTCCATGCGTTTGTCTTCGGCGGTGCGCACGAGATTTTTGTCGCGGGCGGCCCGCTTCTCGTCGCCCGCCGTTTTGGCGATGCCCTTGTCGTCCAGATCCGTCTGGATGCCCTTGTCGACGTCTTCCTGCCGGAGCAAGATCGAGTGATTGACGGTCGGCAAGTCCACCTCTTTGTTGCCGGCATAGATGAGATGACGGCCGCGCTCTTCGTACCACTTGTTGATCGTGGCGTTCATGTGCATCTTCTCGACGATCTGACGCCAGCCGATACCCGTGTTGTAGGCGCAGAAGGAAATCTCACCTTCCTGGGTAGCATAGGGAATGATGCACTGCTCGGTACGTCGGAAGTCGTAGTTGAAGAGATCCTGAAACCACATACCCGCGATGAACAGGAAGTTCCAGCGATCTTGACGCCGCTTCTCGATATCCGCGAAGGTTCTATCGGGCGTGACTTTTCCGTAATCTCGACCCGTGATGCCGTAGGTCTTGTCGAACTTCTCGAGCATCGACTTGAGGGTGAAGTGCGTCGGCGCCTTGAACGAGTTGTAGTTCCGAACCACCGTGAGGGCCATGCCCACCGAAGAGAGAAAGTGGCCTCGCGCCGCGTCGTTGATTTTCTTGATGTCTTCTGCGAGTCGGTCGCCGTTCAAGAACTCCGTAACCGGCACCGCTTCTTTGGTCTCCTTGTCGATCATCACCGCCATGCCGACGCCGCAATTCGGATGGCAGCCGCAGCTGAACTGGCCCCATTCGCGGTCCGGTCCGTGGATCAAATCGGCCCAGTCCGAGAACGTTCCGAGAAAAGAGATGGGATACCAGTCGCGTGCAGGCTCGCCGAGCCCCGTCTGCGCCTTCACATCATGCGCGAGATGGGAGAGCGTGTAGCGCTGCGCGAAGCGACGTTCGTCCGTCACCGCCTCGTCACGTCCCGTAAAGGAAACGGGCTGGAACGAGAGGAACGGGATTTTCTTCGGGTTGTCGAGCGCGAAGCGGACGAGCGCGCCGACTTGCTCGTTATTGACGCCGTTGATGAGCGTCGTGACGGGCACGATGTCGACGCCGTTCTCGTACAAGTTCTCGATTGCTTGGATCTTTACGTCGAAGAGATTGCCAACGTGGCGATGCGAGTTGGCGGCGTTGCCGATACCGTCGAACTGAAGATAGGCGTATCGCAAACCGGCTGCTGCAGCTTCGCGCGCGAAGGCTGGGCTCTTCGCGAACTCGATGCCGTTGGTCGCCGCCTGGGTGCTGATATAGCCGACCTTGCGCGCGTAGCGTACTGCGTCGAGGAAGTAAGGCGAGAGCGTAGGCTCGCCGCCAGAGAACTGCACCGACATCTGCCGCCTCGGCTTGATGGTCACGGCGTTGTCGAGCATGAGCTTGATGTCGTCCCAAAGGAGCTCGTGGACGAACCCGACCTGATTCGCGTCCATGAAGCACGGATCGCACATCATGTTGCAGCGGTTGGTGAGGTCGAGCGTCAGAACCGAGCCGCGGCCGTGCATGATGGTGCTGCTGCCGTGATGGTGGAGTTTCTCGTCGTTATGGGCGCGGATGTCGCGACCGGGGAAAACATCCTCGAGATGCTTGAAGAAGTCGAGATCGATCGCCATGAGGTCTTCGAAACGACCGTGGATGGGGCAGTCTTTGATCATCCAGATCTCGCCGTCACGGGCCACGATCTGGGCTTTGATCTCGCCGACTTTCTCGTCCACGAGGGTACTGACGTCTCCGTCACCATTCAAAATCTTATCCCGCGCCTCGGGAATACATTTTGGGCACAGCGAGTCGGTCGTGCGCGGCCATCCCAGAGTCGGCTTGGTCTTCTGCCACGACTTGAGAAGTGGCTTGTCGGACCAGGCCGGCGTGAATGTCGGGTTTGGGCTGATGCGATTGAGCCGCTCGAAAATGTGCCATGCGCCATTCGCTGCCATGGAGACGACTTTTTCGACGTACTTAATGGGACGATGCATTGTGCTCTCCAGAGTCGATGAGTACAGGGAAATCCGAGGATGGATTCCAGCGTAGAGAATAGGGCGGGATCCTAGCCCGAGCCAACGTTTATCAACGAATTAGCCAATTCTTGGGCTGGTTGGGCTGTTCCACGCGTTGAATGGCCTCCTTTTTTGGGCCCTACTAAGGCTCACTAATGGAGGGTGCTCTGGCCCTCGACGCCCATGTCCTCCGGAATGATGTTCCTGTTGATGTGCTGGTCTAAGTCTATGACGTACGTCTCTTTAGCCTCGAGGAGCACGGAGGAATGGGTCGCGGTAACGATGCGGAAGCCCTTCTTGTCCACGAGCTCCATCAGCATCTTCAGGATGCGCCTCTGATTGGACTGGCTGAGCGCCATTTCCGGCTCGTCGAGGAGCAGCATCGTTCCGTCTGGAAGGTTGGGAAAACTGTCTTTGAACATGGTGAGCATCACTTGGCCGTGGCTCGCTATTTGCAGGAATTCTTTCATCTCCGGTTGGTCCTCGAACAGATGAAGCTGGTTTCGAGGATTGTGCTGCTCGGCGTCGAAGAGATAAACCTTCTCAGGATCCACGGTAACACCGTCCGTCCGGTAGATGTAGCCCTCTTCTTGCTCACCTTTCATGGCGTAGTGGAGTGAGTGCAGGAGCGTGGACTTTCCGGAGCCATTCTCACCCTTGAGCATGACCAGCGGATGGGACAAGTCGATGATCATGGGCATGTGAAAGTTTAGGCCCGTGAATACGGGGTGGGCGAGAATTTTGAGAAAACTTTGAAAAGGCATGTCGTGTACGGTAGCACGAGCGCCTTCTGTCCGGCAAAAGCTCGTGCTAGGATGTTTGTCCGAGAGGAACATCATGACGGTCATGGAAAAGAAACAATTGCTCGGCTTCCTCGAGCAGAAGCCGCAAAAGGCGTGGCTCGAAGCGCTGGGCGCGATCCGCGAAGACACTCATTCCGTGGATCGAGAGGCCACCCGTATTTGGTTTTCTTTCTGGCCGCTCGAGCTCTCGGAGGCTCTTCGCGCGCCCGAAGGCGCTCTAGAGATGGCCCGCAGCATGGACCTCGAGGGTGAGTGGAAGCTCGAAAAACAAATGGACGCCTCGGTGGCGTTTCTCTATGGGGCCCGTCATTGGGTCGCCGTGAAGAATGCTATCTTGACGCAAAGTGACAGCGACACGCTTGCGACGACCATCCGCGGCGTGGCGTTGCGCGTATCAGAGACCGACAAAGTTGCGGTAAGCCTCGTGCTCGGTATCAGCGCCGTGGGACTCATGGTCTTTCGACAAGTGGGGCAGGAAGTTTTCGAGAAGATGGCGGACTCGCCGGCCGAAGGTGAGCTTCTCCCTAAGAACCCCGACCGCGTCGTCACGAAACGCAAGCGAAAAAGCCGCGACGGCGTTCTCACTTTCTTGAAAGGCGTCAATCGAAAGTTCGATGTTCGCTGGAACGAGCGTACGCGCAACGGGAGCTTTCGCGCCATCAACGGCCAGGACATCGCGATGGCGGGTGCTCGGGCCGAAGGAGATTACCGGACGCTGGACTATCGCCGGATCGATGGCCCTGTCCCTGTCGAGTGCCGTGTGGGCTCCTGCGGTTATTGCTGGGTCGGCGTCCTCGAAGGTCACGGGAATCTTTCCGCCATCTCGGATTTCGAGCGTGAGCGTCTGCGCTACTTCGGCTACGACACCACAAATGATCCGGACGACGAGCAACCGAGAATTCGGCTCGCGTGCCAGGCTCAATGCCACGGCGACGTGTCGCTCGCGATCGCACCATGGAACGGTGAGCTCAAGCGCCGCCACCACCAGGGCCGCAAGAAACTCGGCACTGCTTAATTGGCGTTGAGCGTCAACGAATAGAGCGTCACTCCGGGAAGCAGTGGAGTCGGGAGCCCCTGCTCCCAGTCCTCGTGGCCCGCTCCGTAAAACGGTGATAGCGGATGCCCGCTCTGGCCGCCAGGCATGTGCAACAAGCCGTTCTCCTCTTGGCCAGGCGAGACGACGAGCCGCTCGGAGATACCGTGGCTCGTCCCTTGCGCGCGCGGCATGTTGCTGTCGCCGGGAATCGGACGAGAGGGCATGTCGAGCCAGCGCGACAAGAACCAAACGGCGCGGCTGAGAGGATGTTTCACGGCGGTCTGGTTGACGTCGCCCCAGCGCCGCGAGGCGAGAGGCTCTTCCCACGAGGCCACCGTGCGCTCCACGATGTCCATCATCCAGGCGTCCCAGCTCGCGTATTCGTGGGGCACGAGGTGCTCGGGTTTTTCCGAGACCAATTTAAAGAGCGGACCATCCCACTGCCGTAGTGACCAGACGCTGAAACGCTCGTCCGCCTCGCGCGCTTCTGCGGTGAGCGTCGAGAAAACCTCCTCGAAGATCGCGAGCCTCAGCTCTCGCACGATGCGATAGCCCGACGCATCGATGGAGGCATGGCCGGTCCAACCGTTCTCGATGGCCTCACTTATGTGTGCCGGAACCCACTCAACAAAATATTGCCGCCAAACGTCCATGAAGAGCGCTCGGTCGTCGAGCTGAATGTTGAGCATGTCCTGCTCGGTGGCGTTTTCGAGCGCGGCCAAAGCGTCGCGAATTTGACGGGCGCGGGCACCGAATGCATAACCGCCATCGCCAATCTTTGCGAGCATCTCACCATCGACGACGCGAGCATTGGCCGTCCAAATCGCTCCCGATTCGGGGTCTTTGATCACGGGGTAGTCTTCCGGCGCGAGCCATCCGTTCCACCCGCGGGTGCCGTCGGCCCAGGACGAAGGGCGTCGCCCATCGAAGCCGAAGCGTGCCGGGATGCGGCCGGCCACCGTCCATGCAATCGCTCCCGCCGCATCGGTGCCAACGAAGTTTTGGGGGGGCATCCCGCTTTGCTGTGCGACAGCGAGTGCGTCGTCTAGTGACGTGGCGGTCTCGAGGGCGCCTACGCCCGTCGTGACCGCGTCGATTTCATGAGCAATCCAGCGAATGGCGCGCAGCCGTCCGCGATGATCTTCATCCAGGACGGGTCCCCAGATCGTCTCACGAATCTCGAGCACCTCCGCAGCCGTGGCGCCGCTCACTTCGATACGCTCCTCGTGGATCGTGAACGGCTTCCATCCGTCCGGCGTTCGGTAACGCGAGGGATCCTCTGGATCGAGCTCGAGCTCTACGAGATCGCTCCAATCGCCGTTGGTGTTCGTGAATCCCCAGGCGATGTGCGTGTTGCTGCCCGCCACCATGAACGGTGTTCCCGGAAGCGTGACGCCCACGACGCGGTGACCGCCCCAGCTCAGAAGCGCTCGGAACCAGATATTCGGCACCGAATGCGCGAGGTGCATGTCGCTTGCCAGAAGACCGCGGCCGCTTTTCGTGCGCGCGCCGGCGAGGACCCAGTTGTTGCTCCCGACATCCTCACGCCAAAGCTCTCCGCGGCATTGAGCGCAGCCTCCACGCTCGTGCCGCGCGGTTTTAGGTACCCACGAGCCTGCTGAGTCTGGAGACGGGATGGGTGGTGTAGGGATCACATCTCCGACGACGGGCGCATCCCAATCCGTACCGAGGGGAGAGAGAAACTCCGCGAGCTGCGGTGGGAGGACGTCGTGAATCAAGCCTTGTGCCGCTTCGTATCTGCCCCCGGCGTCGTTCAAAACGAAAAACATCGCCGCGACCACGAGCAGAGAGTCTTCGACGCGCCATGGCTCGGGCGTTTGCCGCAGCAATAGATATTCGAACGGCGGCGCCTCGAGTGCTTTGAGTCCAGCATTTACACCGTCCGTATAAGCGGTCGAGATCTCATCGTCGTCGCCGCGCGATAGCGAGACGCTCTTCTCCGCGCGCCTGCGCATCCGATGGAGGCGGTGGCGCCGATCGAGAGGCAGCGCGGCTTCACCAAAAAGAGCCGCGAGCTCGCCGGCGGCCTGACGTCTCGAGAGATCCATTTGGAAAAAGCGCTCTTGGGCATGAACGAAGCCCAGGGCTCGTGCGACGTCCGAGCGGCTCTCGCCTGTGATGGTCGCGACACCGAGAGCGTCGCGCTCGACAATCGCAGGCTTCGAGAGGCCAGGCAGGATCGCCTCACCGTCGAGTTGCGCGAGGCTAGAACGCAGCATGTGGCGCGCCCAGAAACCCCCAAGCAGGACGACGATAAAGACGAGAGCGGCCAAGCGCTTCACCCAGACCATGGCAGTCTGATATTAGTACACTGGTGTTCGTCAGGGCACAAGGGAGGTGTCACGTGGGACTCATCAGTTTCTTGGCTATCGGATTGGTCGCGGGTTGGCTCGCCGGTCAGATCATGAAGGGCAAGGGCTTCGGCCTCGTGGGGAACATCGTCGTGGGCGTTATCGGTGCGGTTCTCGGAGGCTTACTTTTCGGCCTCCTGGGTTTGTCCGCGACGGGCACGATCGGCTCGCTCGTGACGGCGACCGTGGGCGCGGTGGTGCTTCTTGCCGCCGTGGCGCGTCTGAAGAAAGCCTAGTTCAGGAGAAGAAGCCTTTCAGCCGATCTGGGAGCGAGACGTCCGCGCTTTTCAGCTCGACGAGCGCGCGGCGTACTTCCGAGAAGTCGGGTTCGATGCGGAGCGCTGACTTGAACTCGGCGAGCGCGCGGTTTCTCATATCGAAGGATTGGTAAAACTTTCCGAAGAGGTAGTGAACTTTCGCGTTTTGCGAATCGAGCGAGAGTGCGCGTCGGAAATGGCGCTCCGCTTTTTTTCTCATCACGTGATGCCCGGCAAGTGCTTGCGCGAGCATGACCTCGTACTTGGCTTTTTCAGGCTCGAGCCGGACGAGCTCGTAAAGAAACGAGATCACACCTTCCTGGTCCTCCACTAGTTGCCGAAGCTTCATTTCCCTTAGAAGCCGCTTTTCTTCCGACTCCAGGCTTTTGGGAGACTCTTTTTTGATGGGCGGCGGCTCTTCGTTCAGCTCTCCTTGCTCGAGCATCTCGAACTTGGCTCGCGCGAGCCTCTTTTTGATCTCGTCGACCTTCAAGCAGAGCGTGGTATCTTTATCGAGCTCTTCTAGCTTCTTGTCCCACTTCTCCATATGATCCGCGAAGGCGCCACGAACCTCTTCTTCCGACGCATCGGCATCGATCTCAAGCAGCGATTCGGCCGCGGTGTGCTCGGAGCGCTCGAACTCGAGCAGGACTTCCTGGCGCACGTTCTCAGCCTCTTCGCTCTCGCTGTCATTGCCGAGCGCGGAAAGCAAGAATGTACCCGTCTCTTCCTGGACGCGGAGCGGGGTGGAAACGCCATCGGGACCTACCCGCTCGAGAATGCCCGCACAAAGCAGCCCGTAAATGGCACGCTCGGTCTCCACCGAGTCCCGGCTGATACGCTCGATGAGCTCGCCGAGCGGTCGTTCTTTTTGCGCGGCTTCCATGGCCAAGAGCTCGGCCGGCTCGAACCGAACGTCCTCGAAGCTGAAGGGCGGGCACTCGGACAAACGAACGTGTTCCGTGGACGAAGGCAGCGCCTCGACGATGAGCTCATGGTTCGGAATCTTCCGCACCGCCTCGAGCTGCAACCGATACATCGATAGGCTGAGGCGAAGCTCCATCGCGATGGGGCACGGTTGCTCGTCGAAGCGATACATACCTTGCTCGAGAGCGTAGATCGCGGTGGCTACCTGACGAGCCTGGTGAACGAGTGCCTGTCCGAGCTCATCTTCGTCGATGAGGCCAGCCTCGACCATGGTTTCGCCGATACGGCGTCGCCCTGTCATGAGATCGACGGCGATCGCGATACCTTCTTCGTTGACGCGGCCGGCGTCTAGAAGGCATTGGCCGAGCCGCTCGCTTTTCGACGTGCTCGAGGTGAAGACGATGAAACCGCGGTCGAAGTAAATCGTGCGCACGATCGTCCCTGCGGTCGCTTCGAGGGAGCCGCTGAGCTCGTGGGCGTTGATGCGTTTCAGAATTTCCGGGATCGCCACACGTTCGAGAGATCCCACATTGGGAATCGGATCGGCGGCAGAGGGGGCTTCTGTTAGTTCGATGACTTGCTTCATGGGCGACCAAGATTCATTCAATGTTCGTGCCAGTGAACGAAATCCCCCTAAGCTGCTAAGTTTAATCGATTTATCGACTTGACTCGCCGCGCGAGCGTAGGAGAAATCCTACATGTTGCCGTCCGTGTTAGGCTGGCCCTCAGATGCGCAGCTTGTCGCTCGCCGTCGCCGTACTCGCACTTGGTGCCGGTTCAAAGGCGGCTCAGCAAGACCACGTCAGGTTTCTTGTGATGGGTAAGGCTGCCAACACCCGGCCGGCGCCCGACGGAGCGCTCACGCTTCTCAACTATCACTTCTTTGCTGAGATGTTCGTCAAAGATGGCGGGCAGACCGACCGTCCATCGGCGAGGCGATGAAGCTTTCGTTGCTCGGCGCCAAGTTTACCGAGGAATCCGGTATCTTGCAGTTGATGCACGACCTCGGCGACGCGCTCGCCGCGGGCGACGATATCCTGATGCTCGGTGGTGGTAATCCTGCGCGCATCCCGGAAGTCGAGTCGATCTTCACGGATCGATTGCGAAGCATGCTGTCTGGCTCGGACGAGATAGAAAAGCTGCTCGCGAGTTATGACGCGCCGGCGGGAAACCGCCCTTTCATCGAAGCGATGGCCGCGCTCCTGAGGGGACATTACGGTTGGGAGGTAGGCCCCGAGAACGTCGCGCTGACCACGGGGAGTCAAACCTCGTTTTTCTTTTTGTTCAACTTGCTTGGCGGTGAGTCTCAGGATGGCCGCCACCGGAAGATTCTCCTTCCGCTCACGCCCGAATATATCGGCTATGCGGATGCCGGGGTCGCCCGGGGTTTGTTCGTTGCCGAAAAACCCGAGATCGAGCTCCTGGACGACGATTTGTTCAAGTATCACGTTGATTTCGACGCGGTGCGCGTAAACGAGGACATTGCCGCGCTCTGTGTCTCGCGGCCGACGAACCCGACGTCGAACGTGCTCACCGAGAGCGAGCTTCTGCGCTTGAGCGCGCTCGCGGCGAAAAACGACATCCCCCTCATCATCGACAACGCTTACGGCACCCCGTTTCCCAACATCATGTTCACGGAGACCGAGCCGATCTGGAACGAGAACATCATCTTGACCATGAGCCTCTCGAAGCTCGGCCTTCCCGGCGTTCGCACCGGAATCGTCATCGCAAATGAGATGATCATCAAGGCCGTCTCTGCGATGAACGCCATCGTGAGCCTCGCGCCTTCTAGCTTCGGGGCGGTTCTAGCGCACGATCTCGTAGCGAGCGGAGATGTGCTCGAGCTCTGTCGAAAGAAAATCCGACCGTTCTACGAACGCAAGTCGCAACAAGCGCTCGGCTGGCTTCGCGACGCGATGAAAGGCTTGCCCTATCGCGTGCACAAGCCCGAGGGCACGTTCTTTTTCTGGCTGTGGCTCGAGAACATGCCGATAACGTCACAGGAGCTCTACGAACGGCTCAAAAAGCGCGGCGTTCTCGTGGTCCCCGGACACTACTTCTTTCCCGGTCTCGAAGAGCCGTGGCGTCACAAACAGGAATGTTTGCGCGTCAATTACTCCCAAGACGACGACGTCGTCCGAAAAGGCATCGCAATCCTAGCCGAAGAAATCCAACGAGCCTTCTCCTCGTAATTTTTCTTAATTATTGATCCTGCTCCGAATTCTGTTCCACGTTTCATGTTCTTTCTCATCCCCACATCCCCCTAGGCTCTTAGGTTTCTACCTATCGACAAAATGTTGTCGATGTTTGGTAAGTCATTATGTTCCAGACGATTACGGGCCGTTCAACTGCCCGAAGGGCCACGTCTTCCGGGCGAAGTCCCGGACGCCGCCTAGGCTCTAACCCGTCAGAACCGAGGATTTTGTACCACGTTCTGAAGCAAATTCTTTCTTATCCCCACATCCCCTCCTATCCGCACCTCTCCTTGCTTTTAGCGGCGTTTTTAAAGGCAAGGGGATGTGGGGATGAGAGTCAGCTGTTCCACGTTTCATGTTCTTTCT
>SMYC01000067.1 GCA_004356105.1 Acidobacteriota bacterium | reverse complement strand
TTATGCGTGCCGGCGCTGCCGTATTGAAGTGCGTCCGCGAGCCCGCCAAACGGGTCGTACAGCAGCACGGCGTCCGGACCGTTTTGCCAATCGACATTTGCCACGAAGTCGCGGACAGCGAGTAGGGTGCCTATGGCCGACACCGTCGCGATCACCAGAAGCCCGTCTGTTGGGATAACGGCGCCGGTGAGATCGAGCGTGCGATAGGGCTTTCCGTTTGCGCCGTTCACGCCAACGAGCGACCAGCCGGCGAGGGAGGTCCCGGGGCTGCCGTAAAGCTCAGTGAATACGGAGCTTCTGTCGGGGCCGAGAGCGTCGTAGAAAACCTCCTGAATGATGGGCTGAATGACGGGCTGAATGATGGGCGTCGCGGAGCCCGCGCCTGCCCATAAAGACGCGATCAGGACGATAGTGTTGATTTTGATTGTGCTCATCTGTTCTCCTCCTGAAGAGTACAGACGAGATTCGGTGGCGTCGTCCTCCCTCGGCGGAGAAAGAAATCTTCGTGTTACCGGATGCGGAGCTCGATCTCGCTCGCGGCGCGCCGGCCCAAAGAGCGATCCTCGATGCGGATGTCGACGCGGTAGGGGCCAAGGGAGAGCTCGTTCATCGGAATCCGCAAGATGACGGGCGTCCCGCCGGGCAGGTCTTCACGAAGGGCCATCGGGCCGGCTTTGCCGCCCCTGTCGATGGCGTTATCGCTTTCATCGAACAACGTATAGGTGAGCTCGACCTTGCGCGAAGGGCGGTCGACACCGGCGAAAATCTGAAAAAACAAGTAGGCGTCGTCCCCGCGCATCAGGCTCGTCGTTGGGAGGATGGGGATGTCGCCTGAAATCTCGTTCCCGGCATCGGGCGCGACCACCGGTACGATGCTCGAAATGCCGAAGCGCTCGCCGAATCCGGCCGGCACTTGGATCCCGGTCGAAGCTTGGTAAAGCTGTGCGCCGTTCGCGGCCAGGGTAATGCGCAAGAGATAGAGCCCGGGGTCGAGCTCCACGTTCTCGACGAGAAAATAGCGCTGCAAGTTCACCGACTCTTCGAACGTGTGGAGCGTTTTGCCGTCCTGAGAGATGGTTACGGTGAGTTTGCGATCCTCCGTGGCGGAGAGAAGCTCGGGAGGAAGCGCCACGCTGACCGGAACGCGGGAGGATCCCGTGCCTGTGGGCAACACATAGCTCGTGAGCTCGAGCGCGTCAGGAAGTACCTGTGACCGGCTCACGTCGACGTCTGCCTCTTCGCTCTCCGCCTCGGCCCCGTCAGCGACGACGGCTCCGGTAGCGACGCGCTCGCGAGCGACGTAGCCTTTCCGTGCGATGACCTCGACGCCTGGTTTGCGGACCTTGACCTCGATGCGGCGAAATTTACCGTCGAGCTCTGGGTTCGACGGGATATAGCTCAAGAGGTAATAGCGTTTGTTCTCTGTTCCGACCCGCCGGAGGGGCGTTTCGAACGCGATACTGTTACGAAAGTGACGGCCGCCAGTCCCGTTGGCGAGTGGAAAGAGTCCTCCCGAAAGCGACAGGCCACTCTCCGGCCCACGGAGGTCGATGGTGTAGACGGTGGTGTTTGCTTGGTTGAGTGCTGTCACCGCGCGCTCCAAAGTGAGGCCCTCGCTCGATCGGCGCGAGCCGGGACTCGTGAACGTCGCGAGCTCGTTCGAGAGCAGCACGAGCACCTTGCGGCCGGGAATCGCCTCTAGCGTCTCGCCGAGTGATTCCAGATCTCGGTAAAGCTGTCCGGCTGCGCGACCCGCGCCCATCGGGTAGCCGACGACCATCTGACTCAGTGAGCGGACGCTTTCGAGCGTATTTTCTTTGGCGGAGCGGAACTCTTGAATGACTTTGAACGAGTAGCCGTTCTCGATCACCATGGCCTCGTCCCCTTCGGCCATCGACTCGACGATGAACGCTCGAAGCGCACGTTTGCCGCGCGTCAACCATTCGAAACGAGCGCCTTGCCGATTGAAGACGAACACGAAGCGGCGTGGGTAGGTATTGACGGAGGCGGCATCGGTCGCGGAGCGGCCGTCGGTTCTGGCGGCGACGTAGGAGGTCCAGTCGGTCACGTCGAAAGTCGTGATCGTCTGTGGAACCCCGTCCTCGAAGATCTCGAAGTCGTCTCGCGTGAGTCCCGACACGGGGTTCCCGTCCGCGTCGAGAGCCAAGGTATCGACGAGAACTGTAGAGACTCCGGTGCGGAATGTGGGTATCCGATCTTGTTCTTGCGAAAGCGCCAAGCTCGTCGTCAAAAGAAGCAGGATGCCCGCCGTAGCTGCCCATAGACCTCTGCGGCCGGGCGCTTCTCCCGGGCCTCGCGGGAGAGCAGAACTTACGTGTCTGAAAGCGGGCATGGACACCTCCTCGGCGATCGCATTATAGAAACGAATCCGCGGAGTATCCAAACGGCGTTGTCTTTGTCCTCTGGAACGAGTAAGTTACGGCGGTCTCTCGGAGCAAAGCGAGGAGGAAAGCCAGGAGGAAAGTGTGACTGGATTTGGAGTAAACAGCGCCTATGGCGATTTGAAGAGGGTGCTGATGCATCGTCCGGGAGAGGAGCTCGATCTCGTCACCGAGCACACGCTCGAAGAGTTCCATTTCGACCGCAAAGTGGATCGCGGGCGCTTCGTGTCCGAATACGACACGATGGCAGAGCTTTTCGAGGCGCACGGCGTCGAAACGGTCTTTTTGACCGAGGTGTTGCGCGACGACCGCGACGCTCTCGGCTATATCGCGCACCGGCCCAACATGACCTATACCCGGGACATCGCGGCGGTCTTTCGGAGCGGCGCGGTGTTGATGTCGCCTCATTTGAAAGGACGGTGGGGAGATCAAGCGATGATGGGCCGCGCCTTCGAGAAGCTCGGCATTCCCATCCTGGGCGCCATCGAGCCTCCTGGTTTTCTCGAGGGCGGCGGCGTGACGCTCCTCGGGGAGGACACCGTGGTCGCGTCGCTCTGCGACCGCGCAAACGAGACCGGAACGCGCATGTTGCGCGATCTCGTGCTCGGCCGAGACGCTAAATATTTTCTCGAAGTTCCGCTCCCGTTCGGGCATATCCACATCGACGGCATCTTCATGGCGCTTGCCGAGGATCTGGCGCTCGTCTATCAAGAATCGTTCCGCGTGTTTCCATGCCGGCTCTACGAGGCAGGTAAGAACGAGCCGCGTCACGTCATGTTCGAGGATTTTCTCGAAGAGCGTGGCGTGCGGCTGATCCCGCTGACGCGCCAAGAGCGTGAAGAGGGGCATCTCAACGTTGTCGTCACCAAGAAATCGGAGACCGCTATCGGGTTCGAGAGCGCGACAAGAATCGGAGACGAAATGGCCCGTCGCGGCTGGCGCCTCGCGACGTTTCCCGCGGGCGAGCTCTTTCTTGGTAATGGCGGCGCGCACTGCATGACCTGCCCGATGGAGGTAGGATAAGCGTCATGATTGCGACCGCGCTCTTTCAGGCGATCACCGTCCTCGTCCACGGGACGCTCATCGATGGTACCGGAGCAGCGCCGCGCGTCGACGCGGTCGTCGAGATGCGCGATGGCACCATCACCGCCATCGCGCGCGCCGAGAGCTACGTCGTGCCCGAAGGTGCTTCGGTCATTGATGTTACCGGCAAGTGGGTCCTTCCGGGATATATCGACACCCACACGCATCTCCTGGACTCCGGCAGTCTCTATACGAGCCCCGACGATTATGACCTGACCGACCGCGTGCCTCACGAGTCCGAGCGTCGCCGGATCCGCGAAGGTATTCCCGCGACGCTCGAGCACTATCGCTGCTCGGGCGTAACGACGCTTGCCTCTCTCGGCGGGCCGCGTTGGGAGCTCGAGGTCGCGCGCACATCCGAAGCGCCGCGGGTGCTCACCTCGGGTCCGTTCTTCGCGAACTTTCCAGTTCTAGATGTCACTCTCTGGACTCGAGACGATCCGGTGCTCGTTCAGTTGAAAAGCGTCGACGACGCGCGCGCGAAGGTCCGCGATGTCGCGAACCAAGGAGTTGACCTCATCAAAGTCGGCTATGCCGGTCCACCCGGGGCGCGCGAGGCGTTCCGTCCCATACTGGAGGCTCTCGTCGAGGCGTCGCACGCGCTCGGCCTTCGTGTCGCGATGCACGCGGAAGAGCTAGAGACCGCCAAGATGGCGATCCGAGCCGGCGTCGATGTGCTCGCGCATACGATCGTCGACCAGGTCGTCGACAGCGAGTTTCTAGACCTCGCCAAAGAGAGCGGCGTTGTCACGATCTCCGGGCTCGGCCATTTCGATCGCTACCGCGAAGTCCTCGACAGCGCCGTTTCGCTCTTGCCCATCGAGCGGCGCTGCGGCGACCGGCGCGTCATTGCGAGCTGGGACACGCTTGCGGCTATTCCACGAGCCGAGCGGCCACCCGTTCCCGACGCTATCGAATGGGGGAGCGGGGAAGAGGCGCGGGAGATTCTGCTTACGAACATGCGCAAGATGTTCGAGGCGGGTATCCCCATTGCGGCCGGATCGAATGGCGGCAATATAGGCACGTTGCAAGGCCCGTCCTTCCATCGCGAGTTTCACAAGATGGCGGAGGCTGGCCTGCCACTCGAAGCCATCATCGCGTCGGCCACGCGAGATGCGGCGCGTGCGCTTGGCCTCGAGGACCGCGGCACGCTGACGCCGGGAAAACGCGGCGATCTCGTTGTGCTCGGGGAGGACCCGCTCGAGCACGTGAGCCATCTTGCGGCCATCGATTTCGTCATGGCCGGTGGGCAGCTCGTTGGCGCGCCCAAGCGCGTGCCGGCCGAGCCGATGAGCTATCGCGGCGCGCTTTGGCTGGAGCGAGAGGACCGCTATTTCGAAGAGCGTCCCGACCTCGTGCTCGAAGCGATGGCGCTAGAGCCGGGCGATGTCGTGGCGGATATCGGGACAGGCTCGGGATATTACGCGCGCCAGATGGCGCCTCTCGTCGCACCCGGCGGCCGCGTTCTCGCGGTCGACATCCAGCCGCAGATGTTGAAGTTCTTGAGCCAACTCGTCGAGGAGGAAGGCATCACGGGAGTCGAGCCCATCTTGAGTGAGCCGGACGATCCGAAGCTTCCGGCGGGTGAGCTCGACTGGATCCTTCTAGCCGACGTCTATCACGAGATCGCAGAACCCGAGAAAGTGCTCTCGAAGATGCGGGAAGCGCTTGCGCCCGACGGGCGTGTCGCACTTCTGGAATATCGGGTCGAAGACGGTACGGGCGACCGCTTGAAGGCCGACCACGCGATGTCCGTCCGTCAAGTTCTCTCGGAATGGAAGCCGGCGGGATTCGATCTCGTGGCGCTCGACGAATCTCTTCCGATGCAGCATCTGTTCGTCTTCGCGGTGGAAGGCGGCGAGCACACGATCGAAGATGTCGACTTTCTCGACGCTCTCGCCGTGGAAGTCGTCGAGGCGGAGATCGAGAGCTCGGGCGCCGTCCGCATCCGCCGGAAGACGGCGCGGCCCATAGTGGTGACGCTGCCGGTAGGTACTTATCTCGAGGCGCAGGACGAAAAGGGAAGCCTCTTCGCGCGCCGCGACGCCTTCGTGTTTCTCGAGAGCGACGACTGGTACCTGTGGGATCTGCGCCGCGTGGGGCGCGAGCGGACAAAACCCCCAGGCGATAGGTTCGAGATGCGCCGTCCGTCGGCGGTGCCCGCCTTGGCCAACCTCCTGAGGGTCATTCAAGTCGGGACCTATGCGCTCGACGGCCTGCGCTATCCTCCGCGCACCGAGATCATCGAGCAAGCCGCCATTTGGATTGCCGACGAGGACGCGAGCTATGCCGAGATGCTCGAAGATATCGGGGGCACCCGCATCCCGCCGGCATATGTTGCGGCCTTCGCACTCGTCTTTTGCGATGCGGCCGGTATCGACGTTACCACGAGGCGCATTTGGGAGGACGCGGAGCTCATCTTCGAGCCGGTCCGGGAGGCCTGGTTGAAAGACTTCTACGCGCGGCGGGCGGAGTAGTGACTCGTCGCCCTCCGCCATGTGACGTCGGTCCCCGCTTCGAGAGCCAGGCCCAAATGATCCTGCTCGACCGCGGCGTCGGGTCAAGGGTCCAGTAGCGCGGTCGCTGCGACGGGCCAGGATAAAGTCAGCGTTTCACCGGGTGCGACCGTTGGCAGATCGCTTCCACGCGCCAAGAAGAGGGTTCCGTCCGCGAGCGTGACGCCGATCTCCGTGAGCTCTCCCAAAAAGACGCGGTGCGCGACGGTTCCGTCGATGCGGTTCCAGCCCTTCTCCGCGCCGGTGCGGACCACCTCGGGGCGTACTGCGACAAGTACGTGCTCTTTGCGACCCGCCTCGGCCGTGCGTATCGTCTCGCCGGTCGTGAAGCGATACACGCACTCTCCCTCGCGCTCCGCCGGCAAGAGATTCATTTTCCCCACGAACTCGGCGACAAAGCGGTTCGCGGGTTTTCGGTAGAGCTCGTCTGGGGTCCCGAGCTGCTGGAGCCGCCCGTCGTTGATGACGGCGACGCGATCGGAGACCGTGAGCGCTTCTTCCTGGTCGTGAGTGACGAGCACCGTCGTGATCCCGAGCGTTTTCTGGATGCGGCGAATCTCGAGCCGGAGCTCCGCGCGCAGCCGCGCGTCGAGGTTCGAGAGAGGCTCGTCGAGTAGCAAGAGCGTCGGGCGAATGACGAGGGCGCGCGCGAGCGCGACCCTCTGTTGCTGACCCCCAGAAAGCTCGCTTGGGAAACGTGCGTCGAGGCCTTCGAGCCGCACGAGCGTGAGCGCTTCGGCGACCCTCGACGCGATCTTGTCTCGAGCTACCTTGCGCCGTTCGAGACCGAAGGCGACGTTTTTATACAAGGAGCGATGGGGGAACAACGCGTAGCTTTGGAAGACCATTCCAATGTCGCGCTTTTCCGGCGGGAGAGTGAGCACATTTTGTCCATCGACGAGGATAGCGCCCGCATCGGGGTCGATGTAACCCGCGACGAGACGGAGCACGGTGGTCTTTCCCGAGCCGCTCGGGCCGAGAAGCGTCATGAGCTCGCCATCTTCGATCGACAAGTCGAAGCCGTCGAGCACCACGGTGTCACCGAAGCGCTTCGTGAGGTTTTCGATGCGAAGATCAGCCATGGGCGACGAGCTCCCGAATGCGCACCGAGTCCTGCGCGTCCCAAGGGTCGAAGATTCTCTTGTCCCGAGTCATCTCGAGAAATCGGGTCCGAAGCTCCTCGTCGGTAGCCGGATGGTCGGAGCTCCATTTTGCTTCGGAAGCTGCCTCGCGAACGCTACCGTCTTCGAGCACGATGCGCACGCGCGCCTCCCTTTTGCGGGGCAGGGTGTTGACTCCCTCGGCGCGAACGTTGATGGGTGTGTCCGCGTTGATGCCGAGCGCTTGTCTCACCATCGCGCTGACGCTCATCTGATCGGCAATGGAGCTCGCATGTGTGCTGCGCTCCTCGAGCTCGACCGAGAACGGATAGCTCCAGATATCGACGCGCATGATGGCGGAGCTGTCCATCGGCCCGAGCTTCTCGAGTGCCGTGAGCGCCGGATGGCAAGCGCGGCTGCAGGGAAAGGCCTTGAACGTCACCTCGGCGAGCGCCCAGCCTTGCGGCTGGAAGGCCGGCGGCGCGGTCGTTTCGTGCAAGAAGGCCTGGGCGATGCCGCGCGCGCCATCGAGCGTGGTCGAGGCGCCCGCGATGCCCATCCGCGCCCATAGAACGGCCTGGAGGCCGAGGCGCTGGCTCCAAGCTCCATAGAGCCACTTGCCCGTGGCCCCGTGTGAGAACGATGCGTAGTGCGACTGCGGGGCGAGCGCCAGTGCCGTGGCGAGCGCTCCGCTAAAGGCATCGGCGTCGAGCCTGCAAAGCTTGGCCGCCACGGTCGCCGCTGAGAGAGCACCGAATACCGCCGGTGGATGCAGGCCGTGCTCCTCGACGGCCGTTTGAAACCATACGCGCGCGTAGCTCTCGATCTCGCTCGCGACCGCCATCGCGACGTAGAGCTCGCCTAGCGTCGCGTCTGCGACTTCGCCGGCGGCAATACCTGCTGCGGCGACCTCGGGTCCTGCATTGAGCTCCAGATCGTCGCCCGCGAAGCGATTGGCGAGCGCGGCGTCGGGCGCGTGGACCCGCTCACCTGTCGACCATAACGTGGCAGAGGGCTCACTCCGGACGAGCGTTTTCATGGCCTTCGCACCACCGAGACTCACGGCGACTTGATCCATGAGCACCCGGCGGGCCGCGTCATGGACGCCGGACGGTATCGTGTGGGTGCGGACGGCCCAATCGGAGAGCTCCTCGAGCGGCGTTGGCACGCGACCTGACCTGTTAGTGAATCTTGCGCGAGTGATTGTTGTGGCGGGTCATGTGCACGACTTGGCCGTCCTTCATCATCGTTATCACCTCCTCAAAAATGTCCGAGATCCATCTCGTGCGCGACATAGTCGCAAGCCCGCGCCGTGAGAGCCATATAAGTTAGAGATGGGTTGACGCAAGAAGACGACGTCATGCAGGCGCCGTCCGTAACAAACAGATTCGGGATGTCGTGACTCTGGTTGTACCCGTTCAAAACCGATGTTTTTGGATCCCGACCCATGCGGGCCGTTCCCATTTCGTGGATCGTGAACCCCGGATCGGTTTTCTGAATGAACGGGCTCACGTCTTTGGCCCCCACCGCCTCCAGGATCTCCGCGGCCGCGACCGCCATGTCCTCGCGAATCGCGAGCTTGTTCTCACGCCACTTCATGTGGATGTAGAGCGTTGGAATGAGTAGGGATGGTCGCGATCGCTTACGAAGAACTTGCTGGCCCATTCGTCGCAGCCGTAGCAGTCTTTTTGAGTCGGCTTGCTTTTATCGAGTGCTCTGCGGTTCTTCAATCCCCGGTAGCGAAGGTTCCACGGCTGTACGTGCTCGACGTAGTCGTGCTCGGGCGCTATAGAGCGTCCTGCTTCGAGAACGAGAATCTCGAGGCCGCGCTCGGTGAGCTCCTTCGCGGCGAAGCCGCCAGTGATTCCCGATCCGACGACGATGGCGTCATAGGACATCGAGAGACTATATCGCGTCCGGCCGGCGCCCCACAGCCGCACGATGTCGAGGCGCTCACGATGTCAGGGTGATAGAGCCGTACGATCCTGGGAAGGCTCGACAGGTTGGCCGCCGGCCCATTGCTGGAGGACTTCGAGGAGTCTTTCCTTGGTCACCGGCTTGCTGATGTAGTCGTCCATCCCGGCTTTCAAGCAGCGTTCACGGTCTTCCGGGAGGGCGCTCGCGGTCATGGCGACGATGGGGGTGTGCCGCGCTGAGCCTTCTTCGTCCCGAATGGATGCGGTGGCTTCGTACCCATCGAGCTCCGGCATCTGACAATCCATGAAGACGATATCGTAGGAGAGTCGCGACAACATGTTGACGGCCTCTTGGCCATTAGCAGCTACGTCAACGCGGCAGCCAAGCGTCTGCAACATGGCCATGGCGACCTTTTGGTTGACGATGTTGTCTTCCGCAACGAGAACTCTATAGATGTCTCGGGGCCGCTCGCTCTTCGGAGTGGACGTGGCAGCCTTCGCCTCGGCTACCGAATAGCGAGTGACGAGCTGGCGGTCTGGCGATCGAGCTCCGCGAGGCTCTGCTTGAACCGTCGCCAGGACGTCGCGCAAAGTGTCCCCCCTCGCTGGCTTCACCAAGAAACCGGAAAACCCAGCTTGCAGCATGCGTTGTCCGTCGCCCCGCCGCGCCGAAGAGCTCATCAGAACGAGCCGGGTGGAGCTAATCTTCGCGTCCGACTGGATGATTCTTCCCAAGCTCGCGCCGTCCATGCCTGGCATTAGGAAGTCCAAGATGGCCATTTGGTAGGGGTCGCCCGAGGAAGCCGCTTCTCGGAGCCGTTCGAGTCCCTCCTTGCCGCTAGAAGCGGTGTCGGCCCGCATTCTCCAACCTTCCAACTGCTCACGGAGCACGCGACGATTCACGTCGCCGTCGTCCACCACGAGGATCCTGATTCCGGAAAGGCTGATCTCGTTAGGCGCATTTTGGGGTGCCGGTGCCAGGGGTAAGATCAGTGTGAACCAGAAAGTCGAGCCTTGCCCCGGCACACTGTCTACACCTAGCTCGCCGCCCATCAGGCTGACGAGCTGCCTCGCGATGGAGAGACCGAGACCGGTGCCACCAAACTTCCTCGTCGTTGAGGCGTCGGCCTGTCCGAAGGACTCAAAGACCTTTTCTTTCGAGCTCTTGTCGATGCCAATGCCAGTATCGTGGACCGAGAGCTTTAGCTCGGCCTTCTCGTCGTTTCGTCCTAGCTCTTCTATTTGGAGCAGAACAGAGCCCTTCGAAGTAAACTTCACCGCGTTGTCGCCGAGGTTCAGAAGAATTTGGCGAATGCGACCTGGATCCCCAACCAGATAGCGAGCGGCACCCGGCACATATCGCACTACGAGCTCGATACCTTGCTTCTCGGCCTTGGCAGCGAGGAGATCGGCTACTTCACTGGTTGCGATTTGCAGGTCGAAGGGAACGGGCTCGATGTCCAGTTTGCCCGCCTCGATCTTCGAGAAATCGAGGATGTCATTGATGATGGTGAGGAGCGCGTTCGCGGAAGTATGGATCGTCTCGGCGTAGTCGCGTTGCTCCCCCGAGAGCTCGGTGTCCAAGAGTAGCTGGGTCATGCCGAGAACCCCATTCATTGGGGTGCGTATCTCGTGGCTCATCGTGGCAAGAAACTGGCCCTTGGCTTTCGTGGCAGAATTCGCGCCGTCTCGAGCCCGCTTCAGCTCTAGCTCGGCCCAGTGCCTCACGGCGGCCACGCCCAGAATTTCGCTAATCTGTTCCAACATCTCGACGCGAATGTCCTCGTATAGCGCGACCGAGCCACTGTGCCAGAATGCCACGCCCATGCAGCTCTCCGCTTGCATGATGGGAATGATGTAACGTCGGCGGAAGGAAGTGCTGGCAGGGGTTTTATCGAAGTCCCCGCTCGAGACGATGATCTTGCCGACGCGGCCAGCGTGCTCGCATGGGATTCGCTCGTGCTCGATCCACTCTTCGTCCTCTTCGTCATGTTCGGAGACATCGCCCCGAGCACAAAACAACTCGAGGTTCTTTGTCTCGGGATGGGTGAGGAACACGCCGCCTCGATTGGGCCCGTCCGTTCCCGACATGCTAAACAGAAGCTCTAAGGCCGTGTTCAGGCGCTCTTTCAATGGACGAGCTTCCTGCATGACCTTGGCGATGGCAGCTTTCGCTTCGGCCGCGTTGCGCGCCCGCTCCGCCCGCTCCTCTTGCTGGAGCCGCGCGCTGATGTCGCGGACCGTGAGCACCGCTCCTATCAGCTCGCCTTCCTTACTGACCGGCGTACTGGTGTATTCACAACGCAGGGTGGTGCCATCCATCTTCCAGAGAAGCTCGTTGCTGAAGTGATGCAGGCTGCCGTCGGAACACGTTTTCAAGACGGGACATTCGTCGGCGGGATACGGGGATCCGTCCGCATGGCTGTGATGGATGAGTCCGTGTATCGGTTTGCCAATGAGGTCTGAAGGCGCGAAGCCGAGCAGACGGGTCACGGATGGGTTGACGAAGGTCGTTTTCCCTTCCCGGTCGAGCCCCAAGATGCCCTCGTCGGCGGAATCGATGAGGAGTCGCGACAGCGCTTCGCTCTCACGAAGGGCCTCAGAGGCTTCGACGAGCCTCTGGTCTACGATGGTGCCGATGAGCGTCATGCCTACCGCGATCGCCATGACCCCGCAGATAGAAATGACCATGAAAGAGTGCGACAGAGCTGTTCCAGGGACGGCGGTGATATCTGATGGATAAAAGCGAGCCGCCGACATGGCGGTGTAATGCATTCCCGATACGGCGCATCCCATCACGATAGAGCTCAACACCGTGGCCCATGGTTTCGAACCAAGCGACGGCTTGAAAACGAACCCGACGTAAATCGCAACGGCTGCCAAAAGATCGGCCACAACGATGGAGAGCGCGAATATGGCGGGCTGGTACCTCATGACGCCGTCCATGCGCATGGCTTCCATCCCGGTGTAGTGCATCGTGCCGATCCCGACTGCCATGATCAGCGCGCCACGCTGAAGCGCCCACCACCCGATTTGGCGTTCGCTGATTGTGCTCAGGGCAAAAGTGCTGCCGATGATCGCGGGAAAGACCGAGAGTAGGGTCACCCATGGCTCGTAGGTCACCGTCATTGGCAGTGAGAAGGCCAACATGGCGGTGAAGTGCATGGCCCAAATGCCGGTGCCCAAAGTGGTGCCGCCGGTCACCAGCCAGATGAGTCTGGACGAGCTCTTCTTGGTTGCGAGGATCCTATGGACCACGGCCAGTGCAGCATAAGCTGCGAAGGAAGCGATACCGATCGAGAGAACGACTAAGCCGGGGCTGTACGTACCTGATAGGGCAGGCCCTAGCTCCGCATCAGAAGTTACGAACCGCCAGAAATTCATCTGTGCCACTCCGCTAGAGGTCAGGCATGCCGGGTCACCACTGATTCTGGCCTCAGGCGGGCCCAATCGCCGACTCTACCGCGGCCAAGAGCTCGGGCTTCGTAAACGGTTTCGGCAGCGTCACGCCGTATCCTTGCGCGAGAAACGCCGAGGATTCGGGGCTCATCGTATCGCCGGTCATGAAAACGAACTTGGAGTCGTGGTTCTCCACGCGCTTGAAAAGGTCTTGCCCCCCGAGGCCAGGCATTCTGAGATCGGTGATCACGAGCTCGGCTGGATTCGTTCGCATCTGCGACAGTGCCTCGTCAACGGTCGCAACATCGCGCACTTCATAGCCAGAGCCTGCGAGCATCGTTCCTACCAGCTCGCGAATCGGTGACTCGTCGTCGACGACAAGAACGGAATTCTTTCGGATGTGTGCGCTCTCGGACTCGGCTTCAGAAACGAGAGACCAAGGGAGCTCGATTCTCGCCTCGGTCCAGCCAGAAGGATAGGCGGCAAGCGTTAGGCTTCCCCCGTGCGCTTCAATGGCGGCCCGAGCAAGATTCAGGCCGAGGCCAACTCTGGTTTCGGTTTGGGTGGTGAAGAATGGCTTCATCACGCTCCCGACAATTTCGGGCGCGATGCCAGCGCCGTTGTCGAGAATGCGAATAACGAGTTTGCGTGAACCGTCACCGGACGTGATCGGAGCCACTTGGATCCGAACGCACGCATCGGAATCGTTTGGAGCGGCTGCGTCTTGAGCGTTTTTGATGAGCTGCAACAACGCCGTTCGGAGCCGCAACCGGTCGAGCCGGAAAGCTGGGAGATCGGATAGGACTTCTAACTGGACCTCCACTATGCCGGGCTCGACCAACGCTACCGTCTCGTTTAGAAGCTCGTCCCAGGTCGACATTTCCAGACGCGGCGGCGCGAGCGTCATCAGGTTCGACAGGTCGTTCAATGCTTTCTTGCAGCGGAGGCTGGCGTCGTGGATGCGCTCGAGGTAGTCCCGCTGTGTTGTCGCGGAGGTATTGCTTTCTTTCAGCAACTCCACGGAGCCCATAATCGTCGTCAGAGGGTTGTTTATCTGGTGAACGATGCCGGCGACGAGCTCGGTTCCCGCCTCACTCTCGTCGGAGCCGGCCTGCGAGGTTCGGACTGGCCTCGAGAGGGTCGCACCGTTCGACTCCCGCAAGGCGGCCATCTCCAAGTTCCATTGCAGGATTCGAGGGAGCTTCTCGAAGACGTCTTCCGTCCACGGGACGATGTCGCAAACGCCCTGGTCGAGTGCTTTGAGGGCACGTTCTAGCTCCCCTGCTCGAGCAAGGAGGACGAGCGGCAAGGAGTTGCTCTCCGCTGCGGCGATGACGGACGAGAGTTGCCTTTCATTCGTCAGGGCGAGATCGAGCACTACCAAGGCACATTCTTCGGAGGGTGAGGCCAGATGCGCGAGGCCTTGGGATAGGCTCGCGGCGCCAACGATGTGATAGGAAAGCGACTTGGACAGGAGCTGTTCGAGCTCGAGTCCGGTCTCTGGATCCTGCACGAGCAGAATCTCGTTCCGAGCCGGTGTCCCTGTTTCCTTGCGTTTGCCTTTCTTCTTGGATTGCAAATCGGTCACCTCTTCGCTAGCGTGTCCTTTGTCGTCAGGGCCGTCATTCCGTTCAAGCAAGCCGCGCGAGAAAGCTTTTGCGCTTCACTACTACACGATTCTTGCCGCGTCTCTTGGCCTGGTAGAGTGCGTCGTCTGCTCGCTTGACGAGCTCTTCGAGCGTGTCGCCACGAGTAAACTCCGCGAGTCCGGCGCTGACCGTGAAGCTCACCTGCTGGGTTACCCCTGACAGCTGGTATTTGTACTTCGCGGCAGCGATGCGCTTGATCAGCACCTCCATGCGGCGCTGCGCGTCTTTCATGCTCGTTTTCGCGAACATGAGAACGAACTCCTCACCACCGTAGCGGGCGACAAAATCCTCCGCAGAAACCTTGGTGGCAAGCGTCTGGCCGCACATTTCAGCACCCGGTCACCGACCTGGTGGCCGTGCTCGTCGTTGATGCGCTTGAAGTCGTCGATATCCACGAGACTCAGAGCGAATTTGGTCTCGTCCGAAGATTTCATCCACCGGCGAATGGTGACGTCGAAGCTTCTTCGATTCGGAACCTCGGTCAGAGCATCTAGTGCTGCCTCTTTCTCCGAGTGAGTGAGCTGAGTCTCGAGCGTGTCGATGCGTTCGGTGAGCGTTTCGAATCGACTTCGGTCCTTCGCTTGCTGCTCTTCGACCACGTCCCTGAACTTTTGAACTTCCGATAGAAGTCTCGTTTTTAACTTGCGGATGTCATCGAGCTTGGTCAAGAGACTCATGCGAGCACCCGCATCGAGCAGCTCGCTGTGAAAGCTCTCGCTGTCTCCCGCGAACGTTTGCAGCGCTTCGCGCATCATGGTGATCACGTCGTTGAGCTCGGAATCCTTCTCGAGAAGATAGCTTTGCGAGCGCTTGAAGAATTCTTCGCAGAGCTCGACACCAGAGCTTCCCAACCGCCGCACTTCCTCTAGCTCGGAGGCACTCGACAGGGCCTGCCGATACTCCTCGAGCTTTTCTCGGAACTCGTCGGTGGAGAGTTGTTGGCTGTTGGGTGCGACGTCGCCGGCGAGACGGAGCAGTCTGTCGACGAGCCCCACGAGCGGCCGAACTTCGGCGCTTGGGGCGGAGGTCGCCTCAGCTGGCACAGTGGCAGCGAGCTTGGCCGTCATATCGGATGCGTTTCTTCGGTTAAGACCCAGCAATGCAGAATCAGCGACTGGTATTCCAGACAAGTGCCCTAAATCCTGCCGACATGATCGTTATCGGCAGCATTGCCTGGACCTTTAGAGCTCAGGGTGCCGTCTAGTGATCGAGCTGCGGGGAAGATAACCAGCTCTCGGGAATCTTGTTTTGCTTCTCCCGCGCCATTGCGGCCGCGACGAGCGAGGCAAACCGCTCGCTTTCCGACGCGTGCGTTTCGGCGTCGTCGTTCCATCCGACTTGGAGGACGCCGCGCGGGTCTCCTCGGACGTTGACGGGGACACTCACGAGAACACCTATCTCGCTTGGAAGCACGTGGGTGCGGGCGTCCGAGATGGCACTCTCGGCTGCCTCGCGACCGTCCGTGCTGAAAGACCCTTCATCCACGGCCAGCCGTAGCTCGCCTTCGGTCCGAACCCAAAGGCGAACCGCGGACACGTCCTTTCGCGCCAGGAGCTGTCGATACAGGCGCTTCTCCAGGGCCCGGTCAGTCGCGCGGACCAGCGCCTCCATGTCGATCGGTTTAACGAGATAATCGTCCGCGCCTGCTTTCAAACACTCCACCGCCGTTTTGGCCTCTGGTACCGCGGTGAGCATGATGACCGCCATTTCCGGGCACCGCTCTTTGAGTTGACCCAGTAGCCAGGAACCGTCACCCCCAGGCATGCGGATATCCGTGATGGTCAAAGACGGGGGGGAAGTCGTGGCCCGTGCGATGGCTTCACCGGCATTGCACGCCTCGTAGCAGGCGTAGCCGTGTCGGGTCAGGACTTTTGCTACGAAGCCGCGGACACCCGGTTCATCGTCAACGACCATAACGCTGACGGCGTCCTTCGATCGTTCCTGCTTCCCACTCTCTATGTCTTCGTGCGCCGCGGAGGCGGCCAACGTGTGGCTAACTGCCTCTTCGAGCGCACCGCTCGTCTCATGGCTCATCTCGTAACTCCCCGCAAACTTTGCCGTTACAATCCTGCCGCTCGAACGTTGTGCATCACCGCGTAGCTGAGAACCGCGTTGAAACCAAGCCGGAGCCAGAACGCCATCTTGCCGTGGCCATCCCGTTGCAAGCGATTCGTCGCCCAGTGCACGAGCAACGGCACCCCGATATGGGTTGCGATGCGCACGCCCCGATTGACTTGAAGGGGATTCATCTCCTCCATGCCCGGTTTCTGCAGGCTGTACTCCGTGCTGAGCAAGTCTCCCGCCGAAACAACGAATAGACTGATCCCGAGCGCTTGGTAGGTACCGCCCGCCTCAGCGAGGCCTCGGCCCGCGGTGCTTCGGTTGAACGGCGATCGGCCTCCCGTGTTAGCTCCGCTGCCGATTTGTGTTTCGGCACGGGCACGGGCGGCGGAGGAAATCGGAGCGGGCTTCTGGAACATTTTGCCTACTCCATCGTCCGCGAGCTCCCCTTTGTTTCCGAGCTCTCCGGTGATGGCCTTACTCGGAGCAAAGAAGACTCTTTCGTTTCTGCTATTCGATTCCGCTGCATATAGGCTGGGTGCTGCGAGACAACCGAACAGAAACCACGCGGCTGCACTCAGCAATAGAATCCTTTTGGTCACTCGCGTACTCTCCTTCAAATGATTTGTTAGAGCAGAGTGCACGGACTATGCCAGCGAGCGCGCGCAGGAGACGTCCCGGCGGGAAGCCTGCGGGCTGAGTGGGATGGCCGGGGGGCGCGCGCTCGGTTTTGAAAACGAAGCCAAACAGCACGGAATGGACGTCACGTTTTGGAGCTTCTGCGTCAAAAGAGCACAGCGCCAGCGTGGCAGAACTGACTTGCGGGCGTGGTACTCTTTCGCGCCAGGAGCCCTCTGTGCCATCTGTTGTCGATATCCGAGTCCTTTCCCGCTCCTTCACGATCGTCGGCGTCTTCGGCATCTGTGCCGTTGCGACGCTTGGCTGTGAGACCGTCGAGGGGCCTTTTCCGTCGAGGCCCATAGACGTCGTCACCCACGCGTCCCCTGGCGGCGGCACGGATGCGACCGCACGCGCCATGCTGGTCGGCGCGCGGGAGGCGCTCGGGGTCGGAATGGCCGTCGTGCCCAAGGTCGGAGGCGGTGGGCTCGTGGCGATGAGCTACGTGAGCACTCGGCCGCGGGACGGTTACACTTTGATGGGTATCACCCCGACACATCTTTACGCGCTCGCGCGCGGCCAGGCGAAGCTGAGCATCGACGATCTCGTTGGGATCGCGCGGGCGGCGGACGACCCGATCGTCGTGATGGTGCGCGCCGACAGCCCCGTCGAGACGCTCGACGATTTGGTCATGCTCGGCCGGGAGCGTCCCATCAAATGGGGAGCGACGCAGATCGGAAGCGTGGATCACGTGGCGGGGGCCATGCTCGCCAAAGTCGCCGATACCAGGCTCAGCGTCGTCCCGTTCGGCGGCGGCGGGGAAATCGTTACGAACTTGATGGGCGGCAACATCGACGCCGCGGGGTTGAATCTCACGGAAGGTCTCGAACAGATATACCGGGGCGATTTTAGAGCGCTCGCCGTCATGGCTTCCGAGCGTATGGCCGCTATCGCCGAAGTCCCGACGACCGTCGAGCTCGGCTACGACGTCCAGTACTCCACCGTGCGCGGCTACGTTGTTTTGAAGGGGACGCCCGACGATCGGATTCGCGTCCTCGAACGAGCTTTGCTACAGGGCCTTTCGCATCCTACGTATCAGAGCTATTTGGAGGGTGCGGGACTCGATGGAGGCTCGGTGGCAGGAGCGAAGGAGTGGAGCGCCCAGATTCAACAGATGTATGAGGAAGCGCGTCACGCGATGCGGGAGCTCGGCATCATCGAGAACGAAGGCGAGAACGAAGGCGAGAACGAAGGCGAGAACGAAGGCTAAAACTGACGTGCGGGATTCTCGAGACGTCGTCGCGGGGGTCGCGCTTCTTCTATTCTGTGGGACCGCCTTCTACGCGACGACGACGTTTCGTGAGGTTCCGGCAATGCTCTCCCAAAACGTGCCGCCGACGTTTTTTCCGCGCATTGTTTTGGCCGTCCTCGCGCTCTTGAGCCTGGCGCTGCTTGCGTTCTCGAGGAACAAGCGCCATGAGCCGAGGGCTCCGCTCGAGCCGCCTGTCTACGTAACCGCCGGCATCTTCACGGTCGCCGTCGCGCTGATGCCGTATGTGGGCATGCTCGCGACGGTGTTTCTCGTTTCGATCGGGCTGTCGCTTTACTGGGGCGAGCGCCGCGTGATTCGTATCGCGGGTCTCGCATTGGGTCTTCCTCTGGCCGTCTATGTTGTATTCGTTCTCGCACTCGGTATGCGTTTTCCGAACGGCGCTCTCTGGTAGGGGAAGTGCCGGATCTAGGGCTCGTGCTCGCGCTGGTAACGGATCCTGTCGTCCTCGGTCTCATCGTCCTCGGAACGATCGGTGGTGTTCTCGTCGGTGCGCTTCCCGGGCTCTCGTCTTCCATGGCTGTTGCGCTTCTTCTGCCGTTCTCGCTCTATCTGGAGCCCGTTCCCGCTATCGCACTTCTCTCCGCTTTATATTGCGCGGGGACGTTCGGCGGGTCGATTACGGCGATCCTGTTAAACGTTCCAGGTGCGCCGCCTGCGGCAGCGACAGCGTTCGATGGCTATCCGATGGCGCGCCGAGGAGAAGCGGGGAGAGCACTCGGGATAGCGGCGTTCGCGTCGGCGTTTGGGGGTATTTTTAGCGCTCTGGTCTTGCTCTTTGCTGCACCCCTTCTCGCGCGTATGGCCTATGGTTTCGGACCACCGGAATATTTCGCGCTCGCGGTGTTTGGACTCTCAATGCTCTCGTCGATCGGCGGCGAGGCTCCGCTCAAGAATCTCATCGGCGGATGCTTGGGCTTGTTGATAGCGACCGTGGGCGTCGACTTGACCACGGGCGTCGAGCGCTTCGTCTTTGGGGTACCGGATCTCTATGACGGGATCCACTTCGTTCCCGTGCTCATTGGCTTGTTCGGGGTGACCGAAGCGCTGAGCCAATCGCAGAACCTTGGGGCGAGCCTCGAAAGCATCGGAGTGTCTGCGACCCGCCTTCCGTCCCTCGAAGACTTTCGCAAAGTCAGAGGGACGATTCTGCGCTCGAGCTTCATCGGAACGTTCATCGGCGTGTTGCCGGCGGAAGGCAGCACCATCGCCGCGATGATCGGCTACAACGAGGCGAAGCGGTGGTCGAAGGAGCCCGAAGCTTTCGGAAAGGGCGCACTCGAAGGCATCGCCGGTCCGGAAGCCGCGAACAACGCGGCGACGGGAGGCGCCATGGTGCCGACGCTCGCGCTCGGCATTCCGGGGAGCGCGACGGCGGCCGTGATCATGGGCGGTCTTCAAGTCCATGGTTTGCGCCCCGGCCCCTATCTATTCGAGGAACAGCCGAGCCTTCTCTATGGGATCTTCATCTCCATGCTTCTCGCGAACGTGCTCTTTCTCGTCATCGGGCTCGTGGGAGCCAAGCTCTTCGCGCGAATCAGTCTCGTGCCGAAGACGCTTCTCTGGCCCGCCGTGTTCGTGCTGTGTGTCGTGGGCGCTTACGGTGTCGAGCAGTCTATGGTCGATGTTTGGATCATGCTCGCGGCAGGGTTCCTGGGCTTTGCGCTCAAGCGCTTCGGCTTCGGCCCGGCGCCCATTATCATGGGGCTCGTTCTCGGGAGTTTGGTGGAGACTTCGTTAGCGCAATCGATGATCCTGTTCGACCAGGATTGGACTGGCTTTTTGTCGCGCCCGGTGGCGCTTGCTTTGTTCCTCCTTGCCGCGGGAAGTATTCTGTTTCGTCCCACCCGTGCGCTGGTATCGCGAATACTGACGCGCAGCTAAGAGGCAGTGATGTCATCGAAAATCGAGCACTTTACCCCCGACCTGGACTCGCGGCGGGGAGAGGGCCTTACCAGAGAAGTATGCGGGTTCATTGCGGGAACGGAATACGAGGACTTGCCCGAGGAGCTCTTGGAGCTCGGCCGCAAATCTATCCTCGACGGCCTCGGGCTCGCGCTTTCCGGCTCCGTCGCTTCGAGCGGACGCCTCGTTCAGGACTACTTGAGCTCACAAAACATTGCAGGTGACGCAACGGTTATAGGCACCCCGCTCAGAGTGTCGCCTCGATTCGCCGCCTTCGCGAACGGCATCAGCATGCACGCCGACGACTACGACGACACGCAGTTGGCGGTCGGTGCCGATCGCGTTTATGGGCTCCTGACCCATCCCACCGCGCCTTGCCTGCCTGCGGCGCTCGCCATCGCGGAAGCGGCTGATCGGTCAGGACGCGACCTCGTGCTGGCATACCATCTCGGAGTCGAAGTGGAGACCAAGATCTCCGAAGCGATGTCGCCGCGTCACTATCAGCACGGGTTCCACTCCACGGCGACATGCGGCACGCTGGCCGCGGCCGCGGCGGCGTCCAAGCTCTACGGGCTCGACCTCGAGCGGAGCTTACACGCGATGGCCCTCGCGGCGAGTCAGTCGGCAGGTTTGCGGGAGAATTTCGGCACGATGACCAAGGCGTTTCACGCGGGCCGCGCAGCGGAGTCCGGCGTGCTCGCTGCGGATCTCGCGCGGAGCGGATGGACCGCTACCGATCGCATCCTCGAATCGCCGCGCGGATTTTTTCAAGCTCATGGTGGGGGCTACGCGCTCGAGGCGATCGAGGGAAAGCTCGGCAAACCGTGGACTTTCATCGAGCCCGGTATTTCCATCAAACCGCATCCTTCGGGCTCTCTCACCCATCCGGGGATGACGAAACTTCTCGAGCTCATTCTCGAGCACGACATCGACGAGGCGATGGTCGAGCGTGTCGACGTCGGTACCAATCACAACATGCCCAACGCGCTCATCCACCACCGGCCCGAGACGGCGCTCCAAGCAAAGTTCTCGATGGAGTTTTGTATGGCGATAATGCTGCTCGAGCGGCGAGGCGGTCTGAGCGAGTTCAGCGACGAGGTCGTCCATCGAGCCGACGTACAGAAGATGATTCGAAAGATACACTTCGGCGTCCATCCGGAAGCTGAAGAGGCCGGCTACGACAAGATGACCACGATCCTTGATATCCATCTCGCGGACGGTCGCCACATCACCGGGCGTGCCGACTTCGGTAAAGGTAGCCCGTCGAACCCGATGAGCTACGACGAGGTCGCCGACAAGTTTCGAGAGTGCGCGGGCTTTGCTGGCTTTCGAGAGGATCGTATTCAGCCGGTCATCGACGCTGTCAAGCGTCTCGAAGAGCTCACTTCGGTCCGAGAGCTGACCGGTCTGCTCGCGGGGCGGAGTGGCTAGAGTGGGCTTCGACATCGACGGCGACCTCAGCGGTCAGGTAGCGCTCGTCACCGGGGGCAGCCGCAATATCGGGCTCGCGATCGCGGAAGGGTTTCGACGCGCCGGCGCGCGCGTTTGCATCGTCGCGCGCGCCGATTCAGAGCAGCTCGAAGCGGCGCTCGAAACTCTGGACCCAAGCGGCGTCGACGCGATGAGCGCGTTGCTCGACGTGGCCGACGAGGGCGCGGTGATCGACCTGTACGAGCGTATGGCGGATCGTTTCGGGCCGCCGTCGGTGCTCGTGAACGGTGCGGCGACGAGGCCCCATGAGTCCTTCACCGAGCTCAGCCTCGCGTCTTGGAAGGCGGTGATCGACACGGTACTCACGGGCGCTTTTCTCATGTCGCGGGAGCTCTTCCGGAGGCTTCCCGCGTCGCGACAGGGCGCCATCATCAACCTTGGCGGTCTGAGCGCCCATCGTCCCAAGACGGACCGGGCACACGTGATTGCGGCCAAGAGCGGGTTGATAGGTCTCACCCGAGCGCTTGCGGAGGAAGGACTCGGTCGCATCCGGGTGAATGCCGTCGTGCCGGGGCTGATCGATACCGAGCGGCGGCCTGGCCAATCGAACCCACATCACGGGGAGGTCGAAAGCGGCCGCTCTGTCGGTACGAGCGAGGATGTCGCGCGCGTCGTGCTTGCGTTCAGCGATCCGCGGGACGTGTATGTCACCGGCCAGACCGTGCATGTAAATGGCGGACGGTTCATGCCGTAAAACCTAAAAGAGCCGGCGATGCACCCTACGACGCTTTTGACGCGCGGTCGAAGCCTAACCAATGGCCGAGGACAGCGTTGAGCTTGTCACTGTCGATCGGTTTGGTGAGATAGTCATCCATTCCGGCGTCCAAGCATTTCTCGCGATCGCCCAGCATGGCGTTGGCTGTCATCGCGATGATCGGCGTGTGACGCTTGCTGCCCTCGTTCACTCGGATCTCGCGTGTGGCGTCATACCCGTCCATCACCGGCATCTGACAGTCCATCAAGACGGCGTCGTAGGTCTCGAGGCCGACGCTCTCGACGGCTTCGAGACCGTTCCCGACCGCATCGACCACACAGCCTAGTTTGGTGAGTATCTTTCTCGCAATGAGCTGATTGACAGGATTGTCCTCGACGAGCAGAATTTTGGTTCCATGGCCCGAGAATGCCGGAGCGGAAGGCGTCGCTTCGGCCGCGCTCTGAACCGGAGAGAGCTCGAGCGGTAGCTCCACCCAGAAACGCGAACCTACGTCAACCTCACTCTCGACTCCGATGCGACCGCCCATCAGTTCGACCAGCTGCTTCGTAATGGCGAGTCCGAGGCCCGTACCTCCGAAATTTCGCGTTGTCGAGGCGTCAGCCTGAGTGAAATGCTCGAAAATCGTGGCAAGCTTTTCCTTTCTGATGCCGATGCCCGTGTCATGAACTTCGATCCGTACCCACGGGTCACCTTCCAGTTGGTCCTTTCGATCGATCTTCACCTCGGCGGAGCCGCGGCTCGTGAACTTGATTGCGTTTCCAACAAGGTTGTTGATGATCTGCCGGACGCGCCCCGGATCTCCCAAGTAGAAAGTCTCCATATCCTCCGGAAAGCAGCAGCCAATTTGGATGCCTTGCTCGTCGGCCTTCACCCGGCAGATGGCGACCGTTTCCTCGACCGTTGCTTTTAGGTCGAACGGAACCTTCTCAATGGTCAACTTGCCGGCCTCAATTTTTGAAAAGTCCAGAATGTCGTTGACGAGCGACACGAGCGATGTCGCACAGCCCAGCAGCATCGAAGCGTCCTGTCTTTGCTCTTTTTCGAGCTTGCTGTCGAGCAGTGAGTTGGCGAGTCCGACAATGCCGTTCATCGGTGTACGGATCTCGTGGCTCATGTTCGCGAGAAACTCGCTTTTGGCCCTGGTGGCCTCACCCGCCCTGGTGACCGCGTGTTTCAGCTCCGCCTCCTCCTCCAGCTCTTTAGTAACGTCACGGATCACATATACTGTGCCGGACCGGCGCTGATCCCTACCGAATAGAGGCGCAGCGGAGAGCCGCACCGGCAGGTCGAAGCCGCTCTTGGTGTAGCAATAGGTCACCAGAGCCATGGTATCGTCCGCCTGGGTCCAGTCAGAGGCCTCCGGCAGCACCGCCGAAAGCGGCTGGGCGAGTAATTCCTCGTCGTCATATTCGAGAAGCTCTGATGTAGCGCGATTCACACGTTGAATCTGTCCGGTGGCGTCCACGACGATCAGCATTTCAGCCATGTTGGACAGGATGCCGTCGACGTACTCCTTGGACACGGTGCTGCTCTGAAGACCACGCGTCATCACCACAAAATCCCGGGTTAGCTCGCCAATCTCGTCGTGGGTCGTCTCCGAAAGACTTTTCTCGAGGAGGTCGAACTCGCCTCGGGCAACCCGATGGGTGAGGCGGGAAAGCGTACGGATCGGCCCGACGATTCCCTGACCCATGCGCCAAAGAAAGAGCAGGCTCAGACCAAAGGTTACGAGGCCTATCACCATCACGCGAGTCGAGTGGAACTGGGCATTGGCCGAAGCGAGTCTCAGCTGCGAGCTGACCACGCGTTCACGGTCCTCTTCGAGCGCTCGGATGTGGGACGCGGTTGCTTCTCTATGCCGCGAGAGGCGGCCGGCCAGTTCGCCGATGAGCGCATCGTCTTGGTCGGTGGGTTCGCCCAACTCCTGCGCGAGCAACATTTGCGTGATCTGTGCAGCCGAATCGTAGTAATCTCGAAAACTTGTTCTTACGCGCGTTGGTAGTTCCAACTCGTCATCGTCGATCAAGCGGGATAAGTCTTCGAGATCACCAAGAAAGAGATCATGCTGCTCCGCGGTCTGCTCGAGCATGGACTCGTCGCCAGTGAGAATGGCCAGCTCGAACTCGAAGTCGATGCGTCGAAACGTTGGAGCGAGCCCGCTGACAAGGGCTATCTGTTGTATGCCGGAGCTGGCGACGATCTCGACTTGCCGCTCGACGGTCGTAGCCGTCGCGCGCGCCGTCAAGATCATGACGAGCACGGCTAGTCCGACGCCTGCGATGAGCGCGCCGAACTTGATGGGTAGCGTTAAGCGCGGCATATCCTAAAGCGATCCTCGCGCGGCAGACCCCATTTGTTGGATTTGAAGCTTCCCGCCCGATCCGTATATCGGCAGAGAAAGCGGGATCTTTAGCGCGACTCTCCGGGGCCGGGATGGTGGATGGGACCGTCGATCGGGAAGTAGAATCGTTCGCCAGGAGGACTTCCCATGATGCTTACAAGCGATGGAGCAGCTTCACCGCGAGTTTCCCGACGACGATGAAGTGAGCACGTTCTACGCCGTTTCGCTGCTCAGCGGTGCGCGGGCCCTAGAGGACGACACCTTCCGCCTTTCGACGAAAGCCGGGACGATCGCGCTGAACGTGTTTCACCAGAATCCCAAGCACCCGGGCGCCGCTCACTATGTCATTCACTCTTTCGACGATCCGATTCACGCGCCCCTGGCGCTCCGCGCCGCGGACGCCTTTGCCGACATCGCGCCTGCCGTATCGCACGCCATCCACATGCCCACACACATCTTCATTCAGCACGGTATGTGGGGCAAAGTCGCTCATCAAAACGATCGCGCCCACGAAGTCGCCACCGAGCTTTGGGATTCGGGTGAAAGCATGGGCGCTATGTCCCACTCGCTCGATTGGGGTCAATATGGCTATCTCCAGTTGGGCGACTACGAGAAGGCCCGCTATGCGATAGCGCGCTTCGAGGAAATGGTCGCCATGGCACCGGCCTCGAAACCGGATCAACGCGCCAAATCGGGTCTTGCACGCAACCGCGCGCGCTACATCGTGGAGACCGAGGAGTGGAAGGTTCAGCCGATGCCGGAGAGCGCATCCGAGGAAGAGCTTCTGGCGAACGGGTTCAGCGCTGTCCGTACCGGCGATCTCGCCACTGCCAAGGAGCAGGCGAAGCGGCTTGCCGACAAAGTGCACGCGAGCAAAGCTGACACCGAAGACGGCCGGGGCAATCGCGTCATGCTCCATGAGGTCGAAGCGCTCATCACCCTCGCCGAGGGCCACGAGGATGACGCCGTGAAGCTACTTCGCCAAGCCACCGCGATCGAAGAGTCCATGCGCCCACCCGCCGGCGCTGCCAATCCCATCAAACCGTCTCATGAGCTGCTCGGCGAAGTGCTCCTCGAGGTCGGAAAACCCGTGGAAGCCGCGAAAGCCTTCGAGGCGTGCCTGCTTCGAACGCCGAATCGGGCGCGCTCGCTTCTCGGCTCGGCACGTGCTTACGCCGAATCGGGTGACCGCGTGAAGGCGGCCGAGCGCTACAGCAAGCTTCGCGAGATCTGGTCGGGACACCCGGAGCTCGAAGGCTACATGGAAGCGGAGCGCTTCTTGGCCTCGACCGACGATAGGTAAAAAAACTAACCGGCTCAACTCTATACGACGGCTCAGAGGAGGGGAAGCGTTTCACCTAGAGCTGAATCATGTCTATTGAAGCTGGTCGCAAACTCGCACACTACGAGGTCCTCGAGCTCATCGGCAAAGGCGGAATGGGCGAAGTTTACCGGGCGAAGGACTTGAAGCTCGGGCGGGATGTCGCGATCAAAGTGCTCCCCGAGAAGTTCTCCAAGGACACCGAACGACTGGCTCGATTCCAGCGAGAGGCGAAGGTACTCGCGTCGCTGAACCATCCTGGGATTGCGTCCATCCACGGCCTGGAGGAATTCGAGGGGACGCACTCGTCCTCGAATACGTGCCGGGGGAGACGCTGGCGGAGCGGATCTTACGTGGTCCGATTCCGATAGACGTAGCTCTCGACATTGCCGCCCAAATCGCCGTGGCACTGGAGGCTGCGCACGAGCACGGAGTCGTCCATCGAGATTTGAAGCCCGCCAACATCAAGATCACGCCTGACGGCATCGTGAAACTGCTGGACTTCGGGTTGGCGAAGGCGTCTGCGGGCGATACGACCACCAGTGACCTGTCGGAGTCACCAACGATCACGTCGATCGGCACGCAGGCCGGCATGATCCTCGGCACGCCGGCCTACATGAGTCCGGAGCAGGCACGCGCGGGGCAGGTCGATAAGCGGACGGACATCTGGGCGTTCGGCTGTGTGCTGTACGAGATGTTGGCCGGCCAAGGGGCGTTCTCCGGCCAGTCGCTGTCCGACGTGCTGGCGGCGGTGCTCACGCGCGAGCCTGATTGGGCCGCGCTGCCCACGAGCACACCGTTTCTCATCCGGCGGTTTCTCCGTCACTGTCTTCAGAAGGAGCGTCGCAAGAGGATCCCCGACATCGGGGTTGCAACGATCGAGATCAACGATGCGTTGACGGCGGGGACGGCCGAACCCACCGCGGGGGTTGTCGTGGCGTCGCCGCGCGGCTGGCTGCCCTGGGTCGTCGCCGGCGTCATGACAGCTTCGACGGTCACCTTAGTGTTTTTCTGGCCGCGTCAGGTTGACGTTCCACGCCCCATCAGGCGTTTCGAAATACAGCCAAGTAGCTCGCCAGTCTATCCCTATCAACAGGCGGTCGTCTCACCGGACGGCACACGATTGGTGTACCCGTCCTCGACGCCTGAGGGGCGCGTGCTCCTGGTTCGTCGCTTCGATGAGCTTGTAGCTAGACATCATCGCCAGTGCCATTTTGGGTGGTCTGTGGCGAGTCTCCGGCGCAGGGGGAGAGCCTGAGCTCCTCACCACGCCTGACGAAGAGAATGGCGAACTTGACTGGCACTCCCCCCGATTCCTGCCGGGCGGTGAGGAGGTGCTCTTCACCCTCCACGATCAGAACCGCGAATTTCACATCGAGATCTTCTCACTGGCGACACGAGAACGGACGGTCTTGATCGAAGGAGCCTTCGATGGTCGATATGTTCCGACGGGACACATCGTGTATGGCCGGGAAAACAGTGTGCTGGCGGTACCGTTCGACCTTGCCCGGCTCGAGATCACCGGACCGTCGGTCCTGATGCTTCAGAACGTTTACAATTCGGCGATAAACGGTGCTGCGGCCTTCAGTGTCGGAGGGGACGGAACGCTCGTGTACGTTCCCGCGCCGTCTCTAAATGGACGGGCGCTGGTGTGGGTCAGCCGTGACGGTTCCGAGGAACCGCTGTCTTTGGAGCCGCAAGCATTTTCCGACCCACGCCTCTCGCCGCGCGGAGATCGCATTGCGGTGGCTGTGACTGACGGCGACAACCAGGACATCTGGGTGTACGACCTGAACAGCGACTCGCGGCGTCGGGTGACCTTCGAAGGACGGAATCTCAGGCCCGTTTGGTCGCCGGACGGCACGCGCGTGGCATTCGGCTCGAACCGCGCTGGAAAGAGCGACATCTACTCGAAGTCCGCCGATGGCG
>SMYC01000066.1 GCA_004356105.1 Acidobacteriota bacterium | reverse complement strand
GGCGCCCTATCTCAAGGCAGTACCCGTCTTTGACGAGGAAGCGATACGTTCCGTCCTCGGGTGTGCCAAGAGCCGGACCGGTATGAAAACCGCTGAATGGCTGGACGAAACGCGCGGGCGCGTGGAACTACCCGAATCGCCCCCATGATTCTCGCTCTCGATTCCTCCGCGCTATTGTGCATCTTCAATAACGAGCCAGGGGCTGACGCCTGGCTGGAGGCGTTGGTAGGCGCGCGGCGGCAGGGTCCTTTAATCGTTTGCGAAGTCGTCTACGCGGAGCTCGCTCCCGCCTTCCCGGAACAGGATGAGCTCCAGTCGGCGCTGAGTCGCCTCGGGGCATGGTTCGATCCCATTCAGAGTCAAGCGGCTTGGCTTACGGGGAGCACGTTCAAGACCTATCGCCGGGCGGGTGGCCCACGCGAGCCGTTGATCCCGGACTTCCTTATCGCGGCTCACGCCCAAGTGCAGGCAGACCGGCTTGCGGCCACTGACCGCGGCTACCTTCGGAAGTACTTTCCCGAGCTCGCGTTACTTCGACCGTGATGTCCCACCCTCAACGAGTTCGAAGAGCTCGAACGACTCGTACCGTCGGGCAACGGACTCGGGATCAATTAAGCCGGCTCCGGGATACCACGAAAGCGTGGAGCTCCAAGATCTGATCGTTCGAGAGCAGTGAGCCGAACGCGGGCATCGTGGTCCCGGGTACGCCGCTCGCGGTCTTGTCGACGAAGCGCGACAGCTCGAGCGTGGTTCCGAATATATTGGGACCGCTCCCGCCTCCGGATTTGTGGCAACCCACGCAGCGGCCTCGATAGATCCGTTCGGCCCGGACCATCGCGTCGGCGTCTCCGGTGAACGGATTCGACTCGCCGGAGGACTGCGTCGGCTGCGGTGCACTCAAACCGGCGATCGGCTCCGAGCCTTCGGTTGCGGGAAAGCCGTAGCCGGGCAAGACGCGGCCGCCGAGCGTATGGCCGGGCTCGCCGACTCTCGGCAAGCTTCCCTCGAGGGTGACGAGGTTGCTTCCCGGTGCGATCCTCGCCGGGCCGCCGCCGTCGAGCGCGAAGACCCAGAGGTTTCCGGCCTTGGGCTCCGTGTAATAGAACGTCATGTCGCCGCCGATGCCGCCGGAGGGGACGGCGAGATATTGCGTGCCGTCGAGCTCGTAGGTGATGGGGCTCCCGATGATGCCCGAGCCCGTCTGGAACTGCCACAGCACGGTGCCGGTATGCGCGTCGAGGGCCATGAAGTAGCCGCGCATGTCTCCGGTGAAAACGAGCCCCGTCGACGTGGCCACCGCGCCCGCCCAAAAAGGCGCCGGGCTCACCGTGCGCCAAACGACCTTCCGCTCGACCACGTCGAAGGCGACGAAGTTGCCGGGGTTGTCGCTTATCATATATTGCTGGTAGTCGGCGCCGAGATACCACTCGCCGTTCGTGGGCACCTCGATCTTGTCCTCGTCCCACATCTTGTAGCCCATCGCCCACTGATTGGACATGAAGAACAAGTAACGAAGGTCTGGGTTATAGGCGAGAGGCTGCCAGTCGATCGCTCCTTCGAGGCTCGGGATGATGGGGCCGACTTCAGGGCCGCCCGAGACCCCCACCATCTCCATGTTGATGTCCGGGCGCCCCGTCTCCGGATCGAGGCCGAAGGCCCAGTTGATGCCTGGCACGATGGGCTCGCCGTAGATGAACTGCCCGTTCGTTCGATCGAGCGCGTAGAAGAAGCCGTTCTTGTCGTGGTGGAAGAGCGCTTTGACGAGGCCGCGATCGCCGAGCTCGACATCCGCGAGCACGGGCGTGCTCACCGCGTCGTAGTCCCAGCAATCCCACGGGGTGTATTGGAAACCCCATTCGATGGCGCCGCTATCCACGTCGATAGCGATCGTCGAAGCCGTCCATTTGTTGTCGCCCTTTCGGACGTGACAGTTCCACGGCGCGGCGTTTCCCGTGTTCCAGTAGACGAGGTTCAACGCCGGGTCGTAGACGCCCGTTGTCCACGTCGGTCCGCCTCCATTTTTCCAAGTATCGCCGGGCCACGTTTCGTTGCCGGGCTCGCCTGGGCCGGGGATGGTATAGGCCGTCCACCGTAGCTCGCCGGTCTTTGTGTCGAAAGCTTTGACGAAGCCGCGAATGCCGAACTCGCCGCCGGCCACTCCCGTGAGGACCATGTCCTTGATCACGAGAGGCGCTCCCGTGATACTGTAGCCTTGCCGCCAGTCGATGACGGCCGTCTCCCAAACGACCTCGCCGCTCTTCTTGTCGAGCGCGACCATGCGAGCATCCATCGTCCCGACGAAGACGAGCTCACCCCATAGTGCCACGCCGCGATTGATCGAGCCGCAGCAATAGACGCGCTCGGATTCGTCCGAGAGCTCGGGATCGTAGCTCCACAGCTTCGCGCCCGTGCGCGCGTCGATCGCGAAGACGCGGGAGTCGTCCGCGGAAAGATACATCACGCCTTCGTGGATTAACGGTGTCGCTTGTAAGCCGCGGTTGTCCCCTCCGGTGACGAACACCCATGCGGGTTGGAGCCGGTTGACGTTCGCCGGTGTTATCTGATCGAGGCGCACGAAGCGCTGGCCGGAATAGTCGCGGCCATAGGTCAGCCATGAGGCGTTGTCGCTCGCTGCGTTCTCGAGGTCTTCGGTTGTGACGGGCTGGGCGAACAACCTCGAGCAGGAGAGCGTGACTAGCAGGAAAGCGGTGGCCGTTGAAAGCGGTTTCATGGGCGAATTGTAGCGACTTCCGGAGCCTTCGGATAGGTCCCATCCCGCGATAAACTACGACCCGTGATCGAGATTCGGGAGGAGCAAGCCCGCGACAAGGCCGGCGTCCGGCGTGTGAACACGGAGGCTTTTGGCCAGCCGGACGAAGCGGAGCTCGTCGACGCGCTTCGAGAACAATGTTCGGGTCGTCTCTCTCTCGTCGCGCTCGACGGCGACGACGTCGTCGGACACATTCTTTTTACGCCTGCGACACTGGAACACGTCGAGGGTATGGGACTTGCACCGATGGCCGTGCTGCCGAGTCGGCAACGCGACGGGACAGGCTCGAAGCTCGTGTGTCGAGGGCTCGATCAGCTGCGCGAGCGCGGGTGCCCTTTCGTCATCGTTCTCGGGCACCCCGAATATTACCCGCGCTTCGGATTCGAGCGAGCGAGCGAGCGCGGCATCCGTTGCAAGTGGGAGGCGCCCGACGAAGCTTTCATGATTCTCGTTCTCGACGAGGCCGTGATGGCCGGCGTTTCGGGTCTCGCGCATTACAGGAGCGAGCTCGGGTGAAGCTCTTTGCTCTCAGCGATCTTCACGTAGGTTTCAAGGAAAACCGTGAAGCACTCGAAACGCTCGGCGCGCATCCCGACGATTGGCTGATTCTCGGTGGCGATCTCGGGGAAACGCTCGAACATCTGGAGATCGTTCTCGAGATCGCGACCGAGCGTTTCGCTCGCGTCTTTTGGGTGCCCGGTAATCACGAGCTCTGGACGCATCCCCGTGACGGGCCCCGCGGGGTGGCCAAATACAAAGCGCTCGTCCAGTTGTGCCGTGACTACGATGTCGTCACGCCCGAAGATCCGTTCGTCGTTTGGGAAGGGGAGGGTGGTCCCTGCGCGCTCGCGCTGCTTTTTCTGCTCTACGATTACTCGTTCCGTCCCGACGATGTTGCGGCGGAGGACGCTCTCGATTGGGCGGCCGAGGCGGGCATCATGGGCGCGGACGAGCGTTATCTCCATCCCGACCCGCACGCGAGCCGGGAGGCGTGGTGCCATGCACGCTGCGACGCGGCCGAGGCGCGGCTTTCCGAAGCCGCCGAGCAGTATCCACTCGTCATCATCAATCACTTTCCGTTGCGGGAGGAGCTCGTGCGTCTCTGGCGCATCCCGCGCTTCTCGATATGGTGCGGGACGAAGCGCACAGAAGACTGGCACCGGCGCTTTCGCGCGAAAGTGGTCGTGTATGGCCATCTGCACATGCGCGCCACGGATTGGATCGACGGCGTGCGCTTCGAGGAAGTCTCGCTCGGCTACCCGAAGCACTGGCGTGTGGAGGACGGGATGGACGCTTATTTGCGGGAGATTCTTCCCGGCCCTTCCGCTACGTGAGCGTCACCACGATCCCATCGCACGTTGATGATCGTCGCACGCGCGTCACGTGCTGTGCCTGGACACAGTTCAAACGATGGCGCTGGTTCACCGTAACATGGACGGCGAAGCTTCGCGGGCGTAGAGACCCCGTGCATCGACTTCAGCGATGTGTGCGACGAGCGCTGCTTCACCGCGCCGCGATTGCTTCGAGGCATCAAACGCTTCGAAACACTTTCAAAGTCTCCTCGAACGAGAGAGCACGACTGTCGCTTCGTTAACAGGTGCAGAGACCCCAACAGATCGAGCGCAAGCTCTTTTTTCAAGTCGCTTCAAAAAACGTGTCAAACAAAAATGAGCTCGATGCTGATTTTTCGTCAACTCTCCCCGGACACAGTCATCTCCCACCGGACGCTAGCGGAGACCGCGTGCCGGCGGCTGTAGGATAGTGCCGTGAAATGCCAGCTTTGGCGTCGTCCTCGAGCCGGGGGTCGAACGCTATCGACATGCCGAGGCCGAACATCATTGCCGCACACTACGCTGAATGCGATACTCCGCGCATGACGCTCGCCGATTTTCTCGCTCATGTGGAGAATCTTTCGCCTGACGAGTTCAGTCAGCTCTGCGGCAAGGTCGCTGAGCGCATACGGGCCCTTGAGGACCTCGCAACGGACGCCTCCTTCGATTCCATCGATGCAGGAGAGGGAATGCTTCTTCGAGAGGCCGACCAACTACTTCGGGAGAAGCTTGGTATCAATGAGCGAAGCGGCTAGCGACCGTCATCAGTGGCTCGTTGCACAATCGGGCTGTCACCTGAGCGGCACCACGTCACGCATGACGAGGCGCACTTCTTCGCCCGCCTTGCACCGGAAGCTAGCGGCGACCGCGTGCCGGCGGCTATAAGATAGCGCCGTGAACTGCCAGCTTGAGGGGTCGTCCTCGAGCCGCGGGTCGAACGCTATCGAGATGGCGTTGTCGAACAAGCCTATATTGAATGAGAAGTGCGACAAAGGGATCGCGAGTCCCATCCCGCGCGCTTTGATGTAAGACTCCTTCAGCGTCCAGTACAGAAAGAAGCGGTCGAGCTGCTCTTCCTCCGGAAGCTTTCGGAGCGCCGCCACTTCCGTCGGAGAGAAAAAGCGGTGGGCGACGTCGAGAAGCTTGCCGCTCCGCTCCCGGTCTTCGACGTCCACGCCGATCTCCCGCTCGCGCGCGACGATACACGCGATGAGACCGTTCGTGTGCGAGAGGTTGAATTTGAGCGAGCGCGCGATTTCCGGCTCCGCGATTTCCGGGCGCCCATGGTCGTTCGTGACGAAGCGCCAGTCCTTCGGGGCAATATTTTCGTAGCGGGACAACATCGTGCGGACGAGCGCTCGCGTAACGAGGCAGCTGTGTTGGTCTTTCTCGAAACGAAAGCGGTCGCGTTTTTCGCGCTCGTCCTCCGTCAAGAGGGCGTCATAGGCACGAAGAAGCTCGGGGTCTCTTATGCGGTCCGGTTCGACCATCCAGAGATGGGCTTCGTGCTCACCGAGCTTCGTACTTCACCTCGCCGCCAATGATCGTATAGACGACTTCCGTGTCTCGGATCTCGTCGTCCGGGATCGTGAGGATGTCTTTCGAGAGGACGGTGATGTCGGCATATTTGCCCACTGTGAGCGTTCCTTTTACGTCTTCTTCGAACGCCGCGTGCGCGTTATTAATAGTGTAGGACTCGAGCGCTTGCATGCGCGTCATCGCTTGGTCGGCGTTGAAGATGGAGCCGTCGGGGAGGCGACGGGTGACCGAGCAGTCGAAGCTTGCGATCGGGTCGATCTCTTCCACCGGTGGGTCGGTGCCGTTTTGCACGACGGCGCCGGAATCGATCATCGAGCGCCAGATGTAGCCGCGCTCGCGCGTGCGCTCGTCGCCGAGACGCTCGTCCACCCACGGCCCGTCGGAGCAGGCGAAGATGCCCTGGATGCCAGGGATGACGCCGAGCTCCGCAAAACGCGGAAGATCGTCGGGGTGGATCACTTGGGCGTGCTCGATGCGCCATCTCAGATCTGCTTTCTCCGGATGGTTCTCGAACTCTCGCTCGTAGATGTTGAAGAGCTCGCGTGCGGCGCGGTCGCCGATCCCTTGGATGGCCATTTGATAGTCGTGCTCGATGGCTAGCGCGGCGGACGCTTCGATCTCGCTCACGGGGGTTACTTCGAAGCCGGAGCTTCTGGGTAGATCCGTATAAGGCTCGAGAAGCCAGCCGCCATGGGTGCCGAGCGCGCCGTCGAGGACTTTCTCGCCGATGGTGCGGATGGTGAGATAGCCGTTGCCATAGCCGATGAGGCGGTAGTCGTCGAGCTTGTCTTTCATGTCTTCCGCGGTCTCTTGGATTGCCATGTAGAGGCGGAGCGGCAAATTACCTTCGTCGGCCATCGTCTTCAGGAGGTCGAGCGTCTCGAAGCTCGAGCCCATGTCGTGGAAGCTCGTGATGCCGTTTTTCAGCGCGTCCTCGGCCGCGAGCGCGACATGGTGGCGGCTCGCGCGGTCGATCTCCTCGGGCGTACGCTGGGCCTGATAGTCGGCCAGTGCCTGGCGCGCGGGTTCCGCGGACCCTTCCCGCAGCATCCCGATGGCGTTGCCATCCGCGTCCCGGACGATCTCACCGCGGGACGGGTCTTTGCTATCACGGGTTATTCCAGCGGCCTCCATTGCTTTCGCATTGACGAAGACGCCGTGACCGCTCGTGTGGCTCAGGAATACTGGGTTTTCGGGGCTCACGGCACTCAAGCTGTCATGCGTGGGGAGTCCCTCTATGTTCGGGGTCGGGCGCTTCTCCCATTTGTCCTGGTGCCAGCCTCGACCGACGATCCACTCTCCCGGCTCCACTTCGGACACGGCTTCTTCGACCATGCTGACGATGTGGTCCCAGTCCTTCGCGTGGCGGAGGTCGAGCTCCGTGAGCGAGGCGCCATAGCTCATCCAGTGGCCGTGGCCTTCGATGAGGCCAGGAATCGCGAGCTGGCCGTCGAGGTCGATAACTCGTGTGCCCTCACCGATATAGGCTTCGATCTCCTCGTCGGTGCCGAGCGCTACAATCCGGTCGCCGCGGGCGGCGAGCGCTTGCGCCTCCGGCATGGACGCATCGACGGTGACGATTTTGCCGCCGCGCAGAACGAGGTCGGCGGGCTCGGTGCCGTTTCCGCCGCCGCCGGTGCAAGCCGTGAGTGCGAGGATCGAAAGGACGCAAATTCCTTGATATTTCATGGCTGCCGAGTCTACAACACACGGAGCATATGAGCGCTATACTGAGTATTAGAAACATGAACAGGCAAAGCTTCGACATCACGAGCATCGTCATTATTAGCGGGAGGTGCGGTCCTCCCTAGGCATCTATCGAAGCCGAACGGCCCCGCATCCTTCAAGGATGTCGGGGCTTTTTTAGTTTTGGGTCGAGGACGTTCGTTTTAGCCAAAGGTAGACGGGGAGTCCGAGCGCGGTGAGGCCGACGCCCATCAACGTGTCCCAAGGGTTGTAGATAAACGCGTTCACCATCAAGAGTATCATCACGACGATGAACACAAGCGGCACGTAAGGATAGCCCGGGGTCAGGTACTGGTCGCCGTTCTCGAGCGCGCGCTTGCGCAGCCGGAAGACCGCGGCGACGGTCACCACGTTCATGAGCTGCAAGGGCACGAGAATGAAGGATACCAGCCGGTCGAACGTCTGAAAGAAAACGATGGCGACCACGGAGAGCAGCACGCAGAAGACCACGGCGCCGGCCGGAACGCCCGAGCGTGGCGAGACATAGGCCAGTGCTTTTAACAAGCCGTGCCCGCGGAGCTTCTCATATTGCGCCGCGGGCGCGTAGACGACGCGGGGCGCGGTCATCACCAGCCCGCCGAGTGCGCCGAAGATCGAGATCATGATGAGCCCGCTCACGACTTGTCCCGCGGTCGCTCCAAAAGTCGCTGCCGCCAACGTAATGGCGACGGTGGCGCCTTCCTCGCGCATCACTGCGAGCGGCATCACTCGCAAGAAGGCAAGGTTCACGATGAGATAGAGAACCATGATCCCGAGAACGCCGAGGCCGAGGCCGAGCGGAAGGGTCTTCTTTGGGTTCGCGACTTCACCCGCGACGTGCGTGACGTCGGTCCATCCATCGTAGGTGAAGAGGACCGTGGCGACGCCGATGCCGACGAAACGGAGGAGCGCCGCGAGCCCGACGCTCGATGCGGGAGCCGCGGCAGGTGCCACGGCTTCCGCGAAGAAGAAGCTTCCGATGACGAGCGTGAGCACACCCGTGATCTTGATTGTCGTGAGCGTCACTTGGGTGTAGCCGCCCCACCGCACGCCCATCAGATTGATGCTCGCGAAAACGGCGACAGCCACGACGGCCCAGAGCTGGGGCGGTCCGGAGGCTTCGCCAAGAAACTCGGCGACGAACTCGCCGAAGACGATGGCGATGCCGGCGATCGAGCCCGGTGCGCTGACCCAAGCTTCCATCCAGGCTTTGACGAAACCCCATCCTGGCCCGAAGGCTTCGCTCACGATGTGATACGTCGCGCCCGCGCGCGGGAAGAGGGACGCGAGCTCGCCCAAGGTCAGTGCGCCGCATAGAACGATCAGCCCGCAGAGGCTCCAAATGAAGTAGACCTGCCAACGCTGGTCGGCGCTTTGGGCGAGCTCGCCCGGCGTGAAGAAGATTCCCGAGCCCAACATGTTGCCCATCACGACCGCGATCACGGCGGCGAGCCCTAGATTTCTCTTGAGCGGACTCGTCATGCGATTTGGATCATCCCTTCTTCGATTACGACGGGCACCGGCTCGAGGTCCTGTCCGGCGCAGGGGCCCGCGATGCAGTGGCCGTCGTCATGATTGAACACGGCGCCGTGATTGGCGCACAGAATGTTCGCTTTGTCGCGCGTCACGAAGCGGTCGGGAAAATAGTTCAGCGTGAGGTGAAGGTGCGGGCAGCTATTCACGAAGCCCCGCACTTCGCTACCTCGTCGCACCACGAACATGCGAAAGGGCCACTTGCTTTCACTCTCACCGAACACGAACTCTTTTCCTTCCTCGTCGGGAAGGGAATCCACGCGGCAAAGCTCCGTTCCGACTTTCGGCGCAAAGCGATGCTCGCGCCATGGATCGCTCACGGCCGGCGTTCGTGGAAAGCGTCGTCTAGAAGCCGCTCCGCTTGCTCTCTTGCCTGCGCGGCGACGTGGTGGGGCACGTGCGTGACGGCGCCTTCGAAAACGCCGACAGACCAATCGCCGATGAGCTCGCGGCGTTTCGTGAGGACGAAGGCGCGCGCGATCCCGAGCCGCTCGACTTCCTCCGGCAACTCGTCGACGCAGCCCGAGCCGAAGGTGAGGCGGCTTTCGTGTGGCTTGTAGGAGAAGTTCATCCGTTCCAAATGAGGAAACGGAAGCAACATAGAATCGCTCGTGCGCGATGTCAAACGGGACCGAGGAAGAGCTTTTCGAGCTGCTCGACCATCGCGGAGCCGAGCTCGTCCGGCCCGGCAATCGTGACGGAGCGCCGGTAGTAGCGGGTCACGTCGTGCCCGATGCCGATAGCTACGAGCTCGATGGGCGAGTACGCTTCGACCGCGGTGATAACAGACCGCAGATGATCGTCGAGAAAGCTTCGGTCGTTGGTCGAGCTCGTGCTGTCATCGACAGGCGCTCCGTCGGAGATGACCATTAGGATCCGTCGCGCCTCGGGGCGTGAGACGAGGCGTCCATGCGCCCAAAGAAGCGCTTCACCGTCGATGTTCTCCTTGAGCAGGTCCGGATGGAGCATGACGCCGATCCGCCGGCGCGCCCGTCGCCACGGCATGGACGCCGGCTTGTACACGACGTGCCGCAGGTCGTTGAGGCGGCCGGGCGTTTCGGGTTTGCCGGCATCGCTCCAGAGGCGCCGCGCCGCCCCGCCTTTCCATTCCTTGGTCGTGAATCCGAGAATCTCGACCTTTACGTGGCATCGCTCGAGAACCCGCGCAAGGAGGTCGGTACAAAGTGCCGCCGTCGTGATGGGGACGCCCCGCATCGAGCCGGAATTATCGACGAGCAGCGTGACGACCGTGTCGGGGAAATCCGAAGTTCGCTCGCCTTTGAACGAGAGCGGGCGGCGCGGGCTCGCGACCACGCGCGCGAGACGTCCCGAATCGAGCAGCCCTTCTTCGAGATCGAAATCCCACCAGCGGCGTTGCCTCGCGAGAAGTTGCCGCGCGAGCCGGTGGGCGAGATGCGCGACCTCGCCACCGAGCTTGCGCAAAAGGTGATCGAGGTTGCGCCTGAGTCGCAGCATATCTTCCGGCGTCGTGAGCTTGTGGGCGTCGATGACCTCGTCGAAGCGATGTGTGTAGACTTCGTAGCGCGCGCTCGCCGTCTCGAGAGCGCTTGCTTCCTTTGGGCTCAGTCGAGGCCGTTCTTCCCAACGTTGCTTCGGCTGGTCGTCGAACGCTTCCGAATCGAATACGTCTCCGTCCTCGAAGAAGTCCGAGCCTTGCTTCTGGGCGTTCTCCCGCGGCGCGAGCCTGGGCGGAATGACGGTCTTCGGCGCGGGCAGATGCCCAATGAGCTTCAACGCGTGCTTCGCGAAGATTTCCTGGTCTTCGACGTGCTTGCTCATCTGCAAAAGCTCGTCGCGGACGTTCCGGTCGAACCACGGGCGCCAGAGCTCGACCATTGGGATGGCGGGTCTCGGCGGCGGCGTTCCAGTAAGCCACTCACGGACCATGAGCCGCACGACGTCTGCGAGCGGTGCATCCTCTCGTGTGGTGATTGCACTGAAATCGAGCTCGCGCGCCTGCAGGCTCAGTTGGGCGTCGAGGTTGAGGTTGACGCCTTCGAACTCGCGACCGCCCAGCGCTTCCACCCTCGCCTGCTCGGCTGCGTTCAAGAGCTCACGCGCGAGCTCGCTTTCTGGAAGATGGCGCTTGTGCTTCTCCGGATCGTGATAACGCAGTTTCACGGCAGCCGCGTCCGCGGAGCCGCGCGCATAAGCGACGCTCGTCGGATCGAGCGATGTGGGTCGAGCGAGAACGACGTTTCCGTCACGCGCGCGCCTTTGGCCAAAAGTGACCTCGAGCTTTGGCTTTCGCGAGACCGCGCGCGTAGCGGCGGCTATGGCTCGCCGAAAGGAGTACTCGGGCATCGGCCTGCTAAGCGTGTGGGGTGTCGCCGTTTACGGCAGATTCCAGAAGCTCCTCGCCGAACACGCGCTGGTAATATTCCGCAACGATAGGGCGCTCGGTCTCTTCGCACCTGTTGAGAAACGTCAGCCGGAACGCGAAAGCGCGATCGTCGTCGAAGATCACCGTGTTCTCCGCCCAGGTGATGACGGTTCGCGGTGACATGACAGTCGAAAGATCTCCCGCGGCAAAACCTTCACGCGTGAGAGCTGCAAGGGAGACCATTTGTTCGACCACCTTCTTGCCGGGCTCGTTGTCGAAGACGGGAACTTTGGCCAGAACGATGTTTTGCTCCGCCTCCGGTGCGATGTAGTTCAACGTCACCACGACGTTCCAGCGATCGAGCTGACCCTGGTTGAGCTGAAACGTTCCAGGATAGAGCCCCGTCGTGTCGCCGAGCCCGACCGTGTTCGCCGTCGCGAATAAGCGGAAGGCCGGGTGAGGCCGGAGGACTTTGCTCTCGTCGAGCAGTGTCAGCTTGCCGCGAAACTCGAGCACGCGCTGGATCACGAACATGACGTCGGGGCGTCCAGCGTCGTACTCGTCGAACACGAGCGCGGTAGGAGACTGAAAGGCCCGCGGAAGCATGCCTTGTTGAAACTCGGTGACTTGGTGTCCGTCCCGGATGACGATCGCATCGCGGCCCACGAGATCGATGCGGCTGATGTGGCTGTCGAGGTTGATGCGAACGCAAGGCCAGTTGAGCCGCGCGGCCACCTGCTCGATATGAGTCGACTTGCCCGTGCCGTGATAGCCCTGGATGAGGACCCGGCGGTTATAGGCGAAACCCGCGAGGATGGCGAGCGTGGTATCGCGATCGAAAAAGTAGGTGTTATCGATATCGGGCACGAGCGGCGCCGGCTGCGAAAAGGCGGGCACGGTTAAATCCGTGTCCAGGCCGAATACCTGACGGACCGAGAGTTCTATGTCCGGTCGGCTGGGAGCCGCGTCTACTTCAGACATCTATCCAAGGGAATTGCGTTTCGTTTTTGAGGGGAAACTTTGATCATAAGCCGGAACCGGCCTGGACACAAACGGGCCAGAAAAGGATCCCTGCGATATTTATGCTAATCTCGCTTGCCATGAAACTGAACCACATCGTAGGGACTTGGTTCCTGCTGCTCGTCACGGGAAGCGTTTTTGCTCAAGTCGATGTCGAGTATATCGGACATGCGTCTTTCGTCGTCGAGTCGCCCGCGGGCGTGCGCGTCGTGATCGATCCTTTCAACTCGAATCGCTGGCTCGGCTATCGCTACCCCGAGAGCGTCGAGGCCGACCTCGTCCTCGTGACGCACCCTCACTACGATCACGACGCGTCCTATTACTGGGGCGAGTCGGTTCCCGTCTTTCGCGAGCCGGGCGAGTACCGGTTCCGAGACGTGACGCTCCTCGGTGTCGAAGGCAAACATGCCGACCCCTATGGCAAAGACTTCGCGCAAAAGAACACGATTTGGCTCATCGAGGTCGGTGGCCTTCGCATCGCCCATATCGGAGATAACGGGCCGCTGACTGCCGCCAATGTCGAAGCGCTCGGACGCGTGGACGTGCTCATGTTGCCCGCGGATGGTGACGACCACATCTTGAAGCCTGAAGCGATTACGGCCGCTCGACGCGATTTGAACGACCCCCTCGTCATCCCGATGCACTATCGGCTCGGGGGTTTTCTCGACCTGCCGCGCTCACTCGGCCCCATCGACCCTTGGCTCGAGAATCAGGAAGGCGTTGTGCGTCTCGATTCGAACCGAGCGCTCTTGACCCGCGAGCGCGACGCGTCACGGAAAGTTCTCGTCTTTCGTCCGTCGCCCGATCTGGAGGTTTGGTCCGAAGGCATCGTGCGCGGGTGGCAGCTTCTCGATGAAGCGCGCAGCATGATGGCGAATCACCCGAACCAGATGTCTGAAGTCGGAGCGCTCGTCCGGCAAGCCGCGGAGTCCGCTGAGTGCATCGCCTTCAAGTTCAACTGGGCGCGGGTACTCGCGCAATCCGGCGACGCAAAAGGCGCGGTCGCGGTGTTGGAAACGGCGCTTGCGCGTGCCGGGCGCGGCGACTGGCAGAACCGCATGCAAGCGCGAAGCTTGCTCGCCGAGCTCTATGCAAAGGACGGCCGCGTGGACGAAGCGGTCGCACAGCATCGCATCGTCCTCCAGAACAGCTACCGCACCGAGCTTCTGGAGAAGGCGCGCACTTATCTCGCCTCGCGCTGAAAACCTTGCCGAAGGGCGAAGGCGGGCAAATCCCCACATTCTTTCTCGACCCCGACGCACTGGTTGAACACGTGGTGACATTTCTTGTCACCAGAAGTCGCTGAGCGGGACGGCGAGAAGCGCTTCGTGTTCCGGCCCGGTCCACTCTTCGGGAATCTGGTATTGGCGGACGAGATCAACCGGGCCTCTCCCAAGACCCAGTCGGCGCTTCTCGAAGCAATGCAGGAGCGGCAGGTGACGGTGATGGGAGAAGTCCATCCACTGCCCACGCCTTTTTTCGTGCTCGCGACGCAAAATCCCATCGAGCTCGAAGGCACCTATCCTCTGCCGGAGGCGCAGCTCGACCGATTTCTCTTCAAGCTCGAAGTGACGCGAAGCTCCGTGGATGTCATCGAGCGCATCGTTCTCGAGCGGGAGCTCGGCGCCGAGCCCACCGTCGCCGCCGTGCTCTCGTGCGACGAGCTTCTCGAGATCATGGAGATTGCGCGGCGCGTCTACTTGCCGGAGGTCGTCGCGAGCTACATTGCACGGCTCGTCGATGCCACTCACGCTGCGCCCGGGGTGAAGTTTGGTGCGAGCCCGTGCTGCGCCACCGGCTGATCCTCGATTATGCCGCGCGTGTCGATGGCCAAACGACCGAGGCGGTGATCGAAGCACTGATGGAGGAAGTCTCGCCGCAGTCCTTGCAAGTGCCGTCGACGCTCGAGGTTTCAGAGACGCGATGAAGCGCGCCGCGCTACCCTTGGCATTTCTCGCCCTGAGCGCGGGGAACGTCTTCGCCGCGACCACGATAGCGACCGAGGCTGGCTCGGGCATCCGCATCACTCATGACGGTCCGCTCCTCGTCGCACCTTCGGGGGTCTATCTACGCGTCACGATCGAAAACGCTTCGCGCGCAGACCGGATGTGGCGCTTCGAGTTCACCAGCGTGCATTACGGCGGCCAGAGCGTTCAACGCGCCTCGCGCTTCGAGCTCGCGGTCGAGCAAGGCGCCACGCGAAGCTTCGAGCTTCACGTGCCTGTTCATGATGGCGGCCCCACCTTGGGCGGATCGCTCGCGATGCGCGTTTTCGGCTACGGCCTGTCGAGGCCCGGCCAAGCAGAATCGATAGCCGGTCTGACGGGAATGCAAACCGCCGTTAGCACGACGCTCGCGACCTTCGTGTCCTTTCCCCTCGAGGCCTCTGGTTGCAGCTTCTCGCGGTCCTCGTGGCGACTTGGCTGCTCGTCGAGCCTCGATGGCTTCGGGAGGACTCGACAGAGCGCGTAGTCATCGTCGTCGACGGTTCGGCGTCGATGTCGGCTTTTCGTGATGCGACGGAATCATCGCTCTCGCGCTTCATGAAGACGGTCGAAGCGTCCGCGGCGCGGATCGAATGGATCGTGTTGGGCTCGGATCCGACGGAGAAAACGCTCTATTCCGGGCCGGAGCGTGAGCGGGCGCTTCGCGCGGCGGCTGACTGGCGCTCCTTTCTCGGCGTTCACGACCTTGGGCGTGTGGTGTCCCACGCGTTGCCGCTTGCGGGACGGCGTGGTCGCTTCGTGCTCGTGAGCGATCACGCGCCTGAAGTCCCGCCCGGCGTCGAGCTCCTTGCGGTCGGGACGCCGCTCGATAATGTCGGCTTCGTCAGCGTCGCGATGACGGGGGAGCGTTCCTTTCGGGCGATCGTGAAGAGTGCCGCGAGCGGCACGCAAACCCGGCAGTGGTGGACAGAGGTGAACGGTGCCCGTGGCGAGCCTTCTGTGCTCGAGCTCGCGCCTGGTGAGATACGATTTCTCTCGGGCATGTTTCCGGAGGGCGTCGAGCAGATGGAGCTCGTCCTCGACAGCGACCGCTTCGAGCTCGACGATCGATTTCTTATCGTTTTGCCCCGTCCGAAAACACTTCACGTATACGTCGCTCCTTCGATCGCGAAAAGCACATTCATCGAGCACTTCCTGGATACGATAGAGCCGTTCGAGCTCGTGCCCGCGAGCGAGGCCGATCTCGTCGTGGGGGCCGAGGGTCCTCGGGCTGCAATCGTCTTTGCCGAGCCCTGCGAGGGTTATCGAGACGGGTCGGTCGTCGTCGAGAACGATCCTTTGGTCGATGGTCTCGATTTTCGAGGGCTCATCGCTCGCGAGCCTGCCCGCGAGCCCAAAGGGGACGTCCTCGTTTGGCAAGGAGAGCGTCCCCTTGTTACGTGGCGCGAGCAAATGCTCTATCTCGGTTTCCCGCTAGAAGGCTCGAACGCTGCGCGCATCCCGGCCTTTGTGCTGGCCCTTCAACGCTTCGCGGAAAGTGCACGGGTATCCAAAGTCGCTTTCGAGCAGAGGAACGTCGAGACGCGTCAGCTTCTGACGCTTCCAGCCGAAGTGCGCCGAGCGCCGTCCATGCCGGGATTCTTCGACGTCGTGGGCGGTGAGGGTCAAACGCCGCTTTTTCACGGGGCCGCTCACTTCGCGTTGTGCGCGAAGGCGATTTCAGCCAGGCGCAATCGCTAGAGCCCGACCGAGCGTTTAACCAGGATGCCATCGTGCGGAACAGCCAACCCGACCCGCTCGCTCCGCTTTGGCTCCTCACTCTCGTCGGGCTTGCTACCTGCGCTTTCTGGCTGCAAGAAAAAGGCGCTTGATATGCCTTGGCTTCGAGCGCCGGAATGGTTGATTCTCGTGCCGGCGCTCGTCTTCGTGATGTGGTACTGGCGAGCGCCGCGTCTCGATAAGCCGCTTCGGCTTCTGGCTCTTCTGCTGCTCGTGCTTGCCTTGGCGGAGCCCTTCCGAGGAGCCGGGAAACTACCGCGAGCTCATCGCCGAGATGGCGGCGGAGAACACGACGGTGAGCGTCATCGGTCTCGGGACGGAAGATGATAGCGACGCGGAACTTCTTCGAGACATTGCGGCGCGCGGCGGCGGCCGTATCTTCTTCAGCGCGGACCCCACGACCTTGCCGGCGCTCTTCGCGCAGGAGACGGTCGCGGTCGCGCGCTCGGCGTTCATCGAAGATCCTGTCGGCGTCGAGCCGAGCTCGGGTTGGCTCGAGCTGTCCTCGCGCGGGCTCCAAGGACTCACCGTGGTGGACGGCTACAATTTGAGCTATCTGCGTGAAGAGGCGACCGGGGCCGCGTTCACGACCGACGACTACCAGCGCCGCTCGTGGCGTTTTGGAATCGAGGCGCGGGGCGCGTTGCGGCGGTCTCCTTTCCGCTCGGCGGCGAGTATTCGCGCCGCGTGCGACGCTGGCCGGATTACGGAGATTTTCTTCAGACTCTTGGCCGTTGGCTGATGGGCGAAGATGTGCCACCGGGCATCGGCTTGCGCACGCGGCTCGACGGCGACCAGCTCGAGGTCGAGCTTCTATTCGATGTCGAGAGCTGGGAGCCTCGTCTCGCGAAAGAGCCCGCGGAGATCTTGATCGCGCGGGGAAGCTCGGGGGTGCCCGAGACCCTTGTGTGGGAGCGTCTCGAGCCGGGGCGGTTCCGAGCTCGCCGAACGCTCGAGAGCGGAAGTTTTTATCGCGGCGCTGTCGCCGTGGGAGCGACACGCTTGCCGTTGGCCCCTTGGCCGCGCCGATGGGTGTCGAGTGGAGCTACGACGAGGACCGTGTCCGCGAGCTCAGCGCTTTGTCCCAGGCAAGTGGCGGGGTGGAGCGCACGGATCTCTCGGATGCTTGGGAGGCGCCTGCATTTGGCGGCGAGCTCGATCTCAGCGCTCACTTGCTCGCGGCGTTCCTGCTCGTGTTTCTGGCCGACGGCCTTGTGGCGCGTACCGGGTGGCGGCTGCCGTCGTTCGACCTGGGTCAGCGTGCGCCGCGTCCGGCTGCGGTGGCGGTGCGCTCGACCGCTCCCGAGCCAGCTCATCCCGAGCCAGAGCTCGAACCGATTCACGCTGGCGCGGCGCGCCGGCGCCGATTCGACCATGCCAAACGCGGCCGTTGATATATTTCACGGGTTGCACTGCGGACCACTCGTTGATAGAATCTCTCCGCTGAACGGATAAATTTCGGCTCGCAAAAGAGTTCCCCACGCTCGGTGGGCCGCCGACGGGGCGGAGCTGAATGTACGAGTCGCATTTCAATTTGCAGGGGAATCCGTTCCGGTCGACGACAGAACCCGAGCTCATCTACGAGAGCGTAGAGCTGCGCGACGCTCTAGCCCACTTCTCTTATGCGCTCGAAAACGGCGAAGCGTTCGTTCTTCTTACCGGTGAGGTTGGAAGCGGTAAAACGACGGCGGTCCTCGCCTTCCAAGAGAAACTTTCTAGTGACGTCCCGGTCGCGACGGTCAACTATGCGACCCTGAACCCGCGTGAGTTATTGCAGGAGGTCGCCATACGCTTCGGGGTTCCCGTGAAGTCCAGGGATACGAAGCCGCACATTCTCGCCCGGCTCGAGGGGTTTCTGAAGAAGCAGAAAGCGGAGACGGGCGAGACGGCCCTTTTGGTCTTCGACGAAGCGCAGCTCTTGAAACCCGCAGTGCTCGAGGAGGTCAGGCTACTTTCCAATTTGGAGCTCAATGGCTCGCGGCTACTGCACGTGTTTCTCGTCGGCCAACCCGAGCTCGATCATCGCTTGCGCACGCCGGAACTGCGGCCCCTGCGACAGCGCATCAGTTTGAGATACGAGCTGAAACCACTCGGCTTGGAAGAGACCAGACGGTATCTTACACACCGGCTCGTCGCGGTAGGGCGACCCAGGGCGTCGGAGATTTTCGCCGCCGGCGCCGTAGAGGCCCTTCGCTATCTCTCTCACGGCCTGCCTCGCGAGATCAACGTCTTCGCGGCACAATCAATGTTGAACGCCTACCTCGAGGGATCGGAACACATCGAGACCGAGCACGTTCAGTCGGCTCAGAGTGCATTTGGCTTCGAGGGCGTCGCGGATGCGACGCGAACGGATCCCGAATACGCGGATC
>SMYC01000065.1 GCA_004356105.1 Acidobacteriota bacterium | reverse complement strand
GGGCCCCGTGCCAAGCGATCCCCAGCTGGCTACCCATTCTCCTCGTGCGTTGACCTTGCCAACCCTCGAGTTGATGTAGCCGTCGGTGAAGTATGAGTTCCCTTGTGAGTCCCACGCTACATCGGTGGGCTGGTTGAAAACGTTGTCCCGATGTACCGGTATCGGCCAGCGCGGGTTGTTATTCTCAGGTATGTCCACGTCCACGCCCATGCGCGCAAGCCTTCTAGCCATCACGGTCTCGTAGTCAGGTGGCACCTGAATGTGCGAAGCCTCGCCTTTGCGACCAAAGACCCAATCCACGTGACCCTCGGGAGTGAACCTGAGGATCATGTTCGATCCCTTGTCCACGATCCAGATGTTGTCTTGCGGATCCACGCGAACGGCGTGCGCGTAGGACCAGGCATTCAGGTTCTTGCCGATCTCTCGGACGAAATTGCCGCTGGCGTCGAACTCGAGTAACTGGGAGGCGGTGGCCATGTAAGCCGGTCCGACCGAGTTACCGCGCGAGAAGACGAAGACATGCCCAACTGAATTGACCGCCACGCCAGCGATCTCACCGAAGTGGACATCGTTAGGCAATTTCAGTGGATTGGGGACCGATTCGAACGGAAGTTCTGGAACAGTCTGCGCGAGAGCCGGAGTCATGATAAGGCCGAGCATTACGGCCACAAGAAGCACATATTTCATAAACACCTCTTTGGACATTGTCAAGTTACACCCGCTTGATGGGCTGAGGATGAAAACCTAGCAACCGGGCGAGACATAGTCAATGCAGGTTAAGGGAACACCCGTTCATTCGGAAGTTTACGAGGCGCTCTGGGTGTCGATCTTCAGGGAAAAGCTTTACGCAGTTTCTGGATGACCCAAGCGGCAGTCAGGTTACGACGGATAGCCAAGTCCGAGGTACCTGACGGGAGTTCCCAACAGTGTGTTACCTTTTTACACGAAACTGCGGGCTTGACACTACACAGGCGTCTGATCTAATGTTACGCGTGACAGGATTTGTTTCATGTGCGGGGCGAATCAACAACTGAGGAGCCTTCATGAAAGTCAAAACTCGTATCCAAGCCGGTTCTAAAGGTAAGAAATTCTAAAGCCGCGACATCCTCGCAAGTCGAGCTTGAGGTTATCCGGAACGCAGCCTCTCTTTGGGGGGGCTGCTTTTTTTTGGGGAGTTGTTTGCTTTCGCTCAGAGCTCCTCGCCGCCCGCTAGCTCTTGTTCGAGCTGGGCTCGCAAGCGTTTGGCGGCGCCGAGGAGGCGCGCGCCACCAAACTCCGACGCCAAGGATACCGCTCTGCCAATCATCGCCTCGGCTCGCGCCGAATCTGACGATCGAAGGTACGTCTCTGCAAGTAGGAGACAAGCTTCGGCCTCGAGAGGACGCAGCCGTCTTCGTTTCGATACTTTGATGATGTCTGTTAGCTCCGCATCCACTCGAGCGGAATCTCCACTCTCCATCATCGAACGTGAGAGCTCCAAGCGCGCCCTTTGTTCCAAAAGTAGATAGCCGCTTTCTCTCGCGAGGTCACGAGCTGCTTCGAAGGCCTTCATCGATGAGTCGGGTGAGCCCAGCTCGTGCTGAATTTTTCCTTTCGCCAGTTGCAGCAGAATGAGAACACGACCTCCGTCGAGCTCCGCAAGAAGCTTCTCCGCCTTGCTCACCGTATCCTCGGCGGCCGAGGTCTGGCCCATCGCAACTTGATAAAGTGCTTCGTGAATCTTTGTTTCCGCCAAGCGAATCGGGACGCGGAGCTGCTCGTTTGTGGCCAGGCTTTGCTCCACCGCGGCGCGGGCATCCTCGTCGCGTCCCTGCTGGAGGTAGATCTCCGCAAGTTGCTCGTTGGCGCCGGCCACCTCCGGCAACTGGCCAGTGTCCCGCAGCAAAGGAATGGCGCTCAGAAAAGCCTCGATGGCGGACTCGTAGTTGCCCTTGGCTTGGTGAATCCGGGCCGTCATGAGCAGGTTGTAGCCCCGAGCCGCGGGGTCGTTCGCTTTTTCGATGTGGAGCCTCGCCTGTTCCAAATAGACGGTCGCGTCCGCGTAGCGGCCAAGTTGCGAGTACACACTACCGATAACGTTCAGTCGATCGGCGAGCTCTGTATGCTCGCCGCGTTCCCACTCGATCTCGAGCGACTCGCTGTAATTGGCGAGCGCCTCCCGCAAATCTCCGGCTCCTTGATTGACCTCGCCGAGATTGACGAGCGCGAAAGACTCCATCGTCGAATTGTCGGTCGACTTGGCGATGGCGAGTCCCTCTTGCAGAAGCTCTCGTGCCTCCTGAACGCGGCCCAACGTTGCATAGATCCCCGCCAAGTTCGTGTAGGTAGCGGTGACGCCGCGATCGTTCTCGGCGGCCCGGCGATAGCTCAGCGACTTCTGAAGCTCCGAGATGGCGGATTCGTAGTCGGACAAAGTTCGATGCGCGACCCCCAAGATCGAGTGGATCATGCCGAGCGCCTCGAGATCCTTCTCGAAATCGCCACTCTCGAGGGCGTGATGAAGTGCAGGAATCGCTGCCTCCGATTGTCCGCTGAGAACGAGCATGCGTCCCAACCCTAGAGTGGCCTCGCCAAATTTGGGCGAGAGCTCGATCACGTGACGGTACTTTTCTATTGCTTCGTCGATCTGCCCCATGGTCTCGAGCGAGCTTGCTAGGCTCAGCTGCACCTGGGGCTCGTCGGGGTAGAGCTTGGCTAATTCCTGGTAGTTACGAACCGCCCTTTCCGGATCGTCGTCGATGCGCGCCGCGATGGCGTTGATCTCGTAGCGCTCAATCAATGGAAGTGCGCTGGTTTCCGCGCGTTTTTCCGCTTCGCGAACAGCTTGCTGGGCGGCGGCGTCGTTTCCCAGGTAGAAATGCGCCTCGGCCAGTCTGGCGTAAGCCATAGCGAAGGTCGGATCGAGCTCCAGTGCCTCTTCAAGAAGAGGTATCGCCAGTTGATGCCCTCCCGAGTGCATGGCGCCAAGCGCATCGTGATAAGTGCGAAAAGCCCTGATCGAATCGGTCGAGACCTCGGTTAGTGGCCGAATCGCTTCTTGCAACAGATCTACGTTCGCCGCCGCCGTCACCTTTTCGGTGAGTGCGTCGACCAACGGAAACAACTCTGAAGTGGAGCCATCCACTCGCAGCGGTGTGGAGACGCCTGTTCCGAGATCCACGAGGGTCATTTCTATGCGCAACTGGCCTCCCGACTCCACGAATTTGCCATGAAGCGCGAGATCCGAAGCGGCCATCTCCGCGATGACCCGGACCGTTCCCTCGTCGAATCGACTTTGTCCAGCCTTTCCGAGATCCTCTAGAATCTGGTCGATACGGTTGGTGGTCACGGCCCTGAGGGAGCGAAACTGCGAAATGTCCGTCACGAGCAGCTCCGGGATTCCGTTGACCATCCACGCCCACTCTTCTGAGTTCGTGACGTTGCTGAACGGCAGCACTGCGATGCTCGTAACGGCGACGTCCGCGGCCACTAGAGGCGAAGGCAGAGAAGAATAGTACGCGTAGCCGATCCCAAGAGATGCGGCCAAGCAAGCGGTCGCGACCCAAGCCTTGTGGTGCGCGACCGACTTGCGCAGCCTCAGCCAAAGCGATCGATCGACCTGCTCGCGCTCTAGATCCTGCAGAACTTCCTCTGCGTTTTGATAGCGAAGCTCGGGGTCGACTTCGAGACACTTCAGAACGATGCGCTCGAGATATCCCGGAATCTCGCTGTTTTTGTCGCGCGGCGAAGGTGGTTTGACTTGAAGGCGCGCGACGATCTTTGCGATCGGTGTGTCTCCTTTGAACGGAGTTTCGCCGGTCAGAAGCTCGAAGAGAATCACGCCGCAGGCATAGAGGTCGGATTTCGCGTCGGCAGTGTCGCCTTTCACTTGCTCGGGCGAGATGTAGTCGGGCGTTCCCATCATCTCGCCGGTGCCCGTCATCGTTGCGGAGTCGGCGGTGCGGGCGATGCCGAAATCCATGATGCGCACAACGTCCTCCTGGTCCACCATGATGTTCTGTGGCTTCAGATCGCGGTGCACGACGCCCTGGCGGTGTGCTTCGCCAAGGCCGCTCAGAATCTGCGTCATTAGCGAGAGGCACTCTTTGACGGGAATCTTTTTCCTCTTTTGGAGCGTCTCGCGCAGGTTCTCGCCTTCGATGAGCTCCATCGTGAAGAACTTCATCCCGTCGGACTCACCCAAGTCGTAAATACGGATGACGTTCTTGTGCGTGATCTTGCGGGCGAGGATGAGCTCTTGCTTGAAGCGCTCGAGAACTTCCCGGCTCTTACCTTTCTCGGGGCGGATGGTCTTCAGGGCTACCGGCCGGTCGAGCTCGAGGTCGAGCGCTTTGTAGACGCGACCCATCCCGCCTTCGCCGACTTTCTCGAGAATTTGGTAGCGGTTGCCGAAGCGGAAGAACCGTGGGAGCTCACCCGTGTAGTCGGGCGGACGCGGTAAGCGTTGCAGTGGCGCCTGGTTATCGACGGCAGCGTCGTCTTGGTCGATCTCCTGCGCCGCCCGCAATAGCGCGTCGGTGTCGGTCGAATGATCGAGACCGAACACTTGGATGGGATCGGTCTTCGCGGCTTCGTCGCTCTCGTTACTCTCGAATACCTCTACCAGCAACGCCTGGCAGAACTCGCACTCCATGCGCTCAGAGGCGTTTTGGCGGCCGCAAGACGGACAATCCACGGTTTTGCGCGACCCTCCAAGAAGCGGTTTGATGGTGGCCTATTAATATTGTGAGGGGAGCGAGGGGCAAAGGTCAACCTTTTTCGGGGGATTTTGCGGTATAAGTTGATATGGGATATGGTCTTGCACCGACCCTTAGGGGGTTTCGATTGCGTTTCGCGATGCATGTTATTTTGGTCGTCAGTCTTCTCACGTCTTGCTGGCAGCCTAGCGCTGTCAGTGATCCTGCGCCCACGGTCCAGTGGTGGAAGGGCAATCTGCACACGCACTCCCTCTGGAGCGATGGGGATGACTACCCGGAGCAGGTGGTGCACTGGTACAAGAGCCGTGGTTATCACTTTCTCGCCATCTCGGATCACAACGTCCTCCACGAAGGCGACCGTTTCATGGACACCTCGACAAGAGGGGGCGGAGAGGTCCTCGCCGCGTACAAGGAGCGGTTCCCGGACTGGGTGATGGAGAAAGAAGAAGGGGGCGCCCACCTCGTGCAGCTCAGGACGCTCGAGGAGTACCGCCCTCTCTTCGAAGAGCCCGGCGCTTTTCTCCTTTTTTCGGGCGAGGAGATCTCGGACCGGTTTGACGGGAAGCCCATCCACGTGAACGCCACAAACATCGTCGAGCTCATCGGGGCGCAAGGCGGTGACAGCGTGCGTGACGTCATGCAGAACAATGTGGACGCCGTGCTCGAACAGCGGGAGAGGACGGGACAGCTCATGTTCCCGCACATCAACCATCCGAATTTTGGGTGGGCCATCAAGGTCGAGGACCTCATCGCGCTCAAGGGAGAGAAGTTCTTCGAGGTCTATAACGGTCACCCGCAAGTCCACAACGAAGGCGATGACGCCCGCCCGAGCACCGCGCGGATGTGGGATATCGCACTCGCCGAGCGATTGTCGGCGGGCTTGCCCATCATGTACGGACTCACTGTCGACGATGCGCACTTCTACTACGACTTCGACGGCGAGCACGCCAATCCAGGTAGGGGATGGGTGATGGTGCGCGCGGCCGAGCTCGCAACCGACGCGATCATCCGAGCGCTCGAGGCGGGCGAGTTCTACGGCTCCTCCGGGGTTACTCTCGACGACGTTCAGCTCTCGAGTGACACTTTGTCACTCGTGATTCAGGAAGAGAACGACATCGATTACGTGACCCAGTTCATCGGTACACGGCGCGGTTACGACCGCACGACGGAAGAGATCCACGCCGAGGACGCTTCTGTTTTATTTCGATATAGCGAAACGATTGGAGAGGTCCTCGCTACCGTTGAAGGCGCCCTGCCGAGCTACACGTTTCGAGGCGACGAGCTCTACGTCCGTGCGAAAGTCGTCTCGTCCAAACTGAAGAACAATCCCTACAAAAAAGGCGAGTACGAATCCGCCTGGGTGCAGCCCGTCGTCATCGACCCGTGAAACCTCTTGCCAAGACGCCGCCCGGTAGGCGATCCTAATCCTGAGATTCAAAGATGGAGTAACTATGGCCAGTGAAGTTCCCTCTCCCCCGGCGAAAGCACCGGAGCCCGAGCTCGCCCCCTATGTCCTCGAAGGCGCTCGCTCGAGCCGTTCCAAGTGCAAGAGCTGCCGCAAGAAGATCGACAAGGGTGTGCTTCGTCTCGGTGTGCTCATCGAAGGTCCTTACGGCATCGGCTATCTATGGCATCACCTGACCTGCGCGGCCAAGCGCCGGCTCGACGATGTCGAAGAGGCCTATGCGACGGAAGCTTGGAAACAAGCCAAGGAGCCGCCCGAGGAATACCCGACGATCGAAGAGCTCCGGAAGGTCAATGAAGAAGCCGAAGAGAAACGGCAGGCGCGCAAGCAGATTCCCTGGTTCGAGGTCGACCCGTCCGGTCGCGCCAAGTGCAAGAATTGCGGCGACATCATGGAGAAAGGGAGTCTCCGTGTCGTTCTCGGCCGCGAGGTCGAGTTCGGAACCCAGTACCGTACGATGCCCATCCACGTTCATCCTGCCTGCGTCGCGGAAGAGATGGAGAAAGCGGATTGCGGCACCGAGGCGGACGGTTTCGAACATTCGGTCCGGCAGAACAGCCAAGGGTTATCGGAAGAGCAGATCGATTCCCTTCTCAAGGAGATTGGCGAGCTGCCGGAGTCCGAAGGCGATGACGACGCGCCGCCGCTTTAACTCGTCCGCGCGTTAGCGTGGTCGAGCGGGCTGATATCGGCACGTTTTCTATGCCCCTGCGAACGAGCTGATTGCGGTAGGTCGGTTGGACCCACGAGAGAAGCGCCGCCGCGACGATAGTCAGGCCGAGCAGCAATACAAAGGCGTAGCGGTAGGTGCCGCTCTGGTCATATATCCACCCCACGGCAACCGGACCCGCGGCATAGCCGACGCTCGCCACCGCGGTGAGAATGCCGATGAGCTTGCCGAGTTGAGTTGGCCCAAAGCAGTGCTTGGCGAACTCGTCGATGACAGGCCCGTACACGAAAGGAAGAAGCACGGTCGGCACGCCGAAGATGAGCATCAGACAAACCATGGACGCCACAGCGTTCCACCAACCTTAATAGACCCCGCCTATTTTGGCGTTGAGCTTCTGCAGCATGGTCATGATCCTGGCGAGCCCTTCTGTTGTTCTCGAGCCGCACCCGAAATCAAGAAGCTGATCGTGCGGGTGTCGTGACAGACGGAGTGTTTGCGAAGGCCCCGATACCGGCTGACGATATCGGGGCCTCCGACTTTCTTCAGAAAATCGAGGAGGACAAGGCCGACCTCGAAAAGGTGCGCATCCCCGTCGATGACGGGATGGCCGAGCTTTCTCCGGAACTCGACGGCCCTGCTCATGCCTCGAAACTTAGTCCGTGCTGCGTGAGCGTCGCCACACACGCTGGGATGTGCGCGCTCTATTCGCTGGCCGCCGGGACCCCTAGCTCTTTCAACCGCGCCGCAACGTCCGCGCCGGCGGTGTTCGTGTCCACGCTCTTGTCGATATGGAGGATCTTGCCCTCGGCATCGATGTAGTACGTCCAACGATGCGGCAACTCACGCTCAGGCGTCACCACTCCATAGGACTTCGCGACATCCTTGCCAGGATCGCTCAGGAGTGGGTAGTCGAGAGACAGGGATTCCGCAAACTCTTTGTTAGTCTCGACGGTGTCGCAGCTTGCAGCAAAGTAATTGACGGCAAAAGCCCGAATCGCGTCGCCGCTCTCACGGAGCGACTTGCATTCGCGCGTTCACCCGCCGGTGAAAGCTTTCGGAAACCACGCAAGGACGACAGCCTTGCCCTTGAGATCCGAGAGCCGGTACGACTTTCCGTCGCTACCCTGAAGCTCGAAGTCCGGCGCCGCGTCGCCAACGTTCAGCTCGGCGGCCATCGCGGGCACCGCGAGAACCATCAGACAAAGAATCAAGCAAGCCATTTGTTTCATTGGTAATACTCCATTTTAAAGAACGCCCCGTTTCTCGACGCAGTCTAGAGCCGTCGGACAGATATGGCAATCATCATCCAGTGCGCGCGTCAGTTCGCGTCACGCCTAAACTTGAGGTCCGCGAGCTGGTCCCACCCGTCCGCCGATTCGCGGTACATCAACTCCTCATAGGCGTTGTCGCCGACGATTCGATAGACGAGCCGCCGCCACTCGGCACCTTCCTCGCCGTCCTCGACGTAGTAGGTGGTCACCTGTTTGGCCGATGACGCTTTCCGCAGGCACGCGTCTCGGCCACTACGAGATCCTCGAGCCCATTGGTGCGGGCGGCGTGGGAGAGGTCTTTCGCGCTCGCGATACGAAGCTCAAGCGTGACGTCGCCATCAAAGTTCTGCCGGAGGCTTTCGCTCGTGACGAGCAGCGCATGAAACGCTTTGCTCGCGAGGCCGAAGTGTTGGCTTCGCTGAACCATCCCAACATTGAAGCGATCTACGGGCTGGAGGAATCGGACGGCATCACGGCCCTCGTGCTCGAGCTCGTGGAAGGCCCGACGCTCGCGGAGCGCATCGCCCAAGGGCCGATCCCGCTCGAGGAAGCGCTGCCATCGCCAGGCAAATGGCCGAGGCTATGGAGGCGGCGCACGAGCGGGGCATCATCCACCGCGACGGCGAGCCCTCGGAGTCACCGACGATGTCGGCAGCGGCGACGGGTGCGGGCGTCATCATGGGGACGGCGGCGTATATGTCACCGGAGCAGGCACGCGGAAAGCCTGTCGATAGGCGCGCCGGTATCTGGGCGTTCGGTGCTGTGCTGTACGAGGTGCTGACGGGTCGGCGGGCGTTCGAAGCGGAGGACGTCTCGCTGACGCTCGCCGAGGTCATGAAGTCCGAGCCGAATTGGGACGCACTACCCTCGGACGTTTCTCCGACGCTGCGCACTTATCTCGCTCGCTGCCTGAAGAAGGACCCGAAAGAGCGCGTACGCGACATCGGCGACGTCCGCCTTGCACTGGAAGGTGCGTTCGAGATCTCCGCTCCTGCGAGCGACCCCGCCGCGTCCAAGCCGCGAACCCTGCAGTGGATCGCGGCCGTTGTCGTCACCGGTCTCGTCGCGGGCTTGGCCGTCTTGGGTCTCACGCGACCTGCCGCGCCGCGTGTTGTCCGACTCACGGTGTCGACACCACCGTCGTCGGCACCCCAGGTCAACCCGATCAGCCGAAAGCTCGCGATTTCGTCGGATGGCGAGTGGCTCGTCTACAAGGGTACCGGCCGCGTTCTGCACGTCCGGCTCATCGATCGCTTCGAGACGACCCGCTTGGACGTTGTGAATCCCAATAGTCCCTTCGTCTCGCCCGACGGTACTTGGATTCGAAGCGGCGGACTCCTTGCAAAAAGTTCCCTTTCGCGGAGGCCCTCTGACGACGATCTGCAAGATCGAGGGCGGTTTCCGCGGCGCGAGCTGGAGTGGGGATGGCACGATCGTCTTCGCCATCGCCCGCACCGGTCTCTTTCAAGTGCCGGCCCGCGGCGGAGAGCCTCGGCAGCTGACGAAGTCCGACGACGGCAGCCACCTGTGGCCGGAAATGCTCCCGGGCAATGGGGCGGTGCTTTTTGCGATCGAAAGAGGAGAGGAATTCGACATCGCGGTTTTGTCACTCGAGACCGGCGAGCACCGCGTGCTGATTCGTGGAGGCTCATCTCCCCGCTACGTCCCCACTGGGCATCTCGTGTATGTGGTTGACGGCGCGTTGATGGTCGTGCCATTCGACGCCACACGACTGAAAACGACGGGCGAGGCCCTGCCGGCGGTTTCCGGAGTGTTCCCGAAATTTTTCGGAGCTGCGGACTTCGACGTGGCCACTGGTGGTCGGCCCTCGTTCTCAGTGGTATCCACAGATCTCACCGAGTGGCAAGTGGGTTGCCTACCATTCGAGGGAGCCCGGCCGCACCGAAATCTACATCAGCCCTTACCCCAACGTGGACGCGGGGCGGTGGCAGGTCACACCGAGCGGAGGTGCCTACCCGATGTGGTCTTCGAGTGAGGAGGAGCTCTTTTATCGCAACGGAGACCAGATGATGGCGGTTCCCGTTGTCGCTCTCACTGAGGGCGGTATCGAGCTCGGCACGTCTTCAGTGTTGTTCGTGGGAAGCTACACCAGCGGAGCGGTGAGACATTACGACGTAACCGCGGACGGGCAGCGGTTCCTGATGATCAAGGAGGAGGTGTCGAGCGAAGAGTCCGCGCCCAACGAAATTCATGTTGTCCTCAACTGGTTCGAGGAGCTGAGATAGCCTGGAGTTCTAGTAAGTCTGGTCCACGTTGTCGGGGAGCTCCCAGTTCAGTCGGATCGACGTGAAGTAGGCTTTTTGGCTGAAGAGCGCTTTTGCCGGCGGATAGCGCTCGATGCCTTGGCTCCAGGTGTCGATAGCGCGCTCCTCGTGTCCGGCTCGGTAGTGGAGCCAGCCCCGAAGCCAATGAGCTTCGGCGCCGAGCGCCGGAAGGACGTTGCGATCGAGAAACGTGTCGAGTAGAGCCGCGGCTTCGTCGTCCTGGTTCTGCTCGAAGGCGATGCGGATGCGCTCCATCTTCACGTCTCCGGCGAGCTTGTCGGGCGTATTGTGGGCGAGCGTGTCGAGCGCCGCCGCGGCCTCGGTGTAGTCGGCGTCCATGCGGTGGGCGCGGGCTTTCATCACGGCGCTCGCCGCGGACAGGGAGTCGGAGCGATCGATTAGCGCGAGCGCTTCTGCCGTCTGTCCCTCGTCGAGCAAGAGCTCGGCGAGGCGGAGACGCGACTGAGGGTTATCCTCGGATCGGAGGCGCACCATCTCCTCGAGCGGATGGTAAAGCTCGGGGTGCTTGTCGAGAAACCCGAGGAGCTCGAGGCGCACTTTTTTCGGATCGAGCACGATGCCCAAGCGGTCCAGAATCACGAGATCTTTTTCGACGCCCGGCTCGATGCCCTCTGGTGTCTCCATAATGATGTAAGCGTGTTCCTGGCCGGGCACGAAGCCGTATCGGGGCTCGCTCCAAGTGGTGTTGTCCATGTGATAAGCGACGAAGTAGCGGTTGATGATGTTGACGACGGCTGCATCAGAGAACGGACCCGTTCTCACAAAGAGTCCGCCCTCTCACGTGCCGGCGGTCGGGAAGAGCATGAGGGGTTTCTTGAGGCGCGCCGCTTCCTCGCGCGCCTCTTCCTCGGTCGCTTTCCAGTGAACGCCTCCGGTCGGCCAGTCGTACTGAACCTCCTCGATGCCGTCGTATTGGTCGGTGAACAGCACGTCCTCGAAGGGAAGCCGACCCAGGGCCTCGAGGGTCGTGGGCTCTTTCGGCTCGATGCGAAAGTGCATCCTGCCCTTCGGGGCGTAGCCGACGACGCTCCAAGTGGCGAGCCAGGGCTTGCGCTCGAGCCGTTTGGCCAGAGGGGCGGAGGCGCAATGGAAGCACTGCCCCGCATCCATTTGAAAGATGGTTTGCCGGCCGAGGGGGATCTGGTCAACGTCGAGCTCGGTGGCCACGGTATGGCTGCGGATCGTGCGGGTGATATCGGCGTAGCGGACAGCCCGCCCCGGTACAACGGTGAGGCGCAGAAGATCGCCCTCGACCTCGATCCGTTCGACGCCCGGCAACAGGTTCAGCTCCTGAACCACCTCCAGGGCGAGAGGCGCCCCTAGGAGCGGAATTTCGATGGCGAGCGCAGCCGCGAGCAGAACACCGAGCATCAGTCACCTCCTTCGGTCTTCGACGTTCGAGTCTAAGCGACTCGGATGCTAGCTGGCAAGCGGAGCCGGAGAAACCGCTAAGATTTGCCCTGCACAGATCGCAACGTCGAACTTACTCCGCGCAGCGTCCCTCGACCGGGGGCCGCACGCAACGATGGCGGATCGAGTGGAATGTCGAGTTAGATATACTTGGTCGCGAAATTCCCCGGAATCGCAGCTGGAAGTAAGTTCTTCGTTCCGCGTGGTACGTTCACGACATCAACGCCGTTCTCGGGAGCAGACTCAATCGTGAAACGGGGCAAGGCCCTCAAAGCAAGACGTAAGCCCCAACTCCAACCACGCATGAAGGTGGTGGCGTTCCCCGCGGCGAGCCTCGTTAGGCGAAGCGCAACAAATGAGCGGTATTAGATTTTTTTGAGATCGGCGGCTTCGATCGTCAGCCCGTGGTCGACGTTGCCGGTATTGCGGGTGGTGGCGGGCTCGAACAACAAGATACTAGCGAGTCCTTCCGGCACGACCGGTTTATGCTCCACGCCCCGCGGGACGATGAAGAACTCACCGGGATCGAGCGCGACGATCTGATCGCGGAGGTGGATCTCCATACGGCCCTCGACGACGAGAAACAACTCGTCTTCCACCTCGTGGTGATGCCAGACGTACTCGTCTTCGAATTTCACGACTTTCACGTGTTGCCCATTGAGCTCGCCGACGATCTTGGGGACCCAAGTCTCGCTGAACGAGTCTAATTTTTGCTTGATGTTGACTTTTTCCATGATTCTCCCTCCGTGACGAGCCCAGCCTCGCCAGAGGCGAAATGTATGCGCGTAATTCCAGCGCCGCAGCGTGGAACTACTCTGCCCGGAGTCCCTCGACCGGATCGACGCGCATCGCGCGGATGGCTGGCGGGGCGCAAGCGACGAGCGCTGTTATGAGCAGCAGCCCAGTCGCCGCGATTGTCGAGCCCGCGTCACTCGGCGAAACCTCGAAGAGCACGCGCGCCAGCACACCCTCAGCAAGACGAACGATGACAAGGCCCAAGACGATGCCGACCCCGACGAGCATCGCGCCCTGGCGGATGACGAGCGCGCCCACACGAGCCGGGGGCGCCCCGAGCGTCAGCCGAATCGCGAGCTCGCGCCTACGAAGGGCCACCGACCAGGAGAAGAGGCCGTAGACGCCGAGCGCCGCCAAAAGGGCCGCCAAAGCGCCAAAGAAGAGGAGCACGGTCATGAGCAACCGTGGCTCTGCCGTGCGCTCGGCCAGGCGATCGCTCCAAGTGCGCGCGGCCGCCATCGGAACGTCGGGCGCCACATCTCGCAGAGCCGCGCGCACGGCCGCGAGCGCCGCAGGCGTGTCATAATCAGTGCCACGCACCGAAAGAAACAGTTCGCGAAACGGGAACTGTCGGGTCGACATATAGAAGGCGGCCTCGGTCGGCTGGCCAAGCGGCGCGTTGCGGACGTCACGGATGACCCCCACCACTTCTGTCGGGTAGGATCCGTGCCCCTCGAGCAGGTTGCGGCCGAGCGGACCGATCCCCCCCGCATAGATCATGATAGTGGTGCCCACGATGTCGCGGTCCGGCAAGTATTGCCGCGCGAAGGACTCGTTGACGATCAAAACGCCCGGACCATCGGCTCTGTCGAATGATGTGAACGTACGGCCGCGTGCGAGGGTAGCGCCCATCGACTCGAAGTAGCCCTCGCTGACACTGTGCATTTGGGCCTGCGGCAAATCATCCACGTTCGCGACGGCATCAACGCCTTGAACCGCGAAGGGTACACGCCAGCCGACCTCGAAAGGCAGGAAGTTGCTGGCGCCCACGCTTTCCACGCCAGGCTGTTCCCGGATGCGTTCGATGATTCGGGAATGCGTATCGGCAACGACATTCCAGTCGTTATAGGCGTCGCTCGCCAACTGGATCGTAGTCGTCAGCACCGTATCGGCTTGCACACCGGTGGGCGTTTCGACCATCTGGCGGACGGTACGCACGAGAAGCGCCGAGCTCGTCAAAAGAGCACAGGCAAGTGCAACCTCCCCAGCGACGAGCAGCGAGTAAATTCGTCTAGCTCCTTTCGAGCTGCCGCGCTCGCCAGACTTGAGGTCCGTGGTGAGCCGGCCGCGCAGGAGAATGAGCGCAGGCACGAGACCAAAGAACACGGTGGTCACACACGCGACGCCGAGCCCAACGCCGATGGACGCCCAGCTTACCTGTACCTCCGCCAGACGCGGGATCTCGACGGGTGTGAGGCGAACGAGCACCGGCAATGCCACCGCGGCCGCAACGAGTCCCGCGACACTACCCGCGAGCGACAAGACGAAGCTCTCCGCCATCAATTGCGCCACCAGCTGCCTCGGCGCCGCGCCCATGGCGATGCGCACCGCGATCTCGCGTTCCCGTGATAGGGCGCGTGTCAAAAGTAGCGTACCGACATTGAGGACGCCGATCACGAGCAACAACCCGACCGCCCCGAACAACACGAAAAGCGCTGGGCGGTAATAGCCAAGCTGCTCATCGAGGAGCGGAATCAGTCGGGAGCCCCAACCCGGACCGGTGCTGTTATTCGTATCTCTAGATTCCGTCTCGAGTCTTGTCCACAAAGCGTCGATGGCGCTCTGTGCCTGCTCGATGGTCGTTCCGTCCGACAACCTGGCGACGGCCTCCATGAAACGCGCTTGTCGGCTGTGCTGTGTCATGTCCCAACGCAGCCGCTCCCAGACGTCAACATCATCCGGATAATGAAATCCAGCAGGCATGACGCCCAAGATCGTATAGGCCGAGTCATTGAAGCTGAGCTGCTTGCCGACGATAGACGGGTCCGCGCTGTAGCGCGTGCGCCAAAGACGGTCGCTGATGACGGCAACGAGCTCGTTCTCGACAAAAAGCGGGCCACCGGCCGGCAAACCAGCACCGATCTGCGGACGGACGCCGAGAAGATCGAACAAGTTGCCGCTGACCTCGATCGTGTTGACGCGGACCGGGTCGAGCCCGGGATCGATAAGATTGATGCCAGGCCGCCACCACGCCGCAGCGTCTTCGAAGACGTCGAGCTCTCGCTGGTCGCTAAAGTTCACGGGCGAAATGGGATCGTGAAGACGAGCCTCGCCGACATTCGTATCCCAAATCGTGACGAGCCGATCGGGCTCACTATAGGGCAGAGGCCTGAGCACCACCGATTCGACAATCGTGTAGACGGTCGTCGCCGCACCAACCCCGAGGCCCAGCACCAGAATGGTGATGAGCGCGAAGGAGGGGTGGTGGCGAAACTGGCGTAGCGCCATGCGCATGGCTGTCGTCATTTGGAGGTTCCTTCCGGTTGCCGCGCGCGCGGCATCATCGGCCTCGCGCGCCTTATGACGCTGCGGATCGCGCGGAAGTTGTGCTTTCAAGACGTGAAGCGGCGACGCGTCCAATGCTTCCAAAGTTCGGATGCGCGCGTGCTCCTCGGTAGCGCCTACGGCCAGTGCAGCGCCGTAGAGATCTTCGAGGTGGAGCGCGAGCTCGTCGACGGTGGCGTGCGGCAGGTCGGCCCCGCTGAGCTGAGCCTTCTGTCGTACCGCTCTGTGCCAGTCGACACCCGAAGGCGAAAGCTTCTCGCTCGCCATTTCCTGTCAGGCTGGCTCGAGGCCTGCCGCCTCCGTAAGGGCGGCGATGAAGCGCCGCCAGTCCTCACGCTGAGCCGCCAACCCTTTGCGTCCACTCGCGGTGATGCGGTAGTAGCGACGACGGCGCTGGCCGGCGCGCTCCACCCAGCGGCCGCGGACGAGCCCGCGCTCCTCGAGGCGATAAAGCGTCGCATAGAGCGATGCGAGCGTAAAGCTCAGAGTACCGCCGGAACGTTGGTCGATGCGCCGGGCAATCTCATAGCCGTGGAGCGCGGTCTCATCGACGAGCGTAAGAATAAGCAGGTCTGCGCTGCCTTTCTTGGCTTCGTCGATGGCGGTACGTGAAGTGGATGCCATTTGCGCATTATATACAGGAGAGCAGTATATAGGACAACAGAATATAGAAATACGTCGCAGGACAACAGCGATCCGATCCAAGCCGAGTTGAAGAGAACGCGCCCAGCTATTCGGGAAATTCTGCGACGGTGTGCCTCCCGCACCGAGATCCGTGGCTGAAGCGCGAACATAGTAGAGTTTCCCGCGCTCGATCCGCCATTGCGGTCTCTCGCTTGTCCAGTCCAGCTGCCAGAAGAATCGCGACGACGACCCGTCACTCTTCGCGCCATTTGGGTTCGCGCTATTGGGTTCGCGACTCACCTTCGACGACTACGACATCGACACCATTCAAGCAATACTCGGACAATCGAAGTGCGCATGACCCACGACCATGAGCTATCGCCACCCACTAGCCTCTAACCCTAGACCGCCACCCACTAGACCGAAAGAGAGGCTCGAGAGATTTTGCGGCTCCACGTCTTGAAAATATCCGTCACGCTGCGGTAGCCTACATGTGATCTTCGATCAACCCGTTATCGAGTTATGTCGCGAGCTCGTGCGACATAAAGCCGATTGACAGGCACCAGTAAAGCACTCGTATCCATTTGACCAACGCCAACTTGCATGCGATGAACCAGCACTACCTGGACCCGATTTATCTCGCGCCGCCCGCGGTATAAATAAATATGGGTCTTCGGCAAAATCTGTGGGTAGAAACCGTCTGCCATCGCCCCCTCAGCAGACCACGGTGCTCGCCGGCGTAAAGGCTTCCCTCGCTTCGCTCGGCGCTTCGCGGCCTTGACCCCGGCTCCGCTCCGTGGTCCGAG
>SMYC01000064.1 GCA_004356105.1 Acidobacteriota bacterium | reverse complement strand
TTCAGCGTCGAAAGAACCTTCACCCAGCGTCGTTCTTCCGACGCAAGCCGCCAACCAACTCCTTCTGTAGCCGAGACCATGGCATAGTAACCTACCCGACGGCGGAGGAAGTGTCCAGCTTATTGTTCTGCGCCCCCTTAGGGCCCTCAATGCGTCATCGCATAGATCACGATGTTCACGCCGAGTGGATAGGCGCGGATGGAAAAACGGTAGAAGAACTCGTCGTCTTCCGCCTCGCGCTCCCAACCGTCGGCGATGTCGGTATTGTGCGTCATGATCACCATCAATCGGTCTTTTTCATCGAAGATGCCGCGAAAGTGAGGCTCGTTGGTCTCGAGGCCGCGCTCGGAGGTGCTCGTTCCGCCGGACCGCCTCCAAAATTGAATGGACGGAATTTGCGGTACTTCCTTGATGGTGAAGAACGTCCGGAAGATCGTGTGGTCCAGCGGCACGTCGACGATCGGATACCTGTCGGGCGGCAATATTTGGGCCATCTCGTGCTTCCAATGTTCGAAGGCGCGGATTCCCCAGAAGTCGTCCACGTAGAGCGTGCCGCCGCGCAACAGATATTGTCTCAGGCGCTCGGCTTGGGACGGCGTGAACCCGGCGGTACCGACATCGGACATGAAGATGAACGGGTAGTTGAAAATCGCGTCGTCGTCGAGCGTTACCACGATGTGGTTGGGCCTCCCCTCGGCGTCTCGATTGATGTGCGCCGATGTCAGCTCGGAGAAACGGACCATGAAATTGGTGTCGGAGTCGGGGTAGTCCGTATTCCAACCGTGGCCGAGAGGCTCGTCGCGCACGCTCTCGTAAAGAACGCGACAAAAGGAAAAGGCGCGCTCCCGCAGGTCTTCTTCCGTTGGGAACTTGGGCGGGACGCGATTCCACCACCCGCGCCAGCCGCGGTTTTGCTGCCATTGCCGCCGTTGCTGCAATTGTTGCAATTGCTGCGAGAAGCCGAGCGAGACCACGAAGATGACCAGGCCCATAGTGAGGGCCGCCACCAAGCGTTGTCGGCGCGCTCGCTTCACCACGCGGTGATGGTATTACCCTTGCTAGAATGAAGCAACTCGCCATTATGCACAAAGACCGCGAATCCGCGATCGCTGGGACGCTCTTGGGAATAGCGCTCGGGGACGCTCTGGGGCTCGCCTGCGAAGGCATGGGCGCTGACGCCATCGCTCGCCGCTTCGGACGTATCGACGATTTCCATATTCTGGGACGCACCGGCTTCGTCTCCGACGACACGGAGCAATCGGCGCTCGTCGCACAGAGCCTCGCCCGAAGCGAGGACTTGGAGTCCTGCCGCCGGGCCTTTCGCCGCGCGATGCTCGGCTGGTTCTTGCGGCTCCCTTGGGGGATCGGACTCGGTACGATTCGCGCCTGCTTCAAGATCGGGCTCGGTCTCCGGCGCTCGGGAGTGATGTCTGCGGGTAACGGCGCGGCGATGCGCGCGGGCGTGGTGGGCGCGGTTTTTGCCGACGATGCCGCGGAGCGTCAAGCCTATGGCCGAGCGCTCGCGGAAGTCACCCATCGCGACGCGCGGGCCGTCGACGGCGCGCTTTTCGTCGCAGAGTTGACGGCGCTCTCTGTCGGCGCGCCATCAGACGAGGATCGTGGCGCGCTCGTCGAACGCGCGCTCTCGGTCGTGCGCGAGCAGAGCCTTGCCGAGGCCATCGCGTCCGGGCTCGCGAAGGCGCGCGACGGGGCCAGCGCGCGGGAGGCCGGCGAGGCGCTAGGCACTTCAGGATTCGTCGTCCACTCGGTCCCCATGGCCACCTACGCGTTCGTGCGGTTTGGGTCCGAGCCCGTCGGGGCGCTCACCGAGCTCATCTCGGCGGGTGGAGATACCGACACGCACGCCGCCATCCTGGGTAGTTGGCTCGGCGCGCTCCACGGCGAGGCATCGCTGCCATCGGAGCTCATCGACCGCATCCAAGACGGGCCGTTCGGGCCGACGCACTTGCGAGCGCTCGCGAAAGCTCTCGCAACGGGGACACCGCCGCCGAGCTACTCGTCGACCTATGCGCTGCTGCGCAACTTGGCGATGTACCCGGTCGTGCTCGCCCACGGTTTTCGTCGACTGGTTCCTTGATTTTCCTAGTCTGCCGTGCCGGCCCCCTTGAACTGGTCTTCTTTATCGGCGAAGAGCACGTTGAAGCTCGTGAGCGATCCGTAGCATCCGGTGATATAACTTTGGAGCTTGATTTTAACATCCGCCGGAATCTCGGAGCTATTGACGTTTTGCTCGAGGACTCTTAGCTTGTTCCGTACCATCACGATCTTGTTGAAGAAGATTTCGAGGGGAATCGTCTTTTCCTGAACCCCCTCCTTCCCTGGCTGCAATACGAGCGTTCCCCCGCGCCACTTATCGGCGATCGTGACGGGCGTCAGGCCGAGCTCTTCGCGTATCACTTGGCGCAGGACCTGCTCTAAATCCGACGGTGTTTCGAATGTGCTCATCGAGACTTCCTTCGTCCTTTCGATCGTGGGCGTCGCCGGTGTTTTCATCGGGCGAGGTCGCGGCTCGCTTTGCCGTGCGCCGCGGTAGTTATGCTGGCTTCCGCAGGTATCGCACATCACGCGAAGCGGCTGGCCGTCGCCTCCGACGACCATGACCGTGTGCGCGCGGATGGAGCGGCAAGGGCGACATTTGTCTTCGACGCGATGCCCTACGCGAATCGGAATCTGGTTCTCTTCGCTCAAAGCAACCCTTCAGGAGTCCTTACATTATCGCATTGATTCAATAATGCTTGATGCTTTACAGTAGAAATATCCGATAACCCATCGAAGCCTCGTAATCCTCGGGGCCAGAATCACCGTGATTGCGTATACCTCAGCTGTCTTTCTAGGCGCGTTCCTACTGTTTCAAGTTCAGCCGCTCATAGCGCGCTATATCTTGCCCTGGTTCGGCGGAAGCCCAGCGGTCTGGAGCACCTGTCTCTTGTTCTTCCAGGTCGTGCTCGTGCTCGGCTATGCCTATGCACATTTCGTGACGGAGCGGCTCGAGCGGAAGCGGCAAGTCTTCGTCCACGCAGCGGTACTTCTCGTGGCACTCGCGTGTCTCCCGATCACACCCAACGCGACTTGGAAGCCGGCCGGTGGGGGCGATCCACTTTTTGGAATCACAGCGCTACTGGCAGTCTCCGTCGGTATCCCTTACCTCGCACTTGCAGCCTCCGCCCCTTTGCTGCAGCGATGGTTCGTGGCGATCCATCCGGAGCGCTCGCCTTATCGTTTATACGCGCTCTCGAACCTGGGCTCCTTGCTCGGGCTCTGGCTCTATCCGTTCCTGCTGGAGCCTTTTTTCACGCTCGATACGCAAACGAAAATCTGGTCCGCGCTCTTCGCGCTCTATGCCTTTGTGAGCGGCGGTTGCGCGTGGGCGCTCACGCGCGCGCCTGACGACACGGCGGCGCCGTCGAGCGAGCCCGCCGTCGATCCGCAACCAAGATATCTTTGGGTGCTCCTTCCATTTGCTGGGTCGCTCTTGCTGCTCGCGGGGACGAATCAAATCTGTCGCGACGTCGCGGTGGTGCCGCTTTTATGGATCCTGCCACTGAGCGTCTATTTGCTGTCTTTCATCGTGGCCTTTGGCAATCCGCGTTGGTACCACCGCGGTTTCTGGAGCGTCGCCGTGGTGGCCTCGTTCGCCGGCGTGCTCTACTTGCTTCCGCTCGACTTCCGTGGCGTAGATCCCCACCTCGTGACGCAAGTCGCCCTCTATGTAGCCGCAATATTCGCCGGCTGCATGGTCTGCCATGGCGAGCTCGTCCGCACCCGGCCCCCTGCCCGTGAGCTCACGTCGTTCTATGTGCTCGTCGCGATAGGAGGTGCGCTCGGAGGCGTCTTCGTCAACTTCGCGGCGCGTTACTGGTTCAAGGGCTACTGGGAGTTTCATCTCTCGCTCGTTCTTACCTGGGTTTTGCTCGGATGGTGCGTGTATCGATCACGCCGGGCCGTCCGCTCTTTGGACGCCCTATGGGCTGCTGGACTCGTCGGGGGGCTCGTCGTCCTGGGCGGCCACATTCGTGACGAACTTGCGGGCGTCGTCCACACCAGGCGGAGCTTTTACGGTGTTCTACGCGTCTACGATGTCGGCGTGGGTGGACGCGATCATTTGCGAGGTCTGTATCACGGACGCATCGCGCACGGAGAGCAGTTCATGCACGCTTCCCGCCGCCGTGAGCCCACGGGCTATTACGGGTTGGCCGGAGGGTTAGGGGAGGCGATTCGCGTGCAGCGTTTTGTGGTGCGCCAGGCAGGCCGCCACGGGCTGAAGGTCGGCGTCATCGGGCTCGGCACAGGAACCATCGTAGCCCACGCCCGGAAAGGTGAAGAGGTGCGCTATTACGAGATCGACCCGGACGTTGTCGATATCGCCAAGGAGCACTTCTTCTATCTCGCCGACGCGGCGAGCGAGACGTCCATCGTCCTCGGAGACGCACGGATCTCACTCGAGCGCGAGCTGGCGCGAGACGGCTCGCAAGAGTTCGACGTTCTTGTCGTGGATGCTTTCAGCGGCGGCGGGATCCCCACACATCTTCTGACGCGCGAGGCGTTCGAGCTCTACTGGCACCATTTGCGCGACGGGGGCGTCATCGTCGTGAACAGCTCGAACGTCTTTATGGAGCTGGGCGGAATCGTGCGGCGACAGGCGGAGGCCCTCGGCGCCGAAGCGGTGCTCGTCCAACACCAGCGGAACATTCGTCCCGGAGAGACACGCAACAAATGGGTGCTCGTCACGAAGAACGATGCGTTTCTGAGAACTATCGCCCGCCACGTGGACCCGTGGCCGGCAGGGCCTTTGAAAAGCTCGCTCTGGACCGACGACTACACGAATCTCCTGGAAGTGATTTGGACGAATTGATTGAGGTGTGTTGGGTGGCAAAGCCTGCCAAAATTGCATTTCCTGCATGGTGAACTTGGTCCGGAACGAGTTGGAGAACTTTCCGGGCGATGGAAACAGGTCGGGCTCGAGTCAAGGAGTAGTCGCCCAGTTGTCCACGGAGAGGTGATCGACTCGCGAAAATTCGCCAATGTTGTTCGTCACCAGGGTTGCGCCTAGTGCTCTCGCGTGACCTGCGATCAGAAGGTCATAAGCGGCGATCATATTCCCGACAGCGGCAAGGTCGGCCCGGATGACTCCCGCCTCGCGTGCGGCTTGAAGTGTAAAAGGTAAGACCTCGACGTTGTCGAGAAAGGCATCAATCACCCGAATCAAGTGTTCGTACCGCTGACTCCGTCTCGCGCCGAACTCCAATTCGAACGCCGTGACCGCGGACACTTTCAGCTCGCCCGGAGCAAAGTCCGTCACCCTTGCCACGAGAGCTTTGTCCAAGCGTTTCATTACGTAGCTACTCGTGTCCGTATCGAGAAGAAACATCAGAGCTCCCGCTCCTGCGGCGCGGGGTCTTCACCAGTGTCGAAATCATCGGGCAGCACCAAGGACTCGTCGGCAAAGAATGCTTTCCAACCGCCTTGGTAGACTGGCCTTACGATGAGGGCGTTACCTTGTTTCTCCAACGTGACCGTATCCGTGTCAAAGCTCATCTCGACTGGAATGCGAATAGCCTGGTTACGGCCATTCCGAAAGACTTTCGCTTTAATAGATGACACGCCAACCCTCCCTTTGAAGCATATGCCTATAGCATATGCTTCAAAGAAGCAGCGTGTCAACGTTGAGACTAGTCGTTGTCGAGAACTGGGCGAGGGTGAGTGTGGACAGAGTGGACAGGATCAACTGGACCGCGAATTGCGATCGCACGTATAATTTCGCGCGATGTCGCTTGCTAAAGGTTCGAAGCTTGGTGGCTACGAGATCATTGCTCCCATTGGCGCTGGAGGCATGGGTGGGGTCTACTGTGCGCGCGACGGCAAACTGAAGCGTGACGTCGCGATCAAAGTGATTCTGGAGGATTTCGCGCAAGATGCCGAGCGGATGAAACGCTTCGAGCGCGAGGCGCAAGTACTCGCGTCTCTCAATCATCCTCACATTGCGTCGATCTATGGGCTCGAGGAGAACGCGCTCATCCTCGAGCTCGTTGAAGGCCCTACGCTAGCCGAGCGCGTCGCGAAGGGGCCGCTCTCTTGGGAAGAAGCTCTTGCCATTGTGCTACAAATTGCGGAAGCGCTCGAATATGCGCACGAGAAGGGAAGTTTCAGATCTCGACCGAGGGCGGCACCTACCCGACGTGGTCGACCAAAACAAACGAGTTATTTTTCTACCACACTGCCGGGCGCATCATGGTTGCGACTTACACGAGCGAGAGTGAATCGTTTCGCGCCGCGAAGCCGAGGCTATGGTCCGAGGTGGCCCGATGGGACGACACGATGAGGAACTCTCGCGATTTCGCGCTGCACCCCGATGGTGACCGCTTCGCGGTTTTTTCGCCAGGCGAGAGCGAGGAAAACAAGGTCACCTTTATCTTCAACTTCTTCGAGGAGCTCGAGCGCCTCACTCCGACTCGGTGATCTCGTGGGCGCTTGTATTGAGAGGCGTCACTCGTTGCGGAGCGCAGCCGTGGGCGGGAGCCCTGCGGCGCGGCGCGCCGGTAAGTAGCTTGCGGCGAGGCTCACCACCGTAAGCAATGTTGCGGCCCCCGCGTAGCTGATCCAATCCGTCGTTTGGACGCCGTAAAGAAGGCTGGATAGAACTTCGGCGGCAAAATAAGCCGCGACGCTTCCCACGATGGCGCCGAGGGCAGTCATCCGAAAACCTTCGCCGAGAACCTGGAGCATCAGATCGCGAGGACGGGCGCCGACGGCAGCGCGTATGGCCATTTCTCGGACGCGACGACTCACCGCGTAGCTAACGACACCGAAAAGACCGACCGCTGCCAACGATAGCGCCAGCAGGGTGAGAATCCCCATGAGCATTGAGTTGAATCGCTGCTGCCAGACCGAGTCGGAAAGGATTTGGCCCATCGCTCGTATGTTGGTGACGGCCAGAGTCTCGTCGACGTTCCAGATGGCGTCCCGCACGGGCCCGATCACCGCATCTCCCGGGACGTTCGTGTGCACGACGAGGGACGTCATTCCGTACTCCGCAGCCGGGTTCTGGCTGTAAGGAAAATAAAGCTCTGGGCGGATGGGCTCGGTGAGTGTTTGCTGCTGAACGTCGCCAACGACCCCGAGCACGCGCCACTTCGGGCCCTCATCGGAGAGGGCGCCAATTTGGATCTGGCGTCCCACGGGCGACGCGTCCGGCCAGTAGCGTTTGGCCGAGGTCTCGTTGATGAGAACCACCGGCTCCGAGGACGCGTCCGCCAAAGTAAACACGCGCCCCTCGAGAAGCGGTATGCGCATCGTCTCGAAGTAGCTAGGTGTTGCGACGCGTAGGCTTGCGCGCGGCCGCTCCGCTGCGTTTGGGGCCGGTCGATCGACGCGTGAGAACGTGATCCCCCAGAGGTCGCCGGCCGATAGGCAAGTGATTGACGAAGGCCGCGCCGCTCACGCCTGGCACGGCTACAATGGCGGTCTCGAGCTCACCTAGCAGGAGGTGTTGGCGACCTGCGTCGCCGCGGAGGTTTTGATCCAAGACGACGGTCATTGTCAACGCGCCGTCTCGCCGGAAGCCAGGCTCGATGTCTTGGAGGTGCCAATACGTACGTGCGAGAAGCCCGGCGGAAGTGAGAAGCACGACGGACATGGCGACTTCGAAAACTACGAGTGCGTTGCGCGCGGAACCTCGCCCCGAGGCTTTGAGGGCTCCACTTGTATCGCGGCCGGCGGCCGCGAAAGCAGGTAGAAGGCCGACTGCGAGTGCGGCGATGGCGCAGGTCAGAAACGTGAAAAGTACGGACGCGCCGCCGAGCTCGAGCTCCGCGACGCGGGGAAGATCGTGCGGCGCAAAGGCGCGCAGAAGCTTTAACCCAAAGGAAGCTCCGAAAAGACCGAGGGCGCCGGCGAGCGTGGACAGCACGAGCCCCTCTACGAGGGATGGCGCGGCGAGACGCCATCGGCTGGCGCCGAGCGCTGCTTGTAGCGCTGTCTCTTGCCGGTAGCGCGCGACCCGCACGGTGACGAGGCCAGCAACGTTGACACAAGCGATGAGCATCACGAGCGATACAGCGCCGAGCAAGATCAAAAGCGCGGGGCGTACGCCGGCGACGACGGGCTCTCGCAGAGCTTCTGTCTGAACGGCGGTGCCCGTATTCGCCTCTGGAAACCGCGCGACGAGTCTTTCTCCTATCACCGTCATCTCGCTCTGGGCTTGCTGCAGATCGGTGTCCGGCTTCAGGCGGGCGAAGACGCGCAAGAAGCGCGCGTTTTGCTGCGCGTCACCTTCGGTGAAGATGAGAGGCGTCCACATTTCGGCTTCGACGGCCCAGAACGGCGGAAACTTGAAACCTTCGGGCATGATTCCCGTGACCGTGTAAGGCTCACCATCGAGCGTCAAGGTCGAGCCAACGATGTCGGGGTCGGCACCAAATTGACGTTGCCAGAGCTCGTATCCGAGAACCACGACTTGACTGTCTCCGGATCCAAAACTGCGTCCTAGGGATGCCGGGACTTCGAGAAGCTCGAAAAGGTTCGCCGAAGCTTTTAGCCCGTGGAGCTGCTCGGGGCGCTCGCGTCCCTTTAGTATGGGCGCCCACGGGGTTGCGGCTGTCATCAGCTCGAGTGTCGTGGACTCTTCCCGCCAAACGTGGAAGTTGCGCGGCGAGGTGGGGGCGCGCGGGTTGTCTCGGGTGACTTCATTGAGGAAGACGGCGACTAGGCTTTCGGGATGGCCGTATTGGAGAGGGCGGAGGAGCACCGAGTCGACGACGGCGAAGACAGTGCACGTCGTTGCGATACCTAGCGCGAGCGTCAGAACGCTCGCGGTGGTGAAGCCCGGTGATTTTCTCAAGCGGCGGAGCGCCATGGGGGCGTCGAGGAAGAATCCTTCCCACCGGCGCGCGCGCGGACGCTTTTGTCGGTTGCTGCGGCGCGCGGCCCAGCGCAGCTCTGCGGCGGTCGCAAAAACGTCGAGCGTCGCTCGGCCGATGACATAAGCCTTTCGGCGCGATCGCTCGAGCGTCACGGAGAACGCCGTCTCCATCTCCGAGCCGTATTGGATTCGAAACTCGGAGGGAAGGCAGCGCAGTAGCTGTCGATAGAGCCAAAGAATCGTGCGCAGGTTCATTGCGACGATTCTTTCAGCAAGCTCTTGGCGCGGGCCGCTTGAACGAAGCGTTCGAGCCGGCGCGCCTCTTCGGCGCAAGCTTCGCGACCGGTGTCGGTGATGCCGTAGTAGCGCGGTCGTCCGCCGCCCGAATGGCCGTCGGCGGGGGCAGGTGTCTCCATGATGAGGCCCGCATCGGACATCTGTTTCAGAGCCCCGTACAGCATCCCCGGCCAAAGACGCATATGGCCTTCGGTACGCTCGAGCACGTCATCCATGATTGCGAGACCGTGTTGCTGCTGGTCCGCCAGCGTCAGAAGAACTTGAAACCAGTGTGCTTTCAACGAGCTCTTGGATTCGTTCGACGGCATCCCTTTGTCCTCCAGGTCGATGGGAGTGTATCTCGATTAGTATATACATGCAAGTATAGACCCGATGTGATTGTATCCAGTTGAACTATATCCACAGTGGATGTATAGTGCGTGCATGAACGCAAACGCACTCTTACCGTTGCCCGAAGCGACGTTTCACATTCTTCTCGCCCTTGCCGACGCCGACCGCCACGGTTACGCGATCACCCAAGACATCGCTGCCCGTACCGGAGGCAAGGTCAAGGTCGGCCCCGGTACGCTGTATCGAACCATTCAGCGCATGTTGGAGCAGGGTTTGATCCAAGAGACCCGGGATCGCCCGCCGCCGGAGCAGGACGATGACCGCCGCCGTTACTACCGGATTACCCCGTTCGGACGCTCGGTCGTACAGGCCGATCTCGCGCGATTGACAGAGCTCGTAGAGTTGGCGCGGGCGCGCGGGCTCGAGCCTGTGGCCGAGAAAGTATAGACATGGTGGCGACGCACCTATACGCGATCTTGCTTCGTCTGTACCCGGCTGCGTTCCGCGATGAGTACGGGGAGGAGATGCACCTCGTGCTTCGTGACCGGCTTTCCGCGAGCTCGGGCCTCGTTGCGCTTTTGGTGGTCTGGTTCGACGTCATCACCGATACCGTTCAGAACGCCTTCCGGATCCACTGGGACCTGCTACGCCAGGACATGCGCTACACGATGCGCACGCTTGCCCGTTCGCCGGGCTTTGCTCTCACGGCGGTAACCGTCACGGCGTTGGGCATCGGTGCCAACACGGCCGTTTTCTCGATTGCCGACCACGTTTTCTTGCGGCCGCTCCCTTTCGCGGATGGCGAGCGGCTCGTGAAACTTTGGGAGAACGTGCCGCGCTATACGCGTTTGGAGCTTTCGCCCGCGAACTATCGGGATTGGCGAAGCGCGAGCACCTCCTTCGAGTCGATGGCCGCCTTCCACATGCAATCGGTCAATCTCATAGGCGAAGGCGATCCGTTGCGGCTCAATGGCTGGGCCGTCGAAGCGGAGCTTTTCCCGATCTTGGGCGTCGAGCCTTTCTTGGGCCGCCATTTCACAACAGAAGATGCGGACGAAGGCGCGCCGGAGACGGTCGTGCTGAGCTATGGGCTGTGGCAAGGTGGCTTTGGCGGCGCGCGCGACGTGGTCGGTAGAACGATCCGCCTCGACGATTCGATGCACACGATTATAGGTGTTATGCCTCCAGATTTTTTCTTTCCGAATCGCGGTGGGGAGCTTTGGTCTATCCGGCGCTTCGTCGAAGACGATTTCCAAGACCGCGACAATAATTATCTTCAGGCTCTCGCGAAACTTCGCCCGGACGTGACGGTTGACGAGGCGCGCGTCGAGATGGACGTGATAACAGAGCGCTTGGAGCGCGACTATCCCGAGGAGAATGCTGAGACGCGCGCCACTGTCGTCGCTTTGCGCGATGAGGTGACGTACCGCTCGCGCATGCTTCTCATCGCGCTCGTTGGTGCATCGTTTTGCGTATTGCTCATCGCTTGCACGAATTTGGCAAACTTGCTACTTACGCGTGCGATCGCGCGGCGCCGTGAGCTCACGGTGCGCACCGCGCTCGGCGGAGGCCGAAAGCGCCTCGTGCGCCAATTGCTGACAGAGAGCTTGGTGCTTGCCGCGACCGGGGGCTTGCTCGGAATTGGCCTCGCATCCGCCGCGGTGCCGCTTCTGTCTCGCCTGGTGCCGACGAGGTTGCCCATCGGCGAAGTAACAGCGCTCGACCTTCGCGTGATCGCATTCGCGCTCGTTCTCACAGCCGTGACGGGGCTTGCCTTCGGTGTGTTGCCGGCGATGCGTGGGTGCCACATCGATCTCGGCGGACTCAAAGAAGGCGCTCGGAGCGGCATCGGCGGAAGACGAGGCGGGCTGCGCGCCGCGCTCGTGGTCGCCCAAGTGACGGCGTCCATCGTGCTCTTGATCGCTTCGGGGCTTCTTGTCCGTGCGCTCTGGCAAATCCAAGCCGTGCATCCAGGGTTTTCAGCCGAGGGCGTGCTCGCCGTGCACACACCTCTGCCGATGTCGAAATATGCTGTTACGACGCGCCGCGCCGAGTTCTACGATCGAGTCCTGACGGAAGTGCGAGCGACGGGCGGCGTGTTGGATGCTGCATATGTGAGCTTTCTGCCGATGGTCATGCGCGGCGGGATTTGGCCGATAACGGTGGCCGGCCATCAAGAGACCTCCGGCACGCCGGAAACCGCGAGCCTTCGATTCGTGACGCCGAGATTCTTCTCGACGATGGACATCCCGATGTGGAGCGGCCGCGACGTCGGCGAGGGGGATACGGGTGAGGCGCCCTACGTGGCGGTCGTCAGCGAATCGTTCGCCGAGCGCTATTGGCCGGAGCAAGACCCGCTGGGTCAGAGCTTTCACGTGGCGTTTCGTGATCGCCTGGTAGTGGGTGTGGTCGCCGATATCCGCGTACGCGGTCTCGAAGGGGCGAGCGAGCCGCAAGTCTATCTCCCGTACCGGCAAGTTCCCGACGGCGGGCTCGTGTTCTACGCACCCAAAGAGCTCGTGGTGCGGGTGGATCCTGAGAGAGACCCTCGTTCGCTAGGGCCGGAGATCCGGGGGATTCTGCGGGCGGAGGATGCTGAGCTACCGATTGCTGAGATGCGCACGCTCGACGAGATCGTGCGTGAAGAGACCGCACCACGTTCCACGCAAATCGCGGTAGTGGGCCTCTTTGCCGGGCTGTCGCTCTTGTTGTCGGGGATTGGCATCTATGGCCTCTTGTCGTTCGGGGTCGCGCAAAGGCGCTCCGAGCTGGGCGTGCGGATAGCGCTCGGTGCACGTACCTCGAACATACTCGCGATGGTGCTTCGTGAGGGAGCGATTCTCGCGCTTTTGGGAAGCGTGTTCGGCGCCGTGCTCGGCTACGGCGCGGGGCGCGCGATGGAAGCGCTCCTCGCCGGTGTCAGGCCGGGTGATTTGGGAACCTACACGACCGCGGCCGGCGTTTTCATGACACTTGCGGGCAGCCTGCTGCCGGCACTCCGCGCGACGCGAGTCGACCCGATACAGGCGACGCGCGTCGAGTAGGCGGGTTGCTTGCCCATTCTCTTTTTGTCGTCCACAGAGGGCCGGAACCTTCCGGATGGAGGGCGCCACATCCGGCCTCGGCGCAATCTCTGCCACCAGCTTCTGGATCTCACCCTTGGTCTTGTGGGTTGCTCGAGCCAAGAGATCTTCGCAATTGCCGTTTGTTAGATGCGGCGCCAACACCGCGAGGCCGCTCAAGTGAAGACGTCCATCTTCAAAAGCGTGGGATGTCGACGTGCCGAGCGAGCGGCGGTGATCCGTAGAAACGCTTCCGCGCCTGATAAATGCAACACGTCGGTGCAATACTTGTGCATCGATGACGACGCTTGACCCACAAACAATCGGCGTGCATCTACTTGTGGCCGTACGGGTACCACAGCCATTGTCGTCCCAGAGGGGACCTAGCTACATCGCCATGACCGCGAACTCCGCCCGGACGGAGTAGCTATGCCGAGATAGGAGTGCACTGGGCTCGAGCGTTACCCTCCGTGTAAAAACGAGCCATTCACGGTACAGTGACCCCGATGAAATGGAGACCGGAACCATGATTCTCGTCCGCTATCGTCTGGCTCTACTGGCCGCGATGTTCCCGCGAGTCTCCTCATCTGCAGGAGCTCGACGTGGGCGGCGGGCCGTCGCTTTTCGCCGGTCCTCTTCCGGACGACACATCCCTACGGGGCGGGACACACGTACTGGTTTCTCGATCGGCTGGCGCAGAGAGATGACGTCCGATTCCTGGACGTGACCAAGTTTCTGCCCGAGGAGGCAGTGATGACGACGACGAACGACACTCCTTCAAGTGACATGGACTCCCGCTGCCGGGAGGAGGTCTTCGAGCTTCATCGGTTCTTCGAAGATTGGTTCGGCGGCGTGCTGGCCAATTGGGAAGACAACTTCCTACGTTTTTCCGGCGTTGTTGCCGAGGACTTCGAGATCATCTCGCCAGCGGGCAAGTTGAGCGCGCGTGAGGAGATCCTGGAGGGCCTCGAATCCGCTCACGGGACGCAATCGGGTGAGGGGATGCGCATTTGGATTGAGGACTATCGCAGCCGTGCCCTGAGTGACGATATCCAGCTCGTCACCTTTGAAGAGTGGCAGCGGGTGGGCGGCAATACCCGCGTGCGCTTGAGCACCGCGATTTTACGACGAGCGCCGTCAACACCGAACGGTGTCGAGTGGGTTCGGGTGCACGAAGTTTGGCTACCGGATAAGAGTAGGTAGCGGCTCGCCGCTCGGATCGAAGAGCTCGAGGACTTGGCGTACTAAATACACGCTTGACGCGTGCACGCCTTAGGCGTAGAGTTGCGTCTCTATGAGCGACCCCGCATCTTTTCTGCCGCTGACGAATACGGCCTTCGAGATTCTGCTGGCACTTGCCAAAGAAGACCTCCACGGCTACGCCATCATTCAAAGTGTAGTGAAACGCACGGGCGGAGGGGTCAAGCTCCATCCGGGAACGCTCTATCGGGCCCTTGCCCGATTGTTGGACATCGGCCTGGTCGATGAGCTGGACGAGCGGCCCGATCCCGAGTTGGACGACGAGCGGCGGCGTTACTACCACCTCTCCGAGCTCGGGCGGCGTGTCGTGCTTGCGGAGGCGGAGCGTCTAGCGGGTCAAGTGCGCGCCGCGAGAAAGCTGAAGTTCAGGGAATCGTCTCGATGACGGGCTCGTTCGCACGCCGCTGTTACGAGCGGGTTCTTGGGCTCTATCCGAAGGCGCATCGACTCCGTTTCGAGAACGAGATGCTGCAATGTTTCGAGCAGCTGCAACGTGAACCGCGCACCGTGGTTTACGGGGGCGCTTTAGACTTTGGCTCCGAGTCCTCTCGGACGTTTCCACGAATGCAGCTCTCATGCGCCTGTCGCGTCCGAAAACACGGCGCACCCAACCCACTCGCGGGAGAAACAACATGCTCGATAGCACCTGGCGTGAGCTCGTTTTCGGAGCCCGAAAGCTTCTGCGGCGGCCTGGTTTTACCATGGTTGCGGTCATCACGATCGCCGTCGGCATCGGCGCGAACGCTCTCGTGTTCACCGTGGTCCAGGGCACACTCCTGAATCCGCTCCCTTATCCGGAGCCCGGGCGCGTAGTCTCCGTGTGGCCGGATCATTGGTTCACTCGCGGGGAGCTCGCGTATTTCGGGGAGCGCGCGGAAACGATGGAGCTCGCAGGAGCGCTCTCGGACAGCATCGTCTACCTCGGCGCCGACGAGCCGCTCCAACTGGACGGCCTTCATGTCTCGTCGAGCTACTTCTCGGTTCTCCAGGTCCCTCCGGTCATCGGACGCACTTTCGAGGGCACCAGCTCGGACGCGTCGACGGTCGTCCTCAGCTTTGGGCTTTGACAGCGGCTCTTCGGCGGGGCCGAGAGCATTCTGGGTGAGACCGTAATTCTGGACGACCGACCCTTCGAGGTCTTTGGCGTGATGCCGAGCTCGTTTGCTTCGCTCCCGATTGGCGGAGAGCTGTGGCTTCCCATGGAGATGGATCCGAATGCGGGGCGCTACGAAGGGATTAACGAGATCCAGACGATCGGGCGACTTTCGGCGCAGGCAACACCGCGGCAGGCGACGGATGAGCTTCGGCGGATCGTGGAGAGTCGTGGTCGCGACTTTGCACATCTCTACTCAGGAGATTTCGGGAACGATGTCTCGCTGATACCGCTGCACGAAACCGTGACGAGCGATTTTCGGAAGCCGCTGCTGGTTTTGCAGGTCGCGGTCGTCTTCGTCTTGTTGATGGCGTGCGTCAACGTCGCCAACATCGCGCTCGCGGGCGCCTCTACCCGAACGACCGAGCTCGCGCTTCGCTCGGCGCTTGGCGCGAGCCGCGGACAAATCGTTCGCCAGCTCACCACGGAAGCTGCCCTCATCGCGACGCTGGGCTCGGGGGTGGGGTTGATGACGGCGTTTTTTTGCCTTCCGTTGATGGTCTCCGCCCTGCCCATCGAAAAGCCCGGCTGGTTGACGATCGCGATCGATGGCAAGGTGCTTCTGTTCACGGCGGCCCTGGCCCTGCTGAGTGTGGTGGCCTTCAGTGTGCTGCCCGCGTTGTGGAGCTCGAGGGCAACTTCCCAGCCGACACTCAAGACGAGCAAGAGCGCTTCCAGAGGCTCGGTGCGATTGCGCGCGGTCCTCGTCGCCTCCGAAATGGCACTGGCCGTGGTCCTCATCGTGGGCGCGGGATTGATGCTCAAGAGCTTCCTCGCTGTGCTCGAAGAGGATCTGGGCTTTACGACCGAGCGCGTCGTGACGATGCGGCTTCACCCTTCTCCCGCGAAGTATCGAGAATCCGAGCAGAATCGGATCTTCTACCGCGAGGTCCTCGAACGGATCCGGTCGCTTCCAGGGATTGACGAAGCAGGCATTGCTCGGCGCCTGCCACTCCAGGGAGCATGGTTCACAAGGGTGCACGTGGAGTCCGTTCCGTCGACGAACGACCGAGGGCATGCGGTCCAGTGGACGCCGGCCGATCCCGGTTACTTCCGCGCGCTCGGGTTGGACGTCGTCGAAGGAAGCGGTTTCGACGGATCCGAGTATGCGGATACGCAGCCGGTCGCGCTCGTCAACGAGACCTTTGCGACACGACTCGGGCAGAACGTGTCGCCTGTCGGCCGCAGGATTCGCTTCACGGGTTCAGAGGACGAGTGGATGACGGTGGTAGGGGTTGTGAGGGACGTCAAACAGAACGGCCCGCGCGGCTTCGCTTTTCCGATGATCTTTCGGCCCTTCGAGCAGTCGCCCATTCGCAGCATGCGGATGGTGGTGCGAACAACGGGAGAGGCGCTTGCCGCTTCGGCGTCGATACGCGGGACGATTTGGGAAGTCGATGCCAGCGTCCCTATCTCGGAAGTCTCGACGATGGAGCAAATCTTGTCGAGCTCACTAGCGGAGCCCCGACTACCTGTCTTGGGTCTCACGATATTCGCGGCGATCGCACTGCTTCTTGGAATCGGTGGGCTCTATGGTGTGGTGTCCTTCGTCGCCAGCCAGCGCACATTCGAAATCGGGGTTCTGTTTGCCCTTGGAGCTCAGCGAGGGCCCGTTTTGCGCGTGGTGATGTCTGCAGGCATGAAGCCCGTTTTCATGGGTATGTTCGTGGGACTTGCCGGGTCCGTCGTCTTGTCACGGTTCATCGCGTCCTTACTCTTCGAAGTGAGCCCCACCGACCCGATGGTTCTCGCGAGCGTGATCGCGGTTCTTACGCTTGTGGCGCTCGGCGCTTGTTACGTTCCCGCTCGACGCGCGAGCCGGATCGACCCTACGACGGCGCTGAGATCCGAGTAGCGTTTGCCAACGTCAGAGGCCCTGGCGGTACTCGTTCCAGAGTGCTACGAGCTCGGCCCTCACCTCGGGGTAGCGGGCGGACAGGTCCTCCGTCTCTCCTGGATCTTCGGCAAGCTGATACAACCGCCAGTCAGGTGGCGGGTCGCTGGGACGACTCTCTTTGATGATCTTCCACTCTCCCCGAACGAGCGCGGCCTTACGGTCTGTGGTCATCCACGGGATCGTTTCGAACTCTTGATGGACGGGCCGCCGGCTGCCGCGCACACGCGGCCAGAACGATCGGCCGCGGATCGGTAGAACCTCTCGGCCGTGAAAATCCACACCAGGATGTCGTGTTCCGGCGAGGTCCAGGAGCGTCGGCAAGACGTCCATCATCGTCAAGTAGCTGCGATCCACGCTGCCCGGCGCGGCGACAGAGCGGTGCGTGACGAACGCCGCCGCCAAAGTGCCGCCTTCGTACAAAGAGCCTTTCACGTCGCGATAAGGCGCGGTCGCCGCTTCCGCCCAGCCGCGGCCAATGGCGACGAACGAGCCTTCGCGTCCCATGTTCGGCAAGCTCGAATCCGTATCCGTTCTCGGGATCGTTACCGTCCGAAAGCTCGCGTCGCTTCCCGAGGCACCGTTGTCGGAGAAGAAGAGAATCACGGTGTTCTCGTACTGTCCGCTCTCTTTCAAGTAGTCGACCACGCGGCCGATGTGAAAGTCCATGTTCTCCACCATGCCGGCGTAAATCTCCATCGAACGGATGTTGATGCTCTTGGACTCCTCGTCCAGCGCGTCCCACGCTTCGGCGCGTCCTCGAAAGCCTTCGAGCTCGAGCGCCTCGGGAAATACGTCGAGCTCCCGAGCGCGCGCGTTGCGAGATTCTCGAAACACGTCGTAGCCGCTGTCGTAGCGACCGGCATGGCGGTCGATCCAGTCTTCTGGTAATTGGTGCGGCCAGTGGGGCGCGGTGAGCGCCAAGTAGCCGAACCAGGGTTGGCCATCGCCTTCGTTGGCTCGGATGTGCTCGAGAAGCTTGTCGGTGTAGAGCTCTGTGGAGAACCAGCCGTCTGGAAGGTCGACGGGCTCGCCGTTCTCGCGATAGGGGACGTCCTCGTCGGGAAAGACGCTGGCGCCGAGATGGTTGTCACCCGCGCGTACGAGCGCGAAAGAAGACTCGAAGCCGCGCGCTCGAGGGCTTTGAGCGGGCTCGTGTCCGAGATGCCACTTGCCGGCCATGTAAGTGTGATAGCCCGCGTCGCGAAGGAGCTGCGGAAGCGGCGCGACGTGGTCGCCGAGAGCGCCGCCGCGTTCTCTGACGCCAGCCTCCCAGCTCGTCATACCCGAGATCAGCATCGCGCGGGACGGACCACAACTAGGCGCGGCATGGAAGTTCGTGAAGCGCATACCGGCGAACGCCAAGGCGTCGAGGTTGGGCGTCGGAATCTCGGAGCCGAAGGAGCCGAGATCGGTGAACCCCATGTCGTCCGCCAAGATTAGGAGGATGTTCGGACGTGTGCTCGGGGGCTCGCTCGGGCGGCAGCCGAGCAGAATCAAAAGGACAAAGGTCACTGCACGCCGGACTGTTCTCAACGGAAACCTCCTGAATACCCCGCGTAGCCTATACCAGCTTGACCCAAAGAGCCCATCTGTTTGCTACACTAGAAGTAAGGCTCATCGAAGCCCACGTGCCTACAGCACAGCAAACCCCCAACAAAGAATAAATTCTCCGGAGGTGGACATGAAGTTCACTGGGATGTTTCTCGCAACTCTCCTGCTGGTGGTAATGACCGTGCCTTCCGCGAAAGCTCGATCGGAAGGCGCTGAACAGGGTGAAGCTGCCGATGCCATTGTGCATCTGAAGAAGGCCTGCGAGGTCGTATGGACGCGCGGAACGACTTACCAGATCGATCGCTGCACCAGGCGTGCGATGGCGGCCCTCGGCGATGAGAATCGGCTGCGCGACAACGAGCTCAAGCGCATGCTCATGCAGTCGGACCGAGAGCTCGAGACGTGCTCGGACGCGCTGGAAGAGCTAAAGGCCGAGGGCTCGAACGCTGATGGTGTGGCGCCGCGCACCGCAGCGCGCCGCAAGCCGTAGACTCACACCCGTCCCGAACGGCCAGCGGTCCGTGCTACGCTCGCGCGGCACCGCCAATGAAGACGCGCGTCGACATCCTTCGAAACGTCTACGGCGCGGCTCTGACCGTGCTCGGCGTGCTCTGGATCACCAGCGTCCCGCAATATCTCCAGATTACCGTCGTCACCGCCGAAGTGATCGGCGTCATGCTGGGCCTCGCCGTGGCGGCGGCGTTTCTCCGCCACCCCTATCGCGCTAAAACGGGTCTGCTCGAGCTAGCCCTCGGAGCTGTCGCGGTCGGCTGCTGGCTCTGGATGGCCCTCCACTACATTGATGGGCCGTGGTCGAGCGTCGCGCTCGTCACCAGCACTGCGGTGGTTGCGGGCTGGGTGCTGACGCGAAAGGGAAGGCTTCTGCCGTTCGTGGGTGCTTTGATCGTGGGAAGCGCCACGTTGTGGGTGGGAGCTCAGTCGTGGTGGGCTTTGGCGCCGAGCGCGGTAGCTCTCAGCGTTCCGCTCTGGAAGCGCTGGAGACCCTCGCTCAACAACGACAGGGACTGAAATAGCGGCTCGGCTCGTGCCGGGCCTGGTCTCCGCCGAAAAGAACCGGCCGAGGCCGGTGATCTGAAGGTGTCCCTACCATCGCGGCGGTTTGTGGAATTTGCCTCCGCTGTCCTTCAGCTGGTGCGGAAATTGGCACTTGGATAGAAGTCCACGGCGGATTTTTTTTACGAAGGAAGGTCGCGCGAGAGTCCCGCGGCAGGAGGAGACGGAACAACTCATGGAGGTCCAGCCACTTGTCCGGGGTTCTGCGAAGAGCGCCGTAGTACAGGTTGAATCCATCAACGTAGATATAAGCGCGCAAAGACTGGCCCAAAAACGCGGAGGCCGTCCCGAAAGACGGCCTCGCACCCTACCCCCGAAGAGAATAGGGGTAATCTCAAAAAATCTTACAGTCTATCGAACGGCGCGTCAAATGCGATTGCCACGCCATCGCCACTGGCATAATAGCATCGCGAATTGTCTGTGCGGACCAAGCGCTCAACGTTGCGAGTGAAGCTGGCCTCGCCGCTTTCTTACCTCGTTTTTGCTTCCCGAAAGGCGCGCCCAATGATGGGGAGGACGTAGCGGTCGAAAGCGCGCTGGGCGTCACGGCGAGATCGGCGCGGAAGTCGGCAAGCTCGACGGAGGCTTCGGTCTCCTCTAGGCTGAGGCTCCGCGCCCGTGCTCGGGAAACTTGGTCGACGATGCTTTGAAGCAGCTCGCGGACGAGACGGAGATGGGCCTTGCCCTTGTGGATGCGGCCATCCGAAAGTACGAGCTCGGCGTCTGTGCCGCGCCGCCCAACGGCGCCTGGAGGAGGAAACACAACATCGCGGAAGTCATCGCGATTCCCACGAAGCCAAGTAGCGTGCTTTAGCCTGGAGCGAAACCGCAGCATCAGGGGGCGGTTCAACTCCGCCTGGACAGAGTTCAAACGACGGCGCGGTTCGCCGACACGGTCAGCAGCGCGGCGGTACGGGTCCATTTTCTCTTTGCCGAAGTCCAGCTCGGCCATGTACAGGTTGTGGCATTTGCACATCAGCCGAATATTGTTCGCGCTACGATCGCCACCGCGCCCGTATGGATCGTCGTGGTGGTACTCGAGCCGGTGGCGCTCGGGACATCGTCTGCCATTGTAATTTACGTACGTGCACTGCCCACCATCTCGGGCCCACACGAAACGCTTCACCGCGGCCGCGATGCCGCGCACACCCGGTGACGTGTCGGCGTCTTTGGCATGCGTTCTCGGATTCTTCGTTTTGCCGAAACGTTTTGCTTCGAGCCGCTCGAGCTTTTCGCTCACGGCGGCGTCGATGATCGAAGCTAGGTCGCTGCCGGGAATGAGCGCCTCGAGGCGCTCGAGCTTGTCGCGAAGCGCGGCGCTAGCGGTGAAATTTACTTGATAACGGGCCGGAGACAGCGGCGCCACCGTAGGCCGTTTTTCAGTGGCGGCCGGAGGAGTCGGTGGCGGCATCTTCCCAAGCTCCTCAACTCTGCCCGGGCAGAGCTCGTCGGACGACTTGGACGATTTGAGCTGGACTTTTGGTTGCGGCGTTTTCCGAATCGTGGGCGGAACGTCCGGTTTCGGAACCAGCTCCGCCACGAGCTCTTCGAGCGCGCGTCTGCTCTTGTGAGTGGCTTTTGCCAAGACCTTCTCGTAATTAGCTTCGGTGAGATGCTTCGAGATCACGGCGATGCCACATAAGTGAATGCGTCCATCCTCCAGCATTGTGAGGAGCACGGGGAATCTGCGTGACAGCCGAGCCGCAGTGATTCGCCGATAGGCGTCCGCTTCCGATAAATGTAAAACGTCGGTGCAGAAGCGGAACATCGACGGCAAAGCTTCTCTGGCATAGAGACGGCGTGCATCGACTTCAGCGATGTGTGCGACGAGCACTGCCTCGCCACGCCGCGATTGTTTCGAGGCATCCGATAGTCGAACAAGAAGCTCATCATCCGATAGGGCGGCGAGCCATTTCAATTCGTCCTTTGTGCTCATACGTTCTTATAGCATGGACTTTTTCGACGCTCAGGGTTCGCGCGTGACGAGCACAAACGCTTCGAAACGCTTTCAAAGTCTCCTCGAACGAGAGAGCGCCACTGTCGCTTCGTTAGCGTACGCAGAGACCCCAACCGCGCGAGCGCAAGCTCTTCTTTCAAGTCGCGTCTAGAAAACTGTCCAGCACAAAATGAGCTCGATGTAACTTTTTTTGGGTCTCCCCGGGAAGAGTTCCGTCCCCGCGCCGTCCCCGCGGCCGCGTTTCGTGAAACTCGCCGCCGTAGCTGCACGCTCGATACAGAAGGGCACTACCTGTATCATGGGGCGTCGGTTCGACAATAAAAAGGAGGGAAGGCGATGTTTTGTAGTTTTGCAGCCATGGTTCTACTCGGCCAGGCGGGTGCGGCCGTAATGCCCGCCGCCGATGTGACCGCGCAAGTGATTCACTCTGTTGCCGAGCGCGCGAAGGCGGAGAACATCGTCGACACGCCGATTCGCACCGTTGATGCGGGCGGGCACCATATCGGCGTCGCCCTCGTCTATCGGCCGGCGGCGACCAACATCGCTGGCGGCGCCGTCCATAACGAAGTCACGGAGATCTACCATGTACTCGAGGGCTCGGCGACGCTCGTGACGGGCGGAACGTTGGTCAATCCCAAAGTGCGCGAGAACACGCCGCGCCGCATGGCGCTCAACGGTCCGGGTGTCAGCGGCACCGCCATCGAAGGCGGTGAGAGCCGTTCGATCGGCAAGGGCGACATCATTATTATCCCCGCCGGCACGCCGCATGCGTTTCCGGAGATCCAGGAAGATATTACCTACACGGTCGTGCGGGTCGACCCGGGCCAAGTCATGACGCTGAAGTAGCTCTCTGCCGCTCGAATCAGGCACCCGCCTAGGCCCGTACGAAATCCTCTCGCCGATCGGTGCGGGAGGTATGGGTGAGGTCTAACATCCACCCGCTCTCAACCTCAAATGATCGGGCCTACGACGTCGCGCCCGACGGCGAGCATTTCCTGATGATCAAGTTGAACGCGGCTGTCCAGGATTCCACGCCAGAGCTCATCCTCGTTCAGAACTGGTTCGAAGAGCTCGAGCGACTCGCTCCGACGGATAACTAGCGACGACGATTTCGAAGAAAGGATCGCACATGGCCGCCATCGAAGACGCCATACTCCTTGCGGTTACCGCGCACAAAGGCCAAGTTGACAAGGGAGGCGCTCCTTACATATTTCACCCTCTGCGTCTCATGCTTCAAATGGATGACGACAACGAGAGGATGGCTGCCGTCCTTCATGATGTGGTTGAAGATACCGAGGTCACCCTGGATGACATTCGTGAGGCCGGGTTTCCCGATGCGGTCATCGAAGCTGTAGATCTTCTCACCCACGGGGAAAACGTCCCCTACGAAGACTACATTAACCGGTTGCGGCCGAACCCCGTCGCGCGCAAAGTCAAGATGGCGGACTTAGTAGACAACATGGATGTCCGTCGGCTCACCGTCGTCGATGAGAAAGCCCGAAAGCGTGCGAAGAAATACAAAGCCGTGCTGGAATCTCTTCGATCGGGTGCGAGCCTGAACCTGAGCTGAACACACGGAATTCGAGCGGCTTGTCCCAAACGGAGAATTGAAACCTCGTTCGAACGAGGTTATCGTTGGTACGCTCGTTTATGAGCGGGGCGGTGAGCTCTGGCGTGCCTCCATAACGGATGCCGGCCCGACAACGGGTGACAGAGCTCGATGTATCGCAGAGTGAGCTGGGCCATCGACACCCATACGTGCTCCCGATGGCCGTCATGTCCTCTTCACGGTTGGCTACCAGACGTCGGACTCTCGGGATGACGCCAGTATCGCGCTGGCGCCACTGGACGGCTCCCAAAAGTCCAAACGAGCCCGTTGACCGGCGGCGCCCGATACGCGGTGTCGGGCGACGGCACTTTGGCTTTCGTACGCGGTCGCGGTCAAACAGTGCTCGCCAACTGGTCTGGGTTGATCGTCAAGGGCAAGCCACACCACTTCCTCTTGACCCGGCTCCCATCGACAGAATCGACCTTTCTCCCGACGGCGAGCTCATCGGTCTCGACATCGAGTCGGCGAGAGCTGACCTGTGAGTCTACGAGATCCGCCGTGAGGTGCTCACCCGTCTAACCCACGAAGGCACCAACATTATGGTCGATTGGCACCCGGACGGGGAGCGACTTCTCTACCGCACGAATATCGCGGGCGAAAGGCACCTCAGCGAGATCCAAGTGGACGGGACCGGAGCGGCCGTACTGTGGGCCTCTAACCACGGCGTGCGACTGGGGTCGTGGTCACCGGACGGAACGAGCATTGTCTACACCGAGGTCCGCCCGGCGACAGGATTGGATATCCTGGTCCTCTCTGTCGGAGAGGGAGAGCCAAAGCCTCTTGTGGAAACGGCGTTCGATGAGCAGCAGCCTAGGTTCTCGCCCGACGGGGACTGGATCGCCTACGCATCCAACGAAACGGGTCGGATGGAGATCTTCATCGAACCCTTCTCCGGTCCCGGCCGCAGGTGGCAGATCTCGACCAACGGCGGCCGGAGCCTTTGTGGAGCCCTGACGGGACGGAGCTTTTCTACCGAAACGTGGAAGGCGACAGGATGATGGTGGCCGAGATTCGCCGGACGCCGGAGCTTCAGCCTGAGAAAGCTCGTATCTTGTTCGAGGGGTCCTTCTCGTTATACGCGAGCTCCGGCCCGACCTACAGCCTCCACCCCGATGGGGAACGTTTCCTCATGATGAAGGACATCGTGCCCGACCCCGCGCCCATCGAAATCACGCTGAAGTGGTTCGAAGAATTGAACCGCCTCGTTCCACCGAACGACTAACCATTGCCCTTCAACCCAAGTTCTGCCCCGGAGCCTGCTTTGAAGGAGGCGCCAGCCGTACGAAACAATCAGATGGGACTACCGGGACTACCAACTGGAATACCATAGTATTCCTTAGCGTGTTACAGTCAGTGTCATGAAGATAGGCGTCTCCCTTCCCGAGCACCTGATCGCCTTTGCCGACCTAGAGGCGAAACGCCGTGGGCTATCGCGCTCGGGATTGCTCGCCAAGCTCTTGGAGGCAGAGAAGGTCCGCGAGCAGACGCGCCGTTACATCGACCAATATGGTTGGGACGTCGCGGAAAACGAAAAATCGTGGCGGACGCATCAGAAGAGGCGGATGGCCGAAGAGTACGGTGACGATGAGTGGTGAGCGACTCCCGAGCCGCGGCGAGGTCTGGTGGGTTCGTGTCGACAAGCGCCGTCCCGCCATCGTTGTTCAGACGGACCGCGTTCGCGAGCCACGAGTGAGCTCCTTTCTCGTCGTGCCCTTGACGAGTCGTCTCCACCTCGAAGGTTTGCCAGGTAACGTTCGCTTACATCGCCGCGCGACGCGTCTTCCGAGGGCGTCCGTGGCCAACGTCTACGACGTTCAGAAGGTGCTTCGGCCTGATTTTTTGGAATGTCTCGGGCTGCTACCTGCCGAGGATGTCTCCGCCATTGACGACGCGCTTCGCCTGGTCTTCGACGTGTAGACGCTGGTTAAAAAATAGCCAAAGGGTTGACCGCGGAGCCGGTTCCGTTTCGGAACGGAAGAGGCGCTGCCACGAACAGAAACGTCCACCTCTCGCGCTCCCGCGCTTCTCGCGCGACGGCCTGGAGACCGAGGTTGTCGAATAGCGGCATGCCCATGGAGTTAATCGCCAGAAGGTGCATCGGACCGCGGTTGTCCGGGACGACCGAGGGATAAATCTCGTTGGCGACGTCGCTGCCGAGCACCGCGACGCCGCGCTCATGCAATAAGGTGGCGACTTCTGGATGCGGCCCCGCCGTACCGTCCTGAACCTTCCACAAACCGTGTTCCGCTTCGCGCGCCTCGCGACCCGTGCGAATCAGCACGACGTCTCCCTCTTGAATCTTTTCGCCGGTGCGGTCTTCCCATGCTTTGATGTCCTCGAGGGTGATGGGCGTGCTCGGCTCGAGGTAGGGGACATTCTTCAACCAGGGTACGTCGATCAGCACACCGCGGGTGACGATCCCACCGCGCATGTTCTCGATGCCGAGTTTGCTCGCGCCGTTCTCTTTGGAGAACGAAGATTCGGGATAGCCGTTATATAGCTCTCCGTGTGACGCGAGGTGAGCCAGCGCGTCGAGATGACTATAGGCCCAGCCGTGGTAGAGGATCGTGGTCTTGTCGCCGAAGAAGGACAGCAGGCCGCCGCCCCCATCGCCGGTGTATTCCACTTGGAGCGGAGCGATCGCGTTTAGGTTCTCACCAGGTTTCAGCTCACGACTGAGGGAAATCGAAACACCGTCGCGGACTAGCTCGGCTGCTTTGCGGGTTCGCTCCGGTGTGATGAAGTTCAGCGTTCCCAGCTCGTCGTCGGGTCCCCACCGCCCATGGTTCGAGACTTGCTCGAACCACTGCTCGAACTGCGCAGTGGAGGTTTGAGCGGACGCCATCGAGGAGGCAACGTTAATGGCCATGAGGAAAAGCAGGCTTCGTTGTTTCATGAGCGACTCCTTTATGCAGTGCGCTGCGCTCTCTGTTGCAATCAGAATCCAGAAGCGAGAGCATGGCGCAAGGACGATGGCTATGTCAATGGATTCTCGTGGCGGTCTTCTGCCAGCTTTCTGGGTGCTCTTGTTTGCGTGGGGCTGTTCGACGGTCAACGCGCCGACCCGCCCTCCCAACGTTATCCTCATTCTTGTCGACGACCTCGGCTGGACGGATCTCGGTTTCATGGGCAGCGATTTCTACGAGACTCCCAACATCGACCGTCTCGCGAGTGACGGGGTGCGGTTCACGAACGCCTATGCCGCCACGACCGTGTGCTCGCCGACGCGCGCGAGCGTTCTCACCGGAAAGTACCCGGCCAGGCTCCACGTCACAGACTGGATCCACGGTCACGCGCGGCCTTGGGCCAAACTTCGGGTTCCAGAGTGGACCGAGTATCTGCCGCTAGAAGAGACCACGCTCGCCGAAGCGTTGAGGCCCTTGGGCTATGCGACGGCTTCCATGGGTAAATGGCATCTCGGCGACCCGCCCCATTACCCGAAGGAGCAAGGCTTCGATATCAACGTTGCGGGCTACTTTCGAGGGCAGCCGCCGAGCTATCACGCGCCGTATCAGATCCCGACCCTCGAGGAGGGTGCCGACGGGGAGTATCTGACGGACCGCCTTGCGCGGGAGGCCGTGGCGTTCATCGAGAAGAACCAGGACCGGCCGTTTTTTCTCTACCTTCCTTTTTATACCGTCCACACACCGATTCAAGGTAAGGCGGAGAAGATCGCGCGCTACGAAGCGAAAGCCGAAGCGCTCGGTGAAGGTCGCCACCGCAATCCGGGCTACGCGGCGATGATCGAGAGCCTCGACGAAGGTGTCGGGCGCATCCTCGATGAGCTCGACCGCCTCGGTCTCGCGGAAGAGACGTTGGTTCTCTTTACGTCCGATAATGGAGGCCTCGTATTGCCTCTGTCGGATTGGGGGACCATCACCTCGAACGTGCCTCTACGGGAAGGCAAAGGCTCGAGTTACGAAGGAGGCGTGCGTGTGCCGCTCGTCATACGTTGGCCGGGCAAAGTGGAGCCGGGCCGTGAGGTTGCCGTTCCGGTGATCAGCAACGATTTCGTGCCGACGATTCTGGAGATCGTAGGGGCTCCCGAAGCGGCGGGCATTGATGGAGAGAGTCTGGTGCCGCTGCTCGCGGGAAGCGGCCGTCTCGAGCGCGACGCGCTCTTTTGGCACTACCCGCATTACCACCCGGGCGGTGCTACGCCTTATGGCGCTGTGCGTGTCGGCGATTTCAAGCTGATCGAGTTTTACGAAGACGAGCGGGTCGAGCTGTACAACTTACGAGACGATCCGGGGGAATCGCAGGATCTCGCCGCGGAGCTGCCGGAAAAAACGCGTGAGCTCGAAGAGCGCCTCGAAGATTGGCGTGCGCAAGTGGGAGCGCAGATGCCGCTCGGCAATCCCGATTACGATCCGGAGCGCGCAGCCACGTTTACTCGTTGATGAGTGATTTCGGCGGAAGCTGCGGCACCGGGCTTGGGTGCGACGCCAGCCTCGCCGCAAGTGCCACGGCCACACGAAGGGCTTAACTTTGGACTCCGTCCAGAAAGAGCTTTGGGTGCTTGACGTAGCTCACATGGGGACAAGGGTGACCCGCCGACCCGCTGCTTCGATCAGTCGTTCGATATCGTTCGGATCGCTGGTCGCGATACGGTCACCACTGCGCGATAGGAGCACGACAGCTGCATCGATCGGGTCTGACATTCCAGCTTTACCAAGAAGAGCACCGCAGGCGCGACCCATGGAATCGTCGATGCTGATAATGTCGACGGCTTTGAGAAGTCGAGCGAGATTGACCTGGCGCCCACGGTAATCGCGCCACACCTGGCTTACGACGAGGGGATGGGTTCGCAACTCCATACCGTGTGCCGCCGCTACTTGAAGTCGCGCCACTGATGGCGAGCGCTTTCTGTTCATCTGTCCGACCGAGGAAACGCTCACCGACCAGATCGAAATCGTCGTGAATTGGGCGAGTCTCCTGGAGGAGGGCTAGAGGCTAGTTCGCGCTAGGGGCGAGTCGTTGCAGCTCCTTGCTCCAGTTTAGAATCAATCGGATTTCGGTCGGACCCTCGGGGTCTTCTTGTCGAATCATCACGAACTTGTCGCCGTCACGGGAAACGTCATAGTCGGCCCACGGCGCGCTAGGAACCGAAAGCAGGTAGGGTGCTTCGAACAGGAGGGCAGGCCTTCCGGGCTCGGCCTTGCCCGCGGTATCGAACGGGACCGCCATCATTTTCTGCTCCGAACGATAGAACAGCTCATCACCTTTGGGTGACCACATCGGCTCGCTGCCTCCCCCGACCGAGACTTGCACCTTGCTCCGCATGTCAGGAAATGACCGCAAGTAGACTTCGCTCCGTCCGGATTCGTCAGATACGTAGGCAAGCCATCGGTCGTTGGGAGATAGCACACCCGTTTCCTCTTTCTGTGCCGTTGCTAACAACAGCTCAGGAGCACTCGTCCCGTCGAGCTGGACGACGCCGATATCCGTATTCCCATTGTCGTTTCGTTGAACGAATATGACGCGGCGTCCATCCGACGAAATCGCTGTCGGCTGTCGGACTTCACCCGTCGTGAGTCTTCGGGGCTCGGCACTCGCGTCGGCTGACACCTCATAGAGGTCGTAGGCGCCGGCACGATTCGAAGCAAAAACGAGTGATTGCCCGTCCGGCGTCCATAAAGCTCTCAAATCTCCAGCCGGGTCGAAGGTCACTCGCGCCAAAGTGTCACGACGCAGATTAAGAACCCAGACGTCCAACTCATCCGAGTCGATGACGGTCATGGCGAGCCTCTTCCCATCAGGAGAGAGTCGCGGGTCCATATAATGTTGTGGCGGCGCTCCCGCAATCGGGACGGCATCCCCGTTTCGATCGACCCAAACCGGCGCCTCCGCCGCGCCCGCGCTGCTTGGCAAGTAGGCGAGGGTTCCGTCTCTCGCCATCCCAAAGTGAGCGTGCAGTCTACCCGTGTACGGTATGCCGTCCAATACCTTCGTGGGTTCGACGGCGGCCGCCGCAGATGACGGCTCGAAAGGCACGGCAAACAGACTCGTTCCTGAGTGAAAAACGAGGTGCCCTGTTTCGACAAAGTAGAGTCCCCGAATATTTTCTTTGTCTTCCGTGATGCGTTGGTGAGAGTCCGCGGCGGACACCTCGGCACGTGCGACGAAATGGCCGGCGGGCCCGTGCGCATTAAAGAGAATGGACGTGCCGTCTGGCATGACGAATGGATATGAGTGTCTTCGCTCCGTTGCACTCGAGTCCAGTGTTGTGCCCCGGCGCACGTCCCCTCCAGTTGCAGAGACCCTTTTGAGCGGACCTTCTCCGGATGAGAACCAAATCGTTCCGTCCGCCGCCCACGCGCCTCCACCCGGGCTCGGCGTCGGCTCCGCGATGATGAGCACCGGCCCGCCATTCACCAATACGCTCTTGAGTTGCTCGTCGGCGAAAAAAGCGATGCTCGCTCCGTCCGGTGAAAAGAAAGGCTGGCACGCACCTGCGGTGCCGTCGATCCGTCTCGCAACAGGCTGATCGAGCGGCCGAACGAAAAGGACATTCTTCCCTTCGCCCATGCCGACATAAACGAGAGTGCTCCCGTCCGGAGACAGTGCCACTGCGGAGCCACATGTAATGCCGATGCGAAGTTGGTGCTCGGGCGGGACCGCTACGGAAACATGTCTCACGAATCCCGTGCTCGCGTTTTCGGGTGTCTTAGACAGCCCAACGAGCAGCCCAGCGATCACGGCGCTTCCGATGGAAACGCCGATGAACACCTTCGTGCTCCAAGTCCGAGGCGAGGGACGTTGACGCTTTGCCGTGAGCGAATCTTCTAGCTCGTTGCGGACGTCGCCAATGTCGCGCCGCCGCTTTTTATGATCCTTGTCCACGCAGCGCTCTAACAATGCGCGCAACCGCAGCGACACGGTGCTCGGCAGAGCTTCCCAGTCGGGCTCGGTGTTGATCACGGCGGCGAGCACTTCTGGAATGTCCTTACCGGGAAAGGCCTTCTTGCCGGTAAGCATTTCATACACGAGCGCACCGAAGGCGAAGATGTCGGTCCGCTTGTCGACGCGCTTGCCTTTGGCCTGTTCGGGACTCATGTACGCGGCCGTTCCGAGAATTACTCCAAGAGCCGTTCCCTGCCTCGTCAGAGTTGGCGATTGGGACATCGCGGAATCGTCGATGGCTGCTTCGTCGCTATCGAGCGCCTTCGCCAAACCAAAATCGAGCACTTTGACCGTACCGTCTTCTTTGATCTTGACGTTGGCGGGTTTGAGGTCGCGGTGCATCACGCCGGCTTCATGAGCGGCGTCGAGAGCGTCGGCGATCTGTCGCGCGATCGCCATGGCTTCCTCGAGTGGGATGGGGCCTTGTGCGATGCGCTCGGCGAGCGTCGGGCCTTCGACGAGCTCGAGGACGAGCGCCACGGTGCCATCCACATTCTCGATCCCGTGGATGGTCGCGATGTTCGGGTGATTCAAGGACGCGAGGAGTCGGGCTTCGCGCTCGAAACGCGCCACGCGGTCCTTGTCCGCGGCGAAAGCTTCCGGGAGAACTTTGATGGCCACTTCGCGGCCAAGCTTCGTGTCGCGAGCGCGGTACACCACGCCCATGCCCCCACGTCCGAGCTCATCGAGGATCTCGTAGTGAGCAATCATCTTTCCGATCATGGCGTCTTTGTGGAAAGAAAGTATGCCAGCGGGGTCGGAAAGTAAAGCCGGCCACCGAATCGTCGGCACGGCTATCCTTCATGGTCGGCAAACGAACACCGAATGTCAGACGCCGACGGCACTCCGTCTGGAAAGAGTCATCCGGTCGCTGAGACCGGTCCCGTCCGCGAAGCCGCCGATCATCGCGGCGCTCATGCCCGGTACCGATCTCGTTTCCATGATCGAGGCGGCCGTGACGGAAAAACTGCCAGCAAAGATTAGCGGGACAAACGTGTCATACCGCCACGGCGATCCATGACTGGACGCCACCGTCAGCCGGTCGAATTCACTCATGAACCGATGGGGCTCCAAGACCGAGATAGTCCGTGGCGGGAAAGCTGACGGAGAGGTAGTCGGTCACGTCGTCCTCGCCAATGGACTCGGCGGCAATGAGGGTTTTGGCGAAGTCCAAGGTTAACGCGTCGCTCAACGTCGACACCAGAATGTTGGTAGGCGAGCGGCCGGACGTCCTTGCCTTTTTCTGGGTTGGATCGATCTCGGTTTTATCGTTCACGTCGGCATCGGCGGAGAGCAAGGGGTGGATAAGTTTTGGCGGCGCCGACTGCGCCGTCGCCGTCGGGACGCTCCCGAGAACCGTCGTGAAAAGGAAGATGCGGTAAATGATCCTTCATTTGAACCAAATCTCCGGGGCCTCATGCCCAATAGCATGGAGGACAGCGCACAATAGCACGCGCCCGTGCCAGAATAGGGCCTTTACTGCCGGCTTCTGGCAGCTCGAGAATAGGAGAGACGCATGATCCGCAACTTCTCTTGGCGCCCCACGGCCTGTGTTGTGGCGTTCGCTGTGTTTGTCTGCGGCACTCTCATCGCCCAGACCCGCGTGGAGTTTCACCTCTTGCCGGCCATATCGACGGGACCGCTCGACCCCGCGTTCAGTCCCGACGGCCAGTTTCTCGTCTTCGCCATGCGCGGAGACATTTGGAAAGTGCCCGTCGAAGGCGGGGACGCGGTCGCTCTCACGCAAGGGCCCGCGTATCATTCCGAGCCGCGCTTCAGCCCGGACGGAACGCAGGTCGCGCTCACGATGGACGTCGACGGAAATCTGGACATCGGCATCGTCGACGCGGCAGGCGGCACCGTCGAGCGTCTCACCGACGATCCCGATGTCGACATCGAGCCTACCTGGAGTCCGGACGGCGAGAGCTTGTATTTCGTGAGCCGGCGGAGCGGCAACCTCGACATCTATCGGCTGGATCTCGAGACCCGCACCCAGACCGTGGTCGTAGCGACGCGTCGCAACGATTTTCAACCGGCGGTCTCACCCGATGGTACGAAGCTCGCCTATGTGTCGCCGGTCTCTGGACGAAGCGGGTCGGGCGGCATATGGGTCCTGCCGCTGCCTTCGGGCGAGCCGACGCTGGTGCACTACGAAGAGACGAGCTATCGAGCCAAGCCTGAATGGTCTCCCGACGGCAGCTCGCTGACGTACTCCACCGACGCGGCGGGCTCGAACGATATCGCTGTCGTTCCGGCAAAGGGCGGCAATCGCGTGCGCCTCACCGAGGATCCTCTTGACGAGTTCGACCCGGCGGTGAGCCCGGATGGCTCCATGATCGCCTTTGTGTCCAACCACCGCGGGCCGACGACGCTCTATACATTGTCATCAGCGGGCGGGGCTAGAGGCGCTTGGAAAGCTGTCCGTATTGATTCGCGTAAGCCCCGCTTTGCAACCGGACGCGTGCGAGGTGTCGTGCGCGGTCCCGATGGCGACGTCGTTCCTGCGCGGCTCATGGTCGTTGGAAGCGACGGGCGCGGCTATACGGAAGATGGCGGTTTTCATCGGATGGTGCCGGCGACGAGGACGCACTTTCAGCACTCGAGCGGATCTTTCGATGTGGAGGTACCGGCAGGGATCACGGTCGTCGAAGCGATGCGGGGCTTCGAATATCTTCCGGCGCGGGCGAGCGTCGAAGTGCCCGAGGGCGGCGTCGTCGAAGTCGAGCTTCAGCTCACGCGGATTATCGACGCGCCCAGCGACGGCTGGTTCTCCGGAGACATGCACACGCACGATCTTCACGAAGGCCGGTTCGGGCTGACGCAGGAAGGTTTCTTCCATCAAGTCGTTGCCGATGACTTGCACGTTACGAACGCGCTCATCCACATGGATGGCACGAAGCTCATGGGGCGGTGGAGCGACCTTACCGGCAATCCTTATCGCCTTTCGAACGACGACTACATTCTGCGCTACTCGCAGGAGTTTCGCGGCTCCTTCGGGCATGTCGCGCTCGTCGGCGTGAACGCGTTCATCATGCCTCTGCTCGGCGGTGCGGCGAACACACCTTATGCGCCCGACGTTCTCAAGATTCGGCACATCGACGGCGTGCACGCGCAATCAGGCATTGCGGGCTTCGTCCACCCGTACAATCAGCGTGTCGAGACCCCGGAAGATGCGGCGACCGCGGACATCCCCGTTCACGTAGCTCTCGGCAAGGGAGATTTCTACGACGTAGTCTCGATCGCGTCTCTAGAGGAAGACTCCACGAGTGTTTATTACAAGTTTCTCAATTGCGGCTTTCGTCTCGCGGCCACCGGCGGCACCGACAACTTCTCCGACGTCTGGTACGACCCTTCGGGCGGGACAGCGCGAACCTACGCGCAGGTCGAGGGACCGCTCACGTTCGCGTCGTGGATCGACGCGGTGGCGGCTGGCCGTACTTTTGGGACGAGCGGACCGCTTCTCTTTCTGACCGTCAACGGGAAGCAGCCTGGCGGCGAGATCGTTGTGGAAGCGACGGACGCGAAGTCGTTTCACGTCGAGATAGAGCTTGCGTCGATTTCACCTATCGATCGCGTCGACGTGATCGTCAATGGGGAAGTGGCGCATTCGTGGCAGCCGAGCGGCGACGGTCCTCGGTGGGAGCTCGAAGCGTCGGTCGACATTCCGGAAAGCGGCTGGGTTGCGGCCCGTGCGGTCGGACCGCAAAGTCGTTTCGTGGGTGATGCTTACGCATTCGCGCAGACATCGCCAGTGTACATCGTGCGGGACGGCGTGACCTTTACGTCGGCCACGGATGCCCGCTTTCTGCTCGAATCCGTCGAGGCGCTCTGGCGGCGGGTCGAAGCGAGAGACACGTGGCACACGGCGGCACAAAAAGAAGCTTACCGTGACGGCATCGATCGAGCGCGCGCGGTGTATCAGCGCATCCTGCGCCGTTAATCGAAATCGGACTTCAACGGATCCATGGAGGGTTCAAATGAAAAAAAGTACACTGCTGGTTTTCGTGGCCTTGACCATCCTTTCGATGGTGACTTTCGCGCAAGACGTCGAGACACCGGATGGATTTCGGGCGAATAGCGCGACCTATTCGCCCCTCATGGACATGTTGGCGAGCTCGCGCGACGTCCAGGTCACCGACGCCCAGCTAGAAGCGCTCGAGACGCTCCAGCTCGAGGCGATTTGGGACGCGCTCGGAGAGCACAAGGCGAACTATGTTCTTGGGCTTCGTACGACGCAACCGGGCGAGCGTGTCGTCGGACGCGCGCTCACGATGCGTTTTTTGCCGCCGCGTCCCGATATCCGCGAGGCGCTCGATGCGCTGGCCGAGGAGGGCGACTGGGATCGACGCTTTTACGGACGTGCCGCGGATCAAGGGAAACCGGGAGATGTCGTTGTCGTCGAGCTCGGAGGAGCGTCCGGCGACCAGATGTTCGGTGATGTCGGCGCGCTGGGAATGAAGCTCTCGGGCATCCGTGGCGCTATCGTGGACGGTGGCAGTCGCGATCTCGCCGAGCTCGGAGATTCGAGCTTTGCGGATTTTCCTGTATTCGCGAGGTACTTCGATATCGATACCTCTAAGTGGCTCGGCGCGGAGTGGAACGTGCCCGTGCGGATCGGCCATGTGACCGTGTTGCCAGGAGACATCGTCGTGGCCGACGAATCAGGAGTACTCTTCTTCCCTCCGCAGCTCCTCGAGCAGGTGCTCAGTCGAGCGCGCGCGAAGATCTCGATGGAGAACTATCAGCGTGAGCTCTTGAGGAAGAAAGAGCACCGCTTCGGCGAGGTGTACCCGGTGCTGTCGCCAGAGCTTCTCGAGGAATACGAGCGTCAGAAGAAACGGAGCAACTAGCGGCTGCCCATTACACCGATCCCACGATGACATAGCCGACCAAAGCAACCGCGGCCCCCGCCATCGCGTAGGGATCTGGGTCTTCACGTGGTCGATGTGGTCGCAAGCGGCGCCCATCGAAGAAAGTACCGTTGTATCCGATAGAGGCGAGCAGTGGTCGCCGAAGACGCCGCCGCCCAGGACGGCGCCAAACGAAGAGTACACGAGTGTTCCCACCTCTTGGCCGCCGAATTGGTACGCGAGCGGGACCACAATTGGAACCATGATGGCGTAGGTGCCGTAGGCGCTTCCGGTGGCGAAGCTGATGAAAGCGCTCATGACAAAAGCGAGAACCGGGATCAGGTTCGGCGTCATCCACCCTTCAGTCATGCTCACAACATAGGCAGCTGTCCCCATGTCTTGGCTCAGCGTATTGATGCAGTAGGCGAGGGCAAGGATAACGACCGCCGGCATAACGCCCTTCATTCCGGCGTAAGCCGTGTTCATGATTCCGGTCAAATCGTCGACCTTCTGAAACCACATGAGAATACCCAGGAGCGTGCAGGCCAGCAGAAAGCTCTCCATGACGATGGGCCTTCCGGTGAGGAAAAAATACCCCAGGTTCATGGTGATAATGAGAAAGACGGGGAACAAAAAATGGGTCTTCGGCAAAATCTGTGGGTAGAAACCGTCTGCCATCGCCCCCTCAGCAGACCACGGTGCTCGCCGGCGTAAAGGCTTCCCTCGCTTCGCTCGGCGCTTCGCGGCCTTGACCCCGGCTCCGCTCCGTGGTCCGAG
>SMYC01000063.1 GCA_004356105.1 Acidobacteriota bacterium | reverse complement strand
GAGGCGGCCGTGAACCTGCTGGGCAAAAAGAATGCCTACCTTCGCGAGGCGCACGAGCGCTACATGCGACCCGTCGTCTTCAAACGGTGGACATATCCGAACGAGAACTTCGACCGACACACTTACCAGAAGGGCGCCACCATACTCAACATGCTGCGGCGGATTCTCGGGGACGCGCCGTTTCGCTCCGCGATGACGCACTTTCTCACAAAGCACGCATTCCAGCCGGTGGATACCCACGACCTCATCGACGCCATCAAAGAGGCTACCGGGGAGAACATCGAATGGTTCTTCGAGCAGTGGATTTATCGAGCGGGGCATCCGGTGCTCGACGTGTCCTATCAGTGGTCTAAGCCGGCGGGAAGACTTTCGGTGCGTGTTCGCCAAACCGGCGACGTTTACCGAACTCCGGTCCAAATCGGCGTCCACACGCCGTCACGCCGTTACTCGGAAACATTCTGGCTCGAGAGCGCAAACGCGACTCTGGAGCTCGATGTGGCAGAGAAACCTCTATTGGTGCGCTTCGATGAGGGCAACTACCTTCTGAAGGAGTGGACCTTCGAGAAGTCGACGGAGGAGCTCGTCTATCAGCTCGAGAACGACGACGTCATCGGCAGAATGTGGGCCGCGTCCGAGCTCGGCGACCATCCGGCGGTCGCGGAGACGGCGCGGCGCGATCGTTTTTGGAGCGTGCGACGTGCGGCCATTGAAGCCCTCGGCGAAAAAGCTTCAGTGGAGCTTCTGAGAGAAGCCGCGCTCGACGAGAACAGCAAAGTGCGCGCCGAAGCTTTCCGCGGGCTGGGTGAAACGAAGAATACCGAGCTCGTTCCGTTCATCGAGGAGCGTTTTCGACGCGACGACAGCTATGTCGCGCAGGCGGAGGCACTGAGAGCCCTCGGGGCGATTGCCGATCCGTCCTCGAAGACACTTCTCGAAGAGGCCTCGGGAATCGATTCTCCTCGGGACGTCGTCGGGCGGGCGGCGCGCTGGGCGCTCAGTGAGCTCTCTGAACTGGACGACAGGAGCAACGAATGAAACAACATACTCTCGCCACCCTGTGGTTGACAGCCGTCGCCACGCTTGTGCCGCTCACCGCCGTGGCCCAATCGGGGGGACCTTACTCACGGCTCGTTATTCGCGACGCGATGATCATCCCCGGTCACGGCGGGCCCCCATACGGACCGGCCGACATCCTCATCGAGAACGACACCATCGTCCAGATCATCTCGATGAACGGCGTCACCGGGCGTCCCGCAGGCCAGCCGCAGCCCGAAGGCGATCGCATCATCGACGCGAACGGCATGTATGTCATGCCAGGCCTCATCGACCTGCATACTCACATCCGTACCGAGCCCCTGCCGCTCCAATACGTCTACAACATGAAGCTCGCTCACGGCGTCACGACGATGGTCAACGGTGCGGGACGGGGTTTTCGCGAAGCGCTTGCGGAAGCGCGACGCTCGGAACTAAATGAGATCAAGGCACCCCGGATGTTCCCGATACGGGACTGGGGCCCGAGCCGCTCCCGCGACCCCGGCCATGCACCACCGCTCGACGAGATCGAGATGTGGCACGATCCCGCAAAGGCTACGGAGCTCGCCGCCGAGCTTATGTCCGAGGGCGCCTATGTCATCCGCGTCGGAAGCCTTGCCTGGAATGCAGAGCTTTTCGGCGCCGTCTGTGAAGCCGTTACGGCCGCCGGTGGCATCACGACGGTTCACCTTCCTCCTTCCGACATCGCCGTCGTCAACGCGGTCCGGGCTGCGGAGCTCGGGGTCACGATGATCGAGCACCACTACGGCTACGCCGAGTCCGCTCTTGGGGGCGGCGTGCAGCCGTTCGATGCCGCCTACAACTACAACGACGAAGCCCATCGTTTTCGAAGCGCCGGTGCGATCTGGCAGCATGCGCCTAAAGGCGTCCTCCTGGGAGACGTCGTCGACCGCCTCGTGGCGTCGGGCGTCGCCATGCTCCCGACGATGAGCGCCTATGAAGCCAACCGCGACATCAATCGGGCCATGGGTTTGCCGTGGCACGACCGCTACACACACGCGGTCCTCATCGACTGGTTCTATCCCAGTCCCGCCAATCACGCCGCCGAGCACTGGGACTGGACTTCGGACGACGAAGCGAGCTGGGCTGACCTCTACCGCAAATGGCAAGACCTGATCCGCGAGTTCCACAAAAGAGGCGGTCAGCTCGGCTACGCCGTGGACGATCCTTTTACTTGGAACACGAGCGGCATCGCCAATGTACGAGAGCTGCAGCTCATGCGGGAGGCTGGACTCCACCCGCTCGAGGTTCTGCGTGCGGCCACACGCACGAGCGCCCTCATTTTGAAAAAGCCCGAGCTCGGCCTCGTGCAGACGGGTTACATGGCCGACCTCGCCATCGTCGACGCGAACCCTCTCGAGAGCCTTCGCTTCCTCTACACCTTCGGAGCGCTTACGATGGAGGATGGCGAGATGGTGCGGCGCGGCGGCGTGCGATGGACCATCAAGGGTGGGGTCGTCTACGACAACGAAGCCCTGATGGAAGACGTCATCGCGATGGTCGCCGAGTCGAAGAAGAACTGGACGAATCCGATCGAGACCCTGTTCCACTGATGATGACGACGACGACGGCGACGACGATGATGATCATGATGCGCGCGTACCGTGCGTCTTGCGTGGGTGCCGCTCTCGGGAGCGGTGCTTTACGAGAAGCTTTGATTTCTTGACGACCCCTCGCCGTGCGTGCCAGACTCTGCGGCCGGCAGGGCTGTCTAACGCTTTTTCGGCTGGGAGGAACGATGGCGACCAATCGAGGTGTTGCGTATCTGGGTCCGGGTGAGGTTGAGGTTCAGAGCATCGACTTCCCCAAGCTCGAACTGACGGAGCAGAAACGCAAGTGTGAGCACGGCGTGATCCTGCAGGTCGTTTGCACCAACATCTGCGGGTCGGATCAGCACATGGTCCGCGGCCGCACCACGGCGCCGCCTGGACTGATCTTGGGCCACGAGATCACCGGGGAAGTGATCGAGGTGGGTCGCGACGTTGAGTTCATCAAGAAGGGCGACCTGGTCAGCGTCCCCTTCAACATCGCCTGCGGGCGCTGCCGCAACTGTAAGGAAGGCAAGACCGGGATCTGCCTCAGCGTCAACCCGGCCCGACCGGGCGCCGCCTATGGCTATGTGGACATGGGCGGATGGGTCGGCGGGCAGGCCGAGTACGTGATGGTCCCCTACGCCGACTTCAACTAACTTGCTGAAGTTCCGCGACAAAGACCAGGCTCTCGCCAAGATCAAGGACCTGGCCATGCTCTCGGATATCTTCCCGACCGGCTTCCACGGGGCCTATACCGCGGGCGTGGGTCCCGGCAGCACCGTGTACATCGCCGGCGCCGGCCCGGTGGGTCTGGCCAGCGCCGCTGCCAGCCAGTTGCTCGGCGCGGCCGTCGTGATCGTGGGCGACTTGATTCCGGAGCGGCTGGAGCAGGCGCGGAGCTTCGGCTGCGAGACGGTGGACGTGAGCATGGAGGCCAGCGTGGCGGATCAGATCGACCAGATCCTCGGTGTCCCGGAGGTCGACTCGGCGGTGGACTGTGTTGGTTTCGAGGCGCGCGGCAGCGGTGCTGAGGCCAGTCAGGAGGTTCCCGCCCAGGTGCTCAACAGTATGATGCAGGTCGTCCGCGCCGGCGGCGACATCGGCATTCCGGGTCTCTACGTCACCGAGGATCCCGGGGCGGTCAATGAGGCGGCCAAGCTGGGCAACCTGTCGATCCGTATCGGGCTGGGCTGGGCCAAGAGTTGCCGCTTCATCACCGGCCAATGCCCGGTGATGAGCTACAACCGGGCGCTGATGCAGGCGATCCTGTTCGACAAGGTCCAGATCGCCAAGGCGGTCAACGTTACGATGATCGGCCTGGACGAAGCGCCGCAGGGCTACAAGGACTTCGACAAGGGAGCGGCCAAGAAATTCGTCATCGATCCGCACAGGTCGGTGCACTAACAGAATTTTGAAAGGAGATAACATGGGTTTTCTGACGTTGGAACAGGCTCAGGGGGCGGTGAACGCGGCGCTTGGGCGCAGCAAGGAACTGGGCACGAAGATGAACATCGCGATCGTCGACGCGGGGGCCAACCTGACGGCCTTCGCGCGAGAGGATGGGGCCTGGCTGGGCTCGATCGACATCGCCGTCAAGAAGGCTCGGACCGCCCGATTCTTCGACATGCCGACTGGCGAGATCGGAAAGCTCTCACAGCCCGGCGGATCGCTCTACAACATCGAGCACTCCAACGCCGGCCTGATCACTTTCCCGGGCGGCATTCCGCTGAAGAACGCCGAGGGAGACGTGGTCGGCGCCATCGGGGTCTCCGGAAGCACCGTGGAGAACGACCACACGGTGGCCGACGCCGGCGCCTCGACGGTGAAGTAGAAATACGAGACAGGGCACGGCCCGTCCTCGATATGGGATCACGATCTTGACGTCCGCGTGCCGACCTGGCTGAATCTCATTTCACTCGGATCCCGCCAGGGAGCCGGACGGCGAGCGAGGTGATCCTCACGGCCCCGTCGGGCCTATTTTCCCCTCTAACGCTCGCATGAGAGTCTCTACGTCGTAGAGTTGTCCCGCCTTCATCACCAGATGACCGTTCCGGGTGGCCAAGATGTCATCCAGGGGATTGCCTCGCAGAACATAGAGGTCCGCTATCTTCCCCGCCTCGATCGTTCCAAGCCCATCACTGACACCCAGGGCGCTGGCCCCGTTTATCGTCGCGGCCTTCAGCACGGCATGCAGCGGGAGACCGACATATGCGAGGGCGAACAACTCATTATGGATGCTGAAACCGCTCCAGCTGTCCGTTCCCGTGGTGATGAGATGCCCCCCACCCAACTCGTAGAGCCTCAGCAACCCCGGAGCCTTGTTCTTGAAAACCGCCGTGTACCCGACGGTGCCGTTTACCCGGTCCCACTCCTTCTCTTGCTCGGTGAGCTGGGAGTCGGCGCCACCCCCTGGACCTCTCCGCGACCGTAGGCTCCGCAAATAAGGCGTGAGGAATCGGTCCGTATCTACCTCAGCCAGCCGGCTGGTGTCGACGTTGGGATCGGCTTCGATCACCGCCCGGCCGTAAAGCCAGTTCGTACCGTCGAAGTAGACGTTGTGATCGACAAAGAGACGTATCCACTCCTCGAACTCCGATGTCCCGGGCTCCATCTGCCCGGCCAGAATCAGGTGCTGGTCGACGAAAGAGTGCTCCACGCGATCGATGCCCATGAGAATGGCGTCACGCACACTGACGTCGGTTCCGCGACCGGCGTAGTTGTGGAGGTGTGCGGTCACGGTAATCCCATGCCGGTGGGCCTGGTCGATAATGCTGAGAAGCTCGCGCGGGCTTGCCTGCTTCGCTTTGATACTCCTGATACCACGGAGCGCCCAGTAGTCGACACGATCACGGATCTGCTCGTCCGTCATATCAGCGGGCCAGTGATCACAACTATCCTCGTGCGTTCGAACCGCTGGACACTGATTGCGCGCGTTGCCGAAATACGGTCCCGAGTTGAAGATCCGGGCCCCGATCTGCTCCCCGGATTCGATACGGCGTCGAGCCTCCAACATTCCTTCAGGATCGAGCTCGCCGGCAGGAAACGTGGATGTCACGCCGTTCGCGAGATGCAGCATGGGAACCCATCTGGTCTCCTCCGTGTCGTCCGTGCCGAACCCGACCCGGTGATGGGCATGGAGATCGAACATCCCGGGCATGATCGTTTCCTCATCGTCTAGATCAATGACGAGCGCGCCCCGGACCTCGTAGCTACCGAGGCCGCCGTCGACGTCGATGAACTTGCCTCCCCGGATGAGGATTCCTTCGTTCTGTACGCGGGCATCCGCGACCCCATCGAATAACCACCCGCCACGAATAACCACCGTCTGACCCGGCCGTGTCAGAAGCCCCGTGTCTACGGGGGCTTGTCCCCGAGCCGTGCCTCCGCCCAGGGTCACCTGAAGCCCGACGAGTACGGTCAGGGCGAGAGACGTGATCGTTTTAGCTCTCATCAGTTTCGTCCTCTTGCGATCGATGAGGTCAGCTCAGTCGGTGTGAGCCTCGCCAATCGCGTCACAAAGTTTGCCGCTAACCGCGTAAGCGTATGAACTACGCAGGATTATAGGCCCGATCGATGGAGAACAAAAGGGTGGGTAGGCACCCATGCTCGCCGACTCGCGTTGAAACCCTGCAATTTGCGATACACTCTCGCATAGAGGGTTTGTACCGTGTTGCCCTACGAAAGCATTGAAGGAGATAGTCGATTGAACGAAGTCCGGAGAGGTTTGTTCTTTACTTTAATCGCAGTGCTTCTGTTATTACTTGGCGCGTGCAGCCCGGGTTCGGGCGACACCGACACCGACACCGACGCCGAAGCCGTTTCTACACCTTCGGACGCCGTGCCTTCGTTTGCGGTGGACCCGTCATGGCCCCACGAGATGCCCGACAAATGGATCATAGGCTCAATCACGAGCGTCTTCGTGGACTCCAAAGATCACGTTTGGATTACACACCAGCCGGAAGTGTTGACACCTGAGGAAGCGGCGATGGTGCAGGACCCACCCATCGGTACATGTTGTACCCCAGCCCCAACGGTGATCGAATTCGACGCCGAAGGTGAGGTCGTGCAGGGATGGGGAGACACGTCACAGGATATTTCTGTATATCCTAGAAATCCGCACGGCCTTTTTGTAGATCACAACGACTACGTTTGGATCGGAACCTTTCGACATCACCGTGTCATGAAGTTCACTCGGACTGGCGAGCACCTTTTAACCATCGGTGAATATGACGAAAACGGAGGGAGCGACCACGAGACGTTACTCGGTGGCCCGGCTGGTATCTGGGTAGACCCCGATAGCAATGAGGCATTCATCGCCGACGGCTATCGAAACCGGCGAGTCGTTGTGGTCGATGGCGAGACGGGAAAATATCTTCGCCACTGGGGCGCATACGGTGAGGCGCCCGATGACGACTACGAATATGACTACGGTGCTAGAACACCAGATGGGCCTGCACCGCGTCAATTTGCCACCGTTCATGGGATTGCCGGATCTCGAGACGGACTCATCTACGTGGCGGATCGTCGCGGAAACCGAATCCAGGTCTTCAAACAGGATGGAGAGTTTGTAACGGAGAAAACTGTCGCCGTCCGGACGTTGGCATCGGGGTCAGCATTCGTCATTGTGCTTTCTCCCGATCCTGCTCAAAAATGGCTCTACTTGGCCGATGGTACCAACCACAAGGTCTGGATACTGCAAAGAGAGGATCTGGAAATCGTGGGAGAATTCGGGCGTGGTGGCCGATTCGTGGGCCAATTCCTGCGACCACATGGGATGAGTGTGGACTCCAAGGGCAATCTCTATGTGGGGGAGGCCTCCACCGGACGGCGGGTACAGAAGTTCGCAGTCACGCATACGAGCTCATAGCGTCCTCTGATCTGAGTTTCAAGAACATTTGACTCGCGAGGGCGCGAATACCTATCGGAACGTGCTCGGCGCAATCTGGGGCTGTTGCACGCCAACCAGATCCCGTTATACGCTTCGCTCGCTTCGAAGCTGACGCGACCGGACGGCACCATTCTCATTGGCGAGTCCGGTCGCATCTCTTATCTCTATCTGCTTTATCCATGGAAGTGAAGAAGGAATCATGATTCGGAAAAAAGCGATCTTCGCATTATTTCTGTTCTCTGCGCTCGTATCCGCGCAAGATCAACTCGTTCCCGCGCCGCCGCGAGGCAACCAAGGCGAGGGTCCTTTCGAGCGGCTCATCATTCGCGGGGCGACGCTGATCGATGGCACGGGCGGGATGCCTCGTGGTCCTGTCGATATCGTCATCGAAGGGAACCGCATCGTCGACATCAAAAACGTCGGCGTGCCGAATGTAGCGATCGACGAAGAGGGCCGGCCGCAAGACGCGACTCGTGAGATCGACGCGAGCGGCGCGTGGGTGCTGCCCGGCTTCGTCAACATCCATACTCATGTTGGAGGCATTCCGAAGGCTCCCGAAGCCGAATATACGTACAAGCTCTGGATGGCCCATGGCATAACGACGATCCGTGGCGTCCCGGCAGGGCCGATGAACTGGACCTTGTCGGAGCGCGAGCGAAGCGCCAATAACGAGATTGTCGCGCCGCGCATCTTTGCCTACCATCGCCCGGGATCCGGCGAGGATTGGACGGGCGGCCGGATCGACTCCGCGGAAAAGGCGAGAGAGTGGGTCCGCTTCGCGGCTCAGAAGGGCATTGACGGTCTCAAGCTCGACTCGTATCGTCCGGAGATCATGGCTGCTCTGCTCGATGAAGCGAAAAAGCACGGCCTCGGCTCGACCGCGCACCTCTCTCAGCGGGGCGTCGCGGAGATGAATGCCCTCGATGCGGCTCGATTGGGGCTCGGCTCGGTGACACATTTCTACGGCCTTTTTGAAGCACTCTACGATTCGAGCGACGTGCAAGCGTGGGCCGCGGACGCGAACTACAATAACGAGCAGTCCCGTTTCAGCCAGGTCGCGATGCAGTGGGACCGGATCTACCCACGGGGGAGCGACGAGTGGAACGCGCTTCTCGACGAGTTTCTCGAGCTCGACCTCATACTCGACCCGACGATGACGGCTTATGTAGCGGTTCGAGACGTGATGCGGGAGAGGCGGGCGGAGTGGCACGACACCTATACTCTGCCGTCGCTCGAGGAATATTACCGGCCGAGTCGCACGAATCACGCGTCTTATTGGTATTACTGGACGACGTGGGAAGAAGTGGCGTGGAGGAACTTCTATCGCGTCTGGATGCAGTTACTCGACGATTACAAGGATCGTGGCGGGCGCGTCACCGTTAGCGGGGACGCTGCCTATACTTACAGTCTGTGGGGCTTCGCATCGATTCAGGAGATGGAACTGCTGCAAGAAGCGGGCTTTCACCCGATCGAGATTATTCGCGGCGCAACGAAGCATGGGGCCGAAGCGTTGTTCGAGCCCAAGGGCGAGCCCATTCAGTTCGGCGTGGTCCGCCCCGGGCTTCTCGCGGACCTCGTTATCGTGGAAGAAAACCCGATTGCAAATCTCAAGGTCCTCTACGGCACCGGCGCCGAACGGCTCAACGACACGACGCAAAAGGCCGAGCGTATAGGCGGAGTGAAATATACCATCAAGGACGGCATCGTTTACGACGCGAAGGAGCTGCTCGCGGATGTGGCGCGCATGGTGGAAGAGGCGAAGGCCGCGCGCCGGTCGACGGATTCGGAAAGCTGAGGACAGAAGCCGGAGATCGTGGAGAGCGCGCGCGCTTTGTTGGAGTCGGACCAGAGGAACTCACGGCCGCACCGTTTTCGTGCTCGAGCAGGGCGCGCGCGGGATCTTCTTGTGACGAAACGACCCAACCGCCGAGAACAAAGCGCGGCAACGACCAAACGTGACGGGGCCTTCTGCTGTGTCAAGAGCCAACCTTTCGTCTAGGAGATATCACATTCTGCTCGTACGGGGAGACCCCTCGTAAGCTTGTTATCCCGGCGAATCGTTACGAAAGGTAACGGAGACGTTTCCGCGGAAACGTGTTTGCGCACATGTGGGCGCCAGGAGCACGGCGCGGTGGTCTTCGCGGACGACATCGTCTACAGGTGGATTCGACCAACCGGCGAATCGAGCGACCTCAAGTAACACTTGAAGTCTGTGCACACGTGTGCACTCTGCTCACAGCCGCGTATCCGGCAGATCGTTACGGAAAGTAACAGAAACCGACGCTTCACGGACGATAGGCGTACTTTGACAAGCGGATCTACCATCAGTCGATGTCGAAGAAGCAACGCCAAGAAGTGAAACGGCGGCTGAAGAGCCCGGCGCGCACAGGGACGAGGGGACTCAGCAGTCGACGTCCGCCATGTAGACATCGATATCCACCGCGAAATCCGATGTCAAGAAAGGCTAAGGCTCACTGGTTGGCACCTCCATCGAGGTGCGCGAGCTCTCGATGAAGTTGGCGACATCCTCCTTGAACTTCCGAAGCATGTCGGGGTGGATGTACATCATGTGACCCGCTTCGTAGTAGCCCATGCTCACCCGTTCGCGATAGCTCGGCTCGTAGCCCAGGTGGTCGAAGGTCCACTCCGTGGCGGCGAAAGGCGTTGCCATGTCGTAATAGCCGTTTGTGATGAACACGCGCAGATAAGGATTGCGCGCCATCGTTTGGCGAAGCTCTTCCAGCAGGTTGAGATAACGGTTCTGGAACTCGCCGTAATCCCACGGCCGCACGTCGCCGCTCGTGAAGTACTGGTCGGCGCTCTCCCACCCGAGCTCGCTCCGCACATAGTCGTTGAAAACCGCGGTGTAGGCTCCCTGGAGCGCGGTGTTCGACGGATCGAATTCCTGCCGCTCGCCCGCGGCGTCGCGATCGGTCGCGGTGAAGCGGCTGTCGAGGCGTCCTACCACCAGGCGTTGATCCCGCAAGAGCTCTTTGCGGAAGCGGGCCGGACTGATGCGCAAATTCGCTTGCCGAATGTACTCCGCGGACAATCCGGTATAGCGGGCCACCTTCCGGGCCATGTCGTCCCACTCCTGAGTCGTGAGTCGATTCCCTTTGTTGAGCGCCACGAGATATTCACCGTAGGCAAAATCGCGAGCCTCGCGGACCGCTTTGTCGAAATCGGCCTGCAAGTCCGCCGGGAGCTTTTTGTGATACCAGGCCGTCACCGTATAGGTCGGAAGAAAACCAGGAAATTGCATATCGTTCGCTGCGCCGCCTCGAAGCGTGCTGAAGTCGATCACGGAAGAGACGAGGACGATCCCGTTGAGCTCGATGCCGTGGCGTGACTGTAGATGGGCGCCGACACCCGCCGAGCGAACGGTGCCGTAGCTCTCGCCGAGGAGGTATTTCGGCGATGACCAGCGTCCGAACTTCGTGATGTAGAGGCGGATGAACTCAGAGAACGCTTCGATATCTTGACGCACTCCGTGGAACTGTTTGGGGTCTTCACCTTCGGCGGCGCGGCTGAACCCGGTCGAGATCGCGTCGATCGCCACGATGTCCGTGACGTCGAGAAGCGAGTGCTCGTTGTCGACGAGGCGGTAGGGAGGTGCTGGTTGGAACCCTTCAGATCCCATGTCGACGCGCTTCGGCCCAAGGACGCCCATGTGGAGCCAGATGGTGGCCGAGCCGGGGCCACCGTTATAGGCGAAGGTGATCGGCCGGGACGCGAGGTCCGTCTGTCCGTCGCGCGTATAGGCGACGAAGAACATGTGGGCCTTTGGCTTATTGTCCTCGTGGCGAAGCACGAGACGGCCCGCCGTTGCCGTGTAGTTCACGTCGGCTCCACCGATGCGAACGCTGTGAGACGAGCTCGAGAGCTCGTCCTCAGCGGGGGCTTTCGGACTTGGTGGCTCCGGCGCTTCCTGCTGTGCCACGACGAGCTGCGCGCTAAGTAAAGATGTCACGACGAGAAGCAACAATGACTGGTACATCGGCTACCTCCGGAAAACTTAGAACTTAGACCGTCACTCGGAGCGATAATACATCGGCTTGGTTGGGAGAGGTGTCAACCCATACGAGAACACTCCGAGCTCCGGCTGACTTTGCATCCGGAAGGCTCAGACGAGCCTCGCCCACGGTCAAATCCCGCCGCAAACCCAAGGGAGTTGACGGCCTTTTAGGTTTAGGTTTAGGGTTCGTCACCAGTCACGTGGCTCACAAGTTCACCCGTCCTTGACCTGGAAAAACCCACACCGAGCGCCCGAACGTTACGCGAACGGCTTGTCGATCGCCGGGCTCTGCTGGCTGAAGAACCTCGCTCCGTCCTGAGTTATGTACATGCAGTCCTCGAGGCGAATCCCGAACTCGCCGTAGATCACGATCATCGGCTCGTTGCTGAAGCACATCCCTGGAGCGAGCGGCGTCTTGTTGCCGCGCACGAAATTGATCCATTCGTGCCCGTCGAGGCCGATCCCGTGACCCGTGCGGTGCGGTAGCCCAGGCACCTGATAGTCTGGCCCGAAGCCCGCGTCGGTGATGACTTTTCGCGCGGCGGCATCCACATCCTCACAGGGCACTCCCACTTTCGCGGCACGGAACGCTGCCGTTTGCGCCTTCTTCTCCAGGTTCCAGATTTCCGTTTGACGCTTGCTCGGTTTACCGAAAACGGTGGTTCGGGTGATGTCCGAGCGATAGCCGTCGACCCCGCAGCCGCCGTCAACGAGCACGACGTCCCCTTCTTTGATTTTCTGTGGCGTGATGCTTCCGTGCGGATACGCGGTGTACTCGCCAAACTGGACCAACGCTCCTCCGCTCGCTCCACAGGCGCGAAACGCAGCACGCACATAGTCCCGGAACTGAAATTGCGTCATGCCTTCGTGAAGCGTCTGGAACGTCGCGCGGAAAGCCGCGATGGTGATGTCCGAAGCCCGTTGCATGAGCGCGATCTCGTTCTCGGATTTGTGGACGCGGCATCCGACGGTCACCGGATCGGCGCTCACAAAAGTGGCGCCCGGCATCTCCTTGCGGATCCCTTCGAAGAGGAAAAACCGCACGCGCTCTTCCATGCCGATGGTTCCCGTGGCCGCACCGCGGTCCTTCAAGATCTGCGCCACGAGCTTGTACGGGCTTTCGTCTTCCTCCCACGCTCGGATATCGTTCGAGAACTTCGTGAGCTCACGGGCCCGGGCTTCCTCGAACTGAGGGCAAATGTAGGCCGGCTCGCCTTGACGCGGTAGAACGAAGCCGAACATGCGTTCGCTATTACTCCAGCGGACGCCGGTGTAATAGAAAAGGCTCGAGCCGGGCTCGATAAAGATAGCGTCGATGCCGTTGTCCGTCATCAGCTTACGCGCCTTCTCGATGCGCTCGAGACGCTCCCTGTCGGTGATGGGTGCAATACCGTCCATCATCGGCCTGAGTGCGCGAATGGGCTCCGGCAGGGGCTCCCCGCTCTCGGTCTGAGCGGCTGCCGCCGGCAACCCCGCCGCACTCGCCGCTGCGAGCCCAGTCGATGCGCGTAGAAAACTTCGTCGATCGAAACGCATGAGATTTCTCCTTATTTCAAATGGTGGTCGAAGAACCGCTCGACGCGCTGCCAGGCATCGGCCAGCACGTGCTCGCGGGTGAAGTAGTGAAACTCGCCCGGGTAGACCATGAACTCGAAGTCCTTCTTGTCGTCATCGCTCATCTCTGGAGACCACCTTTTCTACGTCCATACGTGCGCGCAAGAAATAGATCCTTCGCGAGCCCCGTGTCGAGCTCGATGGACTGGATCACGTTCTCTCCCGTTTTTCGCCCGCCCACGAGATATTCGAGGCGGAACGGAAACAGGATCCCTTCGACGTCACGATAGTCACTATAGCGATAAGTTATCTCTCGCACGCCGTGCTCCGGACCCATCCAGCTTTCGGTGTGGTGGGTCAGGCGCGCCTCGTGCAAAAGATGGGTTGTCTTGTCGATAGCGGCCACCCAAACATCCGTCCAGGCTCGACCCACGCCTTGCTCGGCCTCGATACGAAGGAACTCGTAGCGCTCGTCCGGCGCGCTTTTCGTGACCCGGACCCCGGGGTCCATCCATTTGAACGGGAGTGCGCGTAGATAGTACTCGCCATGCGCGCGGTAGTAGCCTTCCGCCTCGGCCTCGGACCCGTTCTCGAGGTTCCCATCCAACACGACGAAACCGCGGCGGCCATCGTGGCCATAGACCGAAACGGAGTCCTCGATACGTTTGATCAGGAGCGTCCGTATCAAGCCGCCCTCCTCGAGCATGTACTCTTCGTAAATCTCTCGCCGTGGCTCCGACTCGGTGCCGAGCCTCCGTTCGGCGACGATGTGCCAGTCGCGAAGCGCCTCGAAGCGCGCGCGCCCACCATGCGCGTCGAGGCTCTGCTCGAGCAGGGCGCGCGCGGGATCTTCTTGCGACGAAACGACCCAACCGCCGAGACAAAGCGCGGCAACGACCAAACGTGACGGGGCCTTCTGCTGTGTCAAGAGCCAACCTTTCGTCTAGGAGATATCTCGAGTAAGGGTGAAATCTGCGCACACGTGTGCACTCGGGCACCACGTCGTATCCCGGCGAATCGTTACGAAAGGTAACGGAAACGTTTCCGCGGAAACGTGTTTGATGCACACGTGTGCGCCAGACGGCGAGATGGTGCCGCGTGGTGGACCATCAAGGGTGGGGTCGTCTACGACAACGAGCCCCTGTTCCCACTGACGACGACGACGATGGCGTACTGTGCGTCAGATTTCCAGAAGCGCCCACTCTTTTGTCAGGTTGGGAACACTTCCTTGCACCCAGCCCCGCTCCTTTCCTACAACGACATTGTCGGAGGGGTTATATCCATAGCCGCCCTCCGGGTCGAAGAGACCGGGTTCCATCGAGAAAGTCATGTTCTCTTCGAGCGGCGTCGTCTCACCGAGAGAGATGTAAGGCTCTTGATGGCCTTCCATGCCTGCACCATGCGCCACCCTTTGATATAGGTATTTCTGCATACCGCCTTCGAGCTGATATTCGTGGATCGCCTTGGCGATATCTTGTGCGGGTCTCCCGGCCCTGGAAAGCTCGATCTGCATGCGAGATCCTTCCGCCATGACCTCCCACATCTTCTCCCCATCGGGATTCCAGGGTGCGATCTGGTAGGGACAGTAGAGCTCGCCGCCGCAACCGCCCAATTTCACGACACCCGAGACCTGAAGAGAGTCCCCCCTCTTCACTTTGTTGTGGTGGTATTGGTTGGGATGTGGAAAGGCGTTACCAGTGCCCGTACGGCACCCGATATTGATATTGATCCCGACCGCACTGTGCGGACGGCCGTCACGCTTGATGTCTTTCATGATGAGATCCGTGCCGTACTCCATGGCCGCCATGCGGATCTTGAAATCGGTGAGGTCCGTTCCGTGCTCGAGGATGTAGTCGCGGGTCCACGCGTGGATCTGACTGAAGTAGTTGAAGGCGCGCTGAGATAGAGCGAGCTCCTCGGGAGTCTTGACGCGCCGCATCTTGATGCAGATGTCGCTGACGTCTTCGAAGCTCGCCTTCGGAAGCACTTCCGTCATACGCTTGAAGGCCCCGACCGTGGGAGACGCGCTGAGGCCGATTTTCTTTTCCCCGAAGCCGCGACGTTCTATCCCCTTGAGAGCCCATTCGATCAAGTCCACGGGTGGTCCGGTGACTACTTTCCCTTGATCGGGATAGCCCTCCTCGGACGGTGGGTAGTCGAAGTAGTACTCGGCCTCGGTCGACCACCAGCTCCGTACCATTTCCAGGTCGAGCCCCGGATGATACCAATACACGGCGAGCTCGTTCGTGGGAATGAAGCAGGAGAAGGGCCGTTCCGTCGTCGTGTGGAAAAGTCCCGTGTAGTAGATGATGTTCCATCGGTCGGTGATCCAGATGCCGTCCAGACCCCGTTCGCCGAGCTTGTCCTGCAACCGCCGGACGGTATCCTGGTGCCATTCCAGGGGAAGCCGGTCGAAGGTCGCCGGCTCTGGGTGCTCGGGACGGCTTAGCAGCATCGCGGCAGACCCGCCAGTTTGGCTCGATTGGCTGTTCCCTTCCGACGTGCAGGCGGCTCCTACAGTCGCTCCCAGAGTCACGGCTCCAGACTGCTTCAAGAATTCTCTTCGTGTTGTCATGGTTTGCTCCTTCTCTTTAACATCCCCTCGCGCAGCCCAGAAATATCACTGCTGCGCGAGTTTTGTCAAAGGCCTTGGACCTGGAGACTCCCGGTGACATGATCCTGTGACGAGCTATGATGATGATTATGATGTTGCGTAGCCTATTGCCCGTCATCCTGGGAGCTGTCCTCGTGTCGGCGGCCGCCGCCGACGAGCGCGTGGACAGGTTGCCGGAAGAGCACAAAACGTGGCTCGAACAAGACGTCGTCTACATCATCACCGAGCGTGAGCGTGAGGTCTTCCTGTCGCTCGAGACCCTCGACGAGCGCAATCGCTTCATCGAAGCCTTCTGGAGAAAGCGGGACTCGAACCGGACCACCCCGGAGAACGAGTACAGGGTGGAGCACTACCGGCGCATCGAATACGCCAACACTTACCTCGGCCGCGAGACTTATCGCGAGGGGTGGCGGACCGATCGGGGCCGCTACTATATTCTTCTCGGCGAGCCTCGCGAGATCCAGAGATATGACGGCTACGGCAAGATCGTCTCCACCCATCTGTGGTTCTACCAGGGCGACCCCCTGATGGGCGTCCCGTCGTTTTTCTACCTTCTGTTCTTCAAGAGAAACGATTTCGGAGAATTCCGGCTCTACAGCCCTGTCGTCGATGGACCTCAGTCCCTGCTCACGCAGCAGACCGGCCTGGACAACATCGCTGCCGTGACGGTCCTGGACGAGATATCGCCCGAGCTCGCCACCGCCTCGCTTTCCTACGATACGGGCGAGCCGCCAGATCTAATCGGGGGTCGGGCTTCCGTGGGCTCCGACGCGATGATCGCGCGCATCGAGGAATCTCCGAAGCGCGCGATCCGAACCGATTATGCGGACGCTGCGCTTCGCTACGGAAACCGTGTCTCGGCAGACTACACGTTCAACTACGTTCCGTCGCGGAGCCAGTTCTCGGTACTGGTGGATCCGTCCGGAACGGCCATCGTCCTGTACAGCATCGAGATCGATCCGGAGAACTTCTCGACCGAGAGCGATGAAGAGAAAAGCAAGTTCTATACGACTCTCGATCTGACCATCGAGGCGAGGACTCCCGAAGGTGTGCTCGTTGTCGGGAACGACAAAGAAGTCTACCTGGAGCTCAGCCCGAGCCAGATGCGCGGGGTCCAAACCAGACCGTTTGCGTACCAGGACCAGTTTCCACTCGTGCCGGGTGACTACATGGTGAGCGTCATCCTCAGAAACCGTGTCCTGCGCCAATACGCCGTGGCAGAGGCGGAGCTCTCCATACCGAATTTCTCCGCCTCGACGCCCCAACTGGCGGATATCATTCTCGCCTACGATACGAGTCTTGTCGACGGCGACGCCCCTGACGCCGCCGACGGGTTCATCCGGACGTACCAACTGGGCAATGAGCGCATCGAGCCGGCGACCGGGAGTGTTTTCGTGATCGACGACACCGTGCATGTGGTAACGCAGGCTTTCGGCGCTTCCTCCGAGCATCGAGTCACGTTCGAGCTCGTAAGCGGTGACGAAGTGCTCCAAACGATCACGAGTAGCGTTGGGCCCAACGGCATCGTGATCGACGCGATGAAGCTCGCCAACATGGTCGGAGGAACTTACGAGATTCGAGCGCGTTTGCTTTCGCCGCCCGGGGAGACGCCGGAGACGCTATCCGAGCGTTCCGCCCCCATCACGATCTCACCCCGCTCCTTCGCCACCCGTCCGGGTTTCGTGTACCGCCGAGGGTTCGACTCCCGACTTCCTGGCTTGCTGAGCGCCATGCGCGGTGAGCAGCTCTCGAAGCTCGGCCGTTTCGAAGAGGCCCGCTTGGCGCTCGAAGAAGCCATCGCGGCGAACCCCGGTTACGTGCCGGCGCGCGTGATGCTTGCGACCATCTACCTTCGCGCAGGCGACGCCGACCAGACTCTCGAGCTTCTGGCCCCTCTCGAAGAGGTGCTCCCGAACGAGTATGACGTCATCTCCGGGATCGGGCTCGGCCGCTACGTGAAAGGCGAGTACGAAAACGCTGTGGATTACCTCGAGCGAGCGAGAACGTTGCGGCCACCCACCCCGTTGGTTTTGAACGCCCTCGCGGACAGCTACGAACGTCTCGGCAATATCGACAAGGCCCGTGAGGTCTACGAGCGCTCGCTTCTTCTCGATAGCGACCAGGGCGCCGTCCGCGAGCGCTTGGCGACACTTGGCGCCTCAGGGGTCAAGAACTGATGAGGCTCGTTCTAGCTCAGGGGTCCTCCGTTGCACCTGCGGCCTTCGCTGCGGCCACGATCGCCTTCACGTCATCGAGAAGTGCAGACGCGTCATAGACGATACCGTCCTTGATCGTGTATTTCACACTGCCCACCCGGCTGGGGCGATTGTTCTCGTCGAGCTTCAGCGCACCGGTGCCGTAGAGCACCTTCAAGTTCATCAACGGATTCTCCTCAACGACCACGAAATCGGCTAGCTTGCCGACTTCCACCGAACCGATCTCGTCCGCGCGACCGAGGGCTTCCGCTCCCTTGAGCGTCGCTGCCTGAATGACCGAAAGCGGATGAAAGCCCGCCTCCCGTAGAAGCTCGAGCTCTCGAATGAAGCCGAAACCGTAGAGCTTGTAGATGAAGCCGGAATCCGAACCGGCGGCGACACGTCCACCACGGTTCTTGTACTCGTTCACGAACGTCATCCAGAGGCGAAAGTTCTCCTTCCACTCGACCTCGTCCTCGGTGGTCCAGTAGAACCAGTAGGAGCCGTGAGCCTCCCGGTTGGGCGTGAAGAAATTCCAGAGCGACGGCAGGGTGTACTCGTCGTGCCACTCTGCTCGGCGGGCGCGCATGAGATCCCGGCTCGCCTCGTAAATCGTGAAGGTAGGCACGAGCGTGAAGTCGAGCGCGATGAGCTCGTTCATGACTACGTTCCAGTGGTCGCTGAAGGGCTCGGCAGCTTGCTTCCACAACCGACCCGCCTGGCCAAAGCGATCCTGTTCGTTGTTGTAGTTGTAGTCGAGGGGATAGTTCTGAACGGCGCGGTCGGTGAAAAGCGCCTCGGGCAGGCCGTACCAATGCTCCATCGAGCCCAAACCCCAGCGCGCGGAATCGAGAACGTTGTTCCACGCAACGTTGAGCTGAGAGTGGTGGGACGCGGTTCGAAGCCCCAGTTGCTTGGCTTCGTCGAGTGCTCCTTGCATGACTTCGGGACTCGCCCCCTGAAATTTGATACCGTCCGCGCCCGCGCTCGCGATCTCTCGTACCCAGGCCCTTGCTTCCTCTTCCGTCTCGATCGATTCCTCTTGCCCTTGCCCGAAGAACGAGTAGATGTAAAGCCGCGGGGCCGTGATCTCGTTTCGCGCGCTCTTCGCGCGATGCTCTTTCATCCAGTCAATGCCATTCATCGATCCGGGGTCGCGCACCGTCGTGATGCCGTGACCCATCCAGAGCTTGAACACGTATTCCGAGGGCGTCCCCTGCGCTGTTCCACCCACGTGGCCGTGCATGTCGATGAGACCGGGGAGCAGGTACATCCCGTCGAGGTCGATCTCCCGGCCGCCGTTTGCCGGCGGACGATTCTCGGGTTTGATAGCCATTCCCGGATAGCCGACGCTCTTGATCTGAACGATTCGGTTCCCTTCCACGACGACATCCACGGGCCCTACCGGCGGCGCGCCCGTCCCATCGATGAGGGTCGCTCCCCGCAGAATCAACCGGTCGAACGGGCCCTCACCTTCCGCACGTGGCGGCGCGGGAGCGACGACCTCGATGGCGGTGACGTTTTGCTCCTGAGCGCCAGCAGCCCCTCCGAGCCCGATGACGATTACTGAAATGATGATGAGCCGATGACGATTGCCGAAGATAGGTTGCATGGATTTACCTTTCTGTGTTGGGTTCCGAAGTATACCGGGTTGGGGTACTGCTCGAAGTTTTCGTCCCGGCTCCATTCTCGGTTACTCGGAGCCCGTGACGCCTAGCTGGGTGAGAAGAAACGTGAGCTCGGCCGCGCGGTCTTCGATGACTTGCGAGAGCGGCAGCCCGCGGCTCTCGGCGTGGCCTGCTTTTTCGTGATAGCGCAAGATGACGGGCAGTCCTGACGAGGTCGCGTTCTGAAGCCGCGCGGTCATCCTGCGCGCTTGGAGTGGTGCGACGCGCGTGTCGCGATCGCCCGACGTGAGCATGACCGCGGGATAGCGGGTCCCGCCCGAGACCGCTTGATAAGGGGAGTACTTGCGGAGGAACGCGAACTGCTCCGGGATCGAGGCATCCCCATATTCGAGAAGCGCGGGCAGGTTGTTGGTCTTTGTGAAAGTGTTGAACCGGACCATATCGAGATCGGGGAAGCCGCATAGGACCGCGCGAAACAGTTCGGGGCGCTGGGTGAGGGCGCTTGCGACGAGGAGCCCGCCATTGCTGGCTCCCCGGATCGCGAGCAGGTCGGAGCGCGTGTAGCCGCTCGCGATGAGCCACTCGGAAGCCGCGAGAAAATCATCGAAGACATTCTGTTTGTTCTCGAGCATGCCGTCGCGATGCCAGCGCTCGCCAAATTCGCTTCCACCGCGCAAGTTGACGAGTGCGAACATGCCGCCATGCTCGATCCAGGCCGCCGCCATTACGTCGAAACGGGGCGTCTGCGCGGCGTTGAAACCTCCATAGCCATGCAGCAAAGTGGGAACCGCCGTCCCCGGAGTCCAGTCTGCCGCGTGCACGAGATAAATCGGTATTTCGGTGCCGTCCTTCGACGGGTAGCGGAGCTGTTCTACGACGAAACCTGTCGCATCGAAGGGTACCTCGGAGCCGCGCCAGACCTCCCGCGCGCCGGTCTCGAGATCGACGAGATAGGTCGTCTCGGGCTGCAGGAAGGACTCGAGCGTCAGGAGTGCCTTTCCCGGCCCGGCCCCGCGAATCGTGGCGCGGTGATGATCGGGAACCGCTACCTCTCCCGCGGCCGTGCCGTCGAGCGCGAAGGCTCGGATGCGCGCGCTCACGTTTTGGAGATAAGTCACGTAGAGCTTCTCGCCGATGACCGTGAAGTCCTGTAACACGTCGTCGCTCTCTGGGATGACGTCGCGCCACGCGTCCCGCGACGGGTTTTCCGGATCGATGGCGACGATCTTGTTGTTGGGGGCGTCGAGATTGGTCCTGACGAGCAACGCGCCTTCGACGATGCGTGGATAGAAGCGCGCATCCACGTCCATCGCGATCGGCTTGGGGGCATCGTCGCCGGACCGCGTCCCGAGATGGAGCTCGCTCCGGCTCCAGCCGTGCCGCACGGTATAGACGAGCGCGGCGTCCTCGTCGAGCTCGCTGATGTTGATGAAGCTTGTCGGGCCGTAGTCGTCGCCAAAGAGCGCGACGTCGTCCTCGATGTCGGTATCGAGACGATGGAAGAGCACTCTCGGTCCGAGCGTCCTGGATCGCCGCGTGTAGTAGAAGCCACTTCCGTCTTTCGCGAAAGCGACGCTTGCGTAAAGGTCACGCGGCAGCCGTTCGGGCAGATCGGCGCCCTTGTCGACATCGCGCACGCGAACCTCGATCTCGTCTTCGCCGCCATCGCGGATACTGTAGAGAAGAAGCTCGCCGTCTCGATGCACCGATAAGATATCGACCCGGGTCGTGCGGTCCGGGCTCATGTCATGAGGGTCGAGAACGATCTCGTAGTCTTCGTCGGGCTCGATCCGAACGAGCACGTCCTTCTCCGGGGCCGTCCGTCGGTAGATGACCGGGAGCTCTTCTCCGGCGCGCCGCATCGTGAAGTACTCGAAGGCGCCACCTTTTTGCGTTGGGCCGATCCAGTTCACGTCCATGAGCTCACGAAGCCGCGCGCGCAGCTGGTCGCGCAGAGCAGGTTCTCCGATGATCTCTTCGGCATAAGCGTTTTGGCGATCGATCCAAGCGCGGGTTGCGGGATCGTCTTGCGCCTCGAGCCAACGATAAGGATCCGGGATGGCTGCGCCGTGGATCGTGTCCACGACATCGCCGCGTGCCGTTTCGGGCGGCGCCGGATAATCGGGCGCGCACGCGACCGCCCAAAGGGCCGCGCTCGAAATCGCGTTGAGCCATGCGCTCGATTTCTTCATCATCATCGGGCCCCGTCGAGCTTCGCTTGGATGAAGCTTTCGACCTGCTCTTCCAATACAGGCATCGGTACCGGACCGTTCAAGAGCACGACGTCGTGGAACTCGCGCAGGTCGAACTTCTCGCCGAGCCGGTCGGTCGCGCGCGCGCGGAGCTCGCGAATCTTGAGCTCGCCCATCTTGTAGGCGAGCGCTTGGCCTGGCCAGGCGATATAGCGGTCCGTCTCGGTCGTGACTTCGTGGATGGAAAGTGCCGTTCTCGAGGCGAGATAGTCGATCGACTGCTTCCGGCTCCACCCCATCGCGTGGATGCCGGTGTCGACGACCAGGCGGCAGGCGCGCCACATCTCGTAAGTGAGACGTCCGAAGTTGCTATAGGGATCTTCGTAAAAACCTGCCTCGAGACCAAGTCGTTCCGAGTAGAGACCCCAGCCTTCGCCAAAAGCGCCAATGCTGGAGAATCGGCGAAACGCGGGCAGATCCGTCAACTCCATCCGCAACGCGTTTTGTAAATGGTGTCCGGGTACGGCCTCGTGGAGGGTCAGCGATTCCAGTGTATAGAGCGGGCGGGTCTCGAGCTTGTAAGTGTTGACCCAATAATATCCTGGCTCATGACTCCCGACCGCCGGGCCGACATAGCGACCGCCCGTATATTTCGGCGCAATGTGATCCGGGACCGGTTGGATACCGTAGGGGAGGCGAGGGAGTGTTTGGAATAAAGATGGAAGCTTGGCGTCCATCTTCTTCGCGATGAAAGAGGCCTCTTTCAGCAGCTCCTCGGGGGTCTTCGCGTAGAAGCGCGGATCGGTGCGGAGGAAATCGAGAAAAGCGGAAAAATCGCCCTCGAAACCCACCTCTTCGATGACGGCGACCATCTCGGCTCGGATGCGCGCGACCTCGGCGAGCCCCGTTTCGTGAACTTCTTGGGGTGTCCGATCGAGCGTCGTGAAGTACCGGACGAGATAGGCGTAATACGCGTCGCCGTTTGGAAGCTCGGACGCGCCGATCGACTCGCGTGTCCCCGGCCGGTACTCCGCCCTCATGAACTCCAAAAAGGCACGATAGCCCGCGACCACGTCGTCCATGATGGCCTCTTGCGCGCTCTCGCGAAGGCGCTCGTGCTCGGCCTCCGGGATCGACGCGGCAAAGCGCGTGAGCGGCGCATAGAAGAGGCTGTCTTCGGGTCGATCGACGACGTGGCTTTCGATCGTGACGTCATAGCCTTCGAGAACGACCCGCGGCAAGCTCATACCGGTCTCGAGTCCTCCGCGCATGAGCTCGATATGTTGGTCCACATATCGCGGGAAGGCTCGAAGCCGCGCGATGTAGTTTTCGTAGTCTTTCGTCGTGTTGAAAGGCATGCGGCTCGGGAGCTGCGAGAAGGCGATGTGAAATCCGGAATCGGCGTTGATCGGGATCTGAAACGACTGGAACACGAACTCCGATAGAGCGTCCGCGAGCTCACGCTCGAACATGTCGTAGCTGATGCGGTCCGCTGGTGCGAGCTGGGAGCGGTCGATGGTCCGAAGGCGCTCCAAGAACCCGCCGCGGGCCTCGGCGCGTCGCGTCTCGTCCTCGGTCGAAACGGACGGTAGGAGATGGTTGTTCTCGTGATGTCCGACGCTCGTCGCGCGAAGAGGGTTTTCCCGAAGCTCGAAAGCCCAAGCGTCCTCGAAAAGCGCGTGCAATTGTTCACCTTTGTCAGTGCGGCTCGATGGGCTGGGATCGCAGGCGATGAGCATGAAGAGGGGAATAAGTGCTATCCGAGAGGAACGCATTAATTGTCTCCTTGTCTCTTGGCGGCCCTGGATAGCAGGACGCGATGCCGTTTGTCAACGGGCGCCGCTCTTCGACTTGCCGCGGGGCGGCCGGTGACACGTTCAGCACGAGGAGAGGGACATTGACGTTGGTTAGGCTGCTGCTCGCGCTTATCGGTGTGGCTCTGAATTCACAGTCCGAGTCACCGAGGGCGATGGTGTCTAAGGAGGGCGCAATGATACGACGAGCACGCTTGGTCTCCTGCGTTTTCGGCGGCGTTCTCCTGGCGGCGTCGCCTAGCAAGTATAATTCGACGAATCTAGGTAACCGTACCGTTAATCGAACAGGAGATAATGTAAAATATACGACCGCAGTTCTCCTCGCTCTGTTATTGGCAGCGTGTGGAGGTGAGTCCACTTCTATGACTGCCAGTGACGAGTCGTCTGGAACTGAAGAGTTTTCGGTCTCTGACTCTGGCGTCAAGACCAAGAATGTGGAAGGCTTTGGCGGAGTCATCGCCGAGTCCTATGGAGACTCACAGGAATGGTGGGCCGAAGAGGAACGACCAAATGAGGATGCGCCCAATGTCATCATCTTCCTCCTCGACGATGTCGGGTTTGCCCAGGTGGAGAGTTTCGGCGGCCTGATCCGTACACCGAACATCGATGCACTCGCCGAGAATGGGCTACGCTACAACAACTTTCATACGACGGCACTTTGCTTACCATCACGCGCCACGCTGATGGCAGGGCGAAATCCACACTCAATTGGTATGGGTAGCCATGCGCTAACCGCGATGGGATTTCCGGGCTACAACGCGATCATGCCTGAGTCAGCAAAGTCGGTAGCCAACTACCTCCAGGAAGAGGGTTACGTGAACTACGCGCTCGGCAAGTGGGATCACACGCCGCTTTACGAAGTGTCGCAGGTCGGCCCGTTCGATCGCTGGCCGAGTGGTGAAGGCTTCCAGCACGCTTACACGTTCATGGCGGCTGACGTTCACCAATTCGTGCCGTTATGTGGAACGATCACTCGCCGGAGCCGTATCACAAGTCAGTGCATCTCGACCAGGATCTTGCCGATCGTGCGATCGAATGGATCACCGGTCACAAGTCCATTAAACCCGACCTGCCGTTCATGATGCTCTGGGCATCCGGTTCCATGCATTCCCCTCACCACGCACCCGACAGCTTCATTGACAAATATAAAGGCAAGTTCGATATGGGCTGGGATGTTGCACGTGAACAGATTCTCGTACAGCAGAAGGCGCTCGCTATCGTCCCGGAAAATACCGTATTGACCGAACGCATCGATGCCATTCCGGCATGGGACCCTTTACCTGACGAAGAAAAAGCGTTGTATGCGCGACAGATGGAAGTGTTCGCCGCACAGATGGAATGGGTTGACTTGCAGATTGGCCGGGTTGTTGCTGAGCTCGAGCGCATCGGCGAGTTGGATAACACGCTTATCTTTGTAACTTCCGACAACGGCGCGAGTGGCGAAGGTGGGCTTGCGGGAACGTTCAACGAAACCTACGTTTTGAATGGCCTGCAAACAGACCTGGAATCGAACCTTCGTCACCTCGACGACTGGGGTCGCGAAAACACCTACCCGCACTATCATGCGGGCTGGGCGATGGCTGGCAACACGCCGTTCCGCTACTTCAAGCAGAGCGAGCATCGTGGCGGTCAGGCGGACCACCTCGTCGTCCATTGGCCGAACGGCATCGAAGCCAAGGGCGAGATTCGCAACCAGTACCATCACATTAGCGACATCGCACCGACGATCATGCAAGCCGCCGGTATCGAAGTGCCCGAGGAATATAACGGTGTGCCGCAGCAGCCTATGGACGGTATCTCTTTGATGTACTCGTTCGATGACGCTGATGCGCCGAACAGGAAACAACGTCAATATTACGAGATGTTCGGCAACCGGGCCATCTGGGTAGATGGCTGGAAGGCCGTTACGCTACACGCCAAACGCATGCCGTGGGACGTCAACGTCGTGCTGCCATTTGAAAATGACGAGTGGGAGTTGTACCACGTCGCTGAGGACTTCTCGGAGAGTACGAACCTCGCGGCGGAAAATCCCGAGAAGCTCCAGGAGTTGATCGAGATATTCGACGATGAAGCCTGGAAGTACAACGTCTATCCGCTATACGACGATATGATCGCACGTCTTGGCGCGCAACAGGACCGCTTGTTCGGCGATCAAAGTGAATTTGTCTACTTTTCACCTGGCGCGGTCCGCATTGCGGAGAAATCATCGGCACCCGTCAAAAACCGGGCGCATACGATCGAGACGCGCATCGATCTGCGAGGTGACGAGGAGGGCGTCATTGTCGCGGTGGGTGGCATGACTGGCGGCTACACGATGTTCATCAAGGATCATCGCCTTTATTACGACTACAACTTCCTCGACGGTGTGCACTACGTCCTGAGATCGTCGCCGTTACCGACAGGTGTGACCGAGTTGAAGTTCAACTTCATCAAGACCCGGGAGTTTGGCGGCGACGGCGAGCTCTACGTCAACGGGGAGAAAGTCGACGAAATCGAAATGCCGCAAATGCATATCGCCACCTACTCGCTGGCTGAGACGTTTGATATTGGCAGGGATACGGGCACCCAGGTCTCGGACCTATATAGCGGCATCTTCAAGTTCGATGGAAAACTCGACAGGGTCATCATTACGGTGTCAGACGAAAACACCGTGCCCCCAAGAAAGTTGCCCGCGAACTATTACTGATCATTGCCCATGTGGGGAGCAATTATGGAAGACCCATGCCGGGGCTGGGTCTCTACGCGGTTGCCCCTGAGTCATAACGAGACAAGTAGATTCGCAACAACCAGACGAACACCCTCGCTGAGCTCGTCAGTTCGTCTTTCGTACTCGGGTGAGACGAACGGGCTCAGAGGAGAAGTTTTCGAGCACCAGCGTGTTCTTCTCTTTGTCGTAATTCATCTTGACTCCGATCGCGAGAGTACCGTCCCCCTCGTTGTTCTCGTCCAGACGGAGCTCGATGAGGCTGAACGTCGGAAAAGCGGAAAAACTAACCTCACGCTTTAGCTTAGAATGTTGTGCGTCGTCAAAGAGATTCACAGAGTATGAAGAACGAGCCTGTTCACATTTTGATAGCTTTCATCTTCGTGACTGTGGTCTATCTGGCTGCAGATGGGCTCGCGACCGGCGCATACGCGCTACAGGGCCTGGAGCGTATTCTGGATCGATCCCTCCCTTCTTCCGTCACAGCTCGCCGTCTCGACCGCCGCGGTGTTCGCCCTCATCGCGTTTCGACTCAGCATCGGCGATCTCCTGCCGCCCGTTCCCTACATGACGCGCGGCGATGTCTTTGTGCTCGGGTGTACGCTCCTCGTTTTCTCCGCCTTCGGTGAAGCCGTAGTTACGGGACGACTGGCCAAGGGCGGGCGGGAGAATCTCGCCCGCAAGCTGGACCGATGGAGCCGCTGGCTCTACCTGACTGCTTTCGGCCTTCTGTATGACGGTGTGGTGATGAAGCCGCAAGGGTAAAGCTCATACTACACCTGCGCGATCGCGTACTGCAAGATTGGCAGATGAGCTGGCCTGCTGCGTTCGCCGTTGGGCCCTACGTACTACCGAAGGAACCCGTACTTCTTCATCTCCGATCGCACTGCCTTCGCGGTCTCCGCCACGAGCTTGTCCACGTCGTTCGGGTTCTTCGTCCGGCTCAACCCGGACCAGACGAGCTTTCCCGTCTCGACGTCGTAGACGTTTGTCTCGATCCCGACCAGTCGGTCCGTCTGCAAGTAGCCGGGCTGGTAGGCGATGGGATAGGCCCAGCTGTAATATCCCCAGAATGAGTAGTAGGGGCCAGGATAAGTGCCTGCGTTGTAGGTGACCTCGTTTTCGTCGTAGACGAGCCGCATGACGACGACCCCGTCGACGCCCGACGCCGCGATCCGCTCCCTAACTTTGGCTTCGTCTCCGAGATCCTCCTCGGGAACGCTTCGATACGAGGCTACCGCTTCGGCGGCCACGATTTGACGCACCAGAGCGTTTTCTCCGAGCCTGCGAAGCAAGGGGTCCTGAACCAGGACGATGGCCATCACGCGGTCGAACTCGAGCGGACCAGTCTCGGGATACCTCCAGCTTTTCGTCATCGACGTCGAGGAACAGCCCGCCCCCACGAAGAGCAGAACGGGGATAATGAAATAGAGCCATGAAATTGACCGCGATTCTCTTGGCATCTGGCAAACTCCTTTTATAGATGTGTCGAACGTTCGCTCTCCGCACTCCAAAAAGAGCGTGCGAGCACGCTTCCTTTCAGATAGCCGTGGGTCAACCCCAGGGCGCAGGTGTTCCCGATTGGCGCGGTCTGGACCGTCATGGCGAGCTATCCCCATCCGAGCCCGCGACTCGTCGCGAGACCAGGCGGGCGATGAGGATCACCAGGTAGAGCTGCCCGACCAGGGCCTCGAGGATGGCGAGAGCCCGGGCGCCCGAGTTAACCGGCGAGACGTCGCCGTAGCCGAGGGTGGTAAGGGTCACGAAGCTGAAGTAGATGAGCTCGCGTGTATTCTTGTCGCCGGTGTCCTCGGGCCCGTCGGTGGAGCGAGTAGCGTCTGGCAGTGTGAAGGAGCCGGGGTGGCGGAGCTCGATCACAGAGTAAGTGAAACCCCAGACAAGACCCAGCATGAGATAGACGGCGACGGCGCCCTGAATGTGGTGCGAAGTGACCCGGCCTTCACGAATCACCCGGTCCAACACGCCGCCCAAGGTCAACAATAGGAAGAGGCTCGTGGCGGCATGGGCGCCGATGAGCACAGCGTCGTGAAGCACGAGGTGGCGCAGCCAGTGCAAGGCGAGCGCGACCGCGGCGAGACCGATGACGATCCTCCGCAGACGCGGCCGGTCGCCCAGCGAAAAGCTGCCGGAGATCAGAACGACCGTCAGGCCCAGGGTGACCAACAGCCGTCCGGTGCCACTCAGAGGCACGAACGGGTAGATCACGAACAGGACGACGAACAAGCTCACGAGGAGTACCGTCAGCCCGGCGTCGGCAGACAAGATTTCGGGCAGACGGCGACGTTCCATGCGAACCTCGGAGAATCAGTGCCCGCCGTCGCCCGGCGACTCGTCGGTGACGTCCGGCGTCGCCGGATCCCAGCCTCCGCCCAGGGCCTTGTAGAGCGCGATCAGGTTGCGGGTCACCTGGCCGTCGCTGGCCGCCAGCTGGTCCTGCCGCACGAACAACGAGCGCTGAGCTTCGAGCACGTTCTGGAAGTTGGTAAGGCCGGAGCGGTACTGGATGTCCACGAGCTCGACGGTCTGTTCCGTAGCAGCAACCGCCACCCGCAGGCTATTGCGGCGGCGCTGCTCGAGGCGAAAGGCCGTAAGCGCGTTCTCGACCTCCTCGAGCGCCCGGACATTCTGGAATTCGTCGACCAGCTTGCGGGCAACGCGGCCGGAGAAGGGAGCCCGGAGGACGGTGTCCTCGAGGGCCTTCTCGGCGATGTCGATCCGCGACTTGGCGACCTCGAAGTTACGTTGCCGCGTCTCGAAGTCACGGCGCGAGACCGCGTCTTTGTCGAGCAGCTCCTTGAATCTCATGTAGTCGGCCTCGGCGGCGTCGCGGTCGGCTTTGGCGGCGGTCAGCTTCGCCTCGAAGTCGCGGGCGTCGAGCTTTGCCAGGAGCGTTCCCCTCTGTCCCTCGATGACCGGCAGCTCGACGATCCGCCCACCGACCTCGAAGGCCACCGCAGCCTCGCGCACCGCCGACACCCGGCCAGGGTACTCCCGCACGTCGAGCGATGACTCTGCGCCGACGGTCAGTATCTTCACCGGCCGGGCGACAGGAGCCAATGCCACCGGTTCCTCTCGCCTGCATCCGCCAGCGATCAGAGCCGCCGCGCCAGCGATCACCAGAGCGCAGGTACGGAGCATCGAGGAGCGCGGGCGATCCCCTGACCTCGCCATATGTGTCCTCATCCTCATGACTCTCCTCGGCGCATCCGGCGCCACTAGCCGGCCCTAGCGCCACGGAGGCTGGCGGGCCACCCGATTGCACTTCGCGCGAGAACCGATGTGATCTCACGAACAACACCGAAATTGTGTCACAGTTACGAGCGCTCGTTCGCAGAAAAAATTGGACTGCGTCGCGACACCATGTGGCCGTTGCCCCTCTCATCGGTTGGGGTAAGATGTGCCTCGTCATTCTTGAGCCAGCCGTGTTGTCGATATAGTCGAGACGGCCTTCATGCGGCCACCTCTTCTCGTTGGCCAATCCGAAGAAAGCCGGGCTCTGATCATCTGGGGTACGGCTTCGATCCGAATCGTGCGGCCGCGATCGCTCAACAGTGGAGGATGAGCCGCTCGCTCACTTCGAAATAGACATACATGGGATCCAGTCGGGCCACCGTCGTGAGGAGGGTGTCCCCGAGCCGACAAGGTTGCCGACATCCACGAGCCGCCGGCTGACTAACCCGGTGATGGGAGCGCGCACTTCGGTGTAGCTCAAATCGAGCTCCGCTGCCCGAGCTATGCCTTCGCGCCGAGCAACTGCGCAGCGGCTTGCTAAACGTCCGCGCGCGCACCGTCGACTTCGGGTGCCCACGGTGGAAGCGCTTCGCCTCCGGAGCCGCACGCGCCCAAAGCGATGACGGCGGCCACGTTCCAAAAACTCAGACGTCTCATTTCTTCGCCGGTTTGACGAGCGGCGTCTCGGATGCGAGGCCAAGCTCGACGAGCAGTTGAATTTGATGCTCGACTTGAAGGAATCGGGCAGCGATCGTCGTGGAGAGTGCTTTTTCGACGCGCCCGAAATATTTCTTCTTGAGCTTCAGATGGTCTTCCTGAAGCTTGAACCAGGCTTGGGCCAGCCGCTTCGCGTCCTCATTCGAGAGACTTTCATACGTGCTTGCATACTGCCTGAGCAACTTGAGGCGGCGATCGCCGAGCTTCGAGATCTCCAGCTCGTATTCCCGGTAAAGAGGCCAGAAGACGTCCGCGTCGGCTTCGCTAAACGCCATGGATTCCGAGAGGATCGCCACTTTTTCCGTGCGAAGGTCCGAGCGCATGAGCTCGATGAACGGCTCCTGAGCGGCGGCGAAGCTCGCCGATACGAGCATGCAAAACAAGAATGAGGCCTTGAGGACTGTCAATGTATCTACTCCTTGGGAGGTGGCAGCGCTACCCAAGCTGCCGAGTGCGGCCCTATTCTAACCTCAACGGTGCGTCCCGGCGTTGCTCGCGCCCAAGTCGGACGCCAGCCATCAAATCACCGGGCCAGAGCGGCGGTTCTTTCTCGAGCGGGTCATCCGAGTAGAACTTCTGGGCAGCGGCCGGCCGGGCGAACATGGTGAGCGCGAGAATCAGCGAAGCGAGCTTCGACGGCGACGGCGACCCCATCAGTAGATTCTCCACTTGGTCTCGAAGATGTCGCTGAAGGTCCACATCCAGCGGAAGCCTCCGCGGCCGGCGGCGAAGTCGATGCGCATGATGTAAGCGTCCTGCAGGAAGCGATGCAAAAAAAACTGCGCGCCGGCGGTCGGGGCGTCGCCCGAGTGACGGGCAGTTTACCGCAGAAGGTGAATTGGGTTCGCGTCTATCCGGGTCAGAACGGCAGCACTGTCATCAACCTGACGGAGCACCCTCTCTACTTTCCGGGCGAGGAGCCGAAAACGGGCCTTCCGGGCGTTCGGTTTTATCACCTTGGAAATGAACGATCGTGGCCATGGGCGCGGGCGACTCGCCGAAGTGACGGCGATCCCCGTGACGGAGTACGACGTGCTCAAGATCGAGGCGGCGCGCCCCACGATGATCGAAATGGAAGACGTTCGGCGGGAGCAATAAGTTGGGGGTAGACGAGAACTCGCCTGCCCGCCATCTGTGTTTCACCACGCTGGTCTTCAGCCGGTGAGAGCTCGCTGGTTTTTTCTTGCCTTGCAACTCCTCCCAGGAGCGCGGCGGTGAGCCACAGGCCCAGCGCGGCAAGTGCATATTCCGTTCAACATCGTGACAGGCTCGAGAATCATTGTGGCGGATAGTTTCTAGAACAAATAAAATAGCCGGACAGCCGCCAGCTTCCTAAACCGGATGAAGTGATATTGCAAAAGAGCTCGTTCTTCCGGCGTCTTCGGAACGCGGCCTTTTTCCATCCTCTCGCGGAGATATGGTCATGCTCTCACGACGACTCATGGTCCTGACCTTCGTGGTCTTGGGCATCCAACCGCTCTACGGTCGCGACAAAACGGACATCGTCTACTTCGTCAACGGCGATAGGATCCATTGCGAGATCAAAAAGCTCGCGCGCGGCAAGCTCACCGTCAAAAGCATTGGATTCGGCACGATCAACATCGAGTGGAACAAGATCGAGTACATCGAGAGCGAACATCCTTATCAGTTCGAGCTTCAGTCGGGGATCCGCTATCTGGGCGTGGTTGCGCCCGGTGAAGAGAGCGGGAAGATAGAGGTGCAGACGCTCGCGGGTACCCATACCTTGGACCAGGCGCGCATCGTTTCCATCGAGCCGGTCCAGGAGAGCTTCTTCCAACGTTTGGACGGCTCTATCAATCTCGGCTACGACTTCACGATTGCTTCGAGCGCGACGAGCTGGTCGCTCAATGCGGAGACAACGTATGTCGGAGAAAACTACGACGCCAAGGCTGCCTTCAATTCGCTCTACAAGACCCAGGAAGGCGCGGAACCGGTCAACCGACAGAATTTGGACATAACCTATTCGCGTCATTTTCGAGATCGTTGGTTCTCCATCGGGATCGGACAGATCCAAAAGAACGACAATCAAGCTCTCGAGGTTCGTGGTCTCTTCGGAGGGGGGATCGGCCGAAGGCTCGTGCAAACGAACCGGACCACGTTCTCCGTGCTCGGCGGCGCGGCGCTCTCGAACGAGAAATTCACGGATACAGACTTCATCCAGAACATCGAGATCGTCGGTGGCGTCCTCTTCGACACGTTTCGCTTCAACTCCCCCGAAATCCAGATCACCGCGAGCGCGCTCTTTCTTCCGAACGTGCTTGATGCGGGTCGCGTGCGAATTCAAGCCGACGCCAAGCTCAGGCTCGAGCTCTTCAAAGATCTCTTCTGGCAGCTGGGTTTCTTCGAGAGCTTCGACAGCGATCCTCCGAGCGCTCTCTCCAATCGCAACGACTTCGGGATCACGACCTCATTCGGCTGGAGCTTTTGACGCGTTCAGCTCGTAGCTAATGACGGTGCCGAGCAGGCCCGCCATGAAACCAACCGGCACATCGACCCGTGGTGATAGCGGGTATAGACGCAGGCCACGCTCATCCCGAGTGCTACGAACCCGAGAACCAAGGCAGGCTTTCTCTGGAATGGAAGAATGCCAAATGCGATACCCCACGCCCCAGCCACATGCGCACCAGCGCTTCCGTCGACGCGCGATGGCTCTGTCTAGAATAGGGTTGAAGCTTAGCACCCTAGCGCGCGGGGATGCGTCTGGGGCATAATCCCGCGCGGAGGTGTCCCATGAAAACCCGTTTAACGCTAGTCGTCTTAGCACTGAGCGCCGGTTGCGTGACGAGCCCCGAGCCGGGCACCGAGACCGTCGACGCAGCCATGGCGGCCCCCGAGACAGCCACGCAAGCGGAAGCAGAGGCCGTATCGGAGCCTCTCATCCTCGCAGCCAGCGGGGACGCTTTTCCGTCGGAGCTTTTTCCGCGGGCCCGGGCATGGACGGGAGATTTCGATGGCATGATCGAGCGCCGCGTTATCAGGGCCGTCGTGACCGTCAGCATGACCGGGTATTTTCTCGACGGCGCCACTCAGCGCGGGATCACCTACGACGCACTTCAAGCGTTCGAAAAAGCGCTCAACGAGAACCTGAATACGGGCCATCTCAAAGTCCATGTCGCCATCATCCCCGTCGCAAGGAATCAGTTGATCCCGGCGCTCCTGGACGGCCGCGCCGATATAGCCGCCGCCAATCTCACGATCACTCCGGAGCGTCTGAGGCTCGTCGACTTTTCCGAAGCCGGATGGACGGGCGTGAGCGAGCTCGTCGTCACCGGGCCGAGTGCGCCACCTTTATCCGAGCTTCATGACCTCTCCGGCCAAGAGATTCACGTGCGGGCGTCGAGCAGCTATTACGACAGCTTGCAGTTGTTGAACGAAGAGCTCCGAGCCGCCGGGAAGGACCCGGCCCGTCTCGTGCTCGCCGACGAGCACATGGAAGACGAAGACTTGCTCCAGATGGTCGATGCCGGCCTCATCCCTATCGTGATTGTCGACAGCACGAAAGCGGATTTCTGGGTTCAAATCTTCGACAACATCACCGTTCATCACGGGCTCGCGGTGCGCACTGGCGGCGAGATCGCTTGGGCGTTCCGCAAGAACAGCCCGAAGCTTGCCGAGGAAGTAAACGCCTTCATTCGCCTGAACCGCAAGGGTACGCTCCTCGGCAACATGATCTTCAAGCGCTATCTCAAGAACACGAAGTGGGTCGAGCATGCGCTCTCGAGCTCGGAGATGACCAAGTTCCGCGCGACCATCGATCTCTTCCGGAAATATGGTGACCAGTACGATTTCGACTATCTCATGCTCGCCGCACTCGGCTATCAGGAATCGCGCCTCGATCAGAGCGTGCGCAGCGGCGCGGGAGCGGTCGGCGTCATGCAGCTTCTTCCGACAACGGCAGCAGACGCGAATGTCGGTATTCCCAATATCGAGATCCTCGACAACAACATCCACGCGGGCACGAAATATCTACGCTTCGTAAAAGACCGCTACTTCGCCGGAGAAGACATGGACGAGGTCGAGCAAACGCTCTTTACGTTCGCGTCGTACAACGCAGGTCCGGCGCGCGTGCGCGGATTGCGTCGCAAAGCAGAGGCGAGCGGGCTCGATCCGAATGTGTGGTTCGATAACGTCGAAGTGATCGCCGCGCACGAGATCGGACGTGAGACGGTGCAATATGTCAGCAACATCTACAAGTACTACATCGCCTATCGCCAAAGCGAAATCCAGCGACAACGCAAAGAGCGGGCGCTTTCACGGTCGCGTTGACGCGCTGTCCATCTTTGCCGAGATCCATCGCGGCGATAATTTAAAACAGATATGGGAATGGGAACGCGCAAAACACGGCGACCAACCGCAGCTGTTTGTGTTGCTGTGGCGTCGATGCTGATAACCACCCCCGATGCGGCTCCCTCGACATGTTTCGGCCTGGGGCTCAATCACGTCGGCGACAGCGTTGTCGAGATGACCGAGCGAGACGCCTCCGTCTATCTCTGCCGCCCTCGCGAGGCCGACGAGGAGCGTGAGCTCATCGACACCGGCGTGGAGTCGCGATATGGTACGTATTTCTCGACATTCTTCCGCTTCAAAGTGGAGGCCAGAGAGGGAGGCGTCCTAGGACTGCGGATTCGCGATGACGAGTTCTGGCCGATCGTCTCCTATGAGGCCTTCGAGCAATAACAACGGAGGAAACATGCACAGATCAGACACATCCCTCGCGGCAATCTTCATGGTGGCCGTGCTACTCGTTGCGGCGTTTCCTGGAGCCGCGCAGGCGCAGGCTCAAAAGCCTGACTTCAGCGGTACTTGGGAGCTCGACGTTCAGGCGAGCGACGACACCGAAAGCCAGGTTCTCGGAGGAGTGGGAGAGGACGTGACTCACGGTATGACCCACCTCGAGCGTGGCCGTCTCGTCGAGCGCTTGATCCAGCTCGCGCGGGCCATCGACGAGATCGAGATCGCGCAAACAGAGCAAGATTTGAGCATCTTCGACCGGGATGACAACCTGCGGATCTACTATCTCGACGGCAGGAAGCATGCTCGACAGACGCCCTGGGGAGCGAAGCTGGACGCCGTGGCCAAGTGGGACGGTCAGCAAATCACCGTAAGGACGAGTGGAGAACAGATCGGTGAAGTCCAGGAGACTTTCGGGATGGAGGGAAGGCAGCTCGTCCTCATCGTCCGGATCAAGAACGAGAATTTCCAGAACGAGATCGTGATTCGGAATTATTACGACCGCCAGCCCTAGATATGAGCGACTGGAGCGAAGTCGACACCGCTGAGTTTCACTCATGTGGAACTCCCGGACCGGTAGCTTCTCTTATGCGGGACAGCCACCGATTAGGTCAGCGACACGTCCGCGAGGAACGAGTAGAAGATCAAACGAGCCGTCGAGCGGATACTGAAGACTGTTCCGCCGAAGCACTGAGCGACGACCACATGGTGCGCTTGGATCTAGAGGAACTCAGCAGATCGACGCCTAGCCCTGCTTTTGTCCGTTCTCCTTAACCCATCTCGCTCCGAACATAGCGGCGGTTCCAGCGAGATGAAAGATCGTCCGTCTTATGCTGCTTCAGTCGCGATAGGAGGCGCTGTTCGCCGCTTCCAGATATGGACCTTCGCCTGTAGTGGAAACCTCGCATTCTCGTGGGAGTATTCCCACTTCTGTGTCAGCTCGTGACTCGCAAGCCCTTATGTCGCAATATCTTGGGTAAACGCCGCTGCGGCACGTTGTTTGCATTCAAGCCAGACGAATGCGCCCTTCTTCAGAACAATCCGACACTGCCCGATACTACCTTCGCAATGGCCATCACTTTGCCCAGGGCGGGCGGCTCCAGCGGCCTAGTATCGGGCGCATCCTGGATATTGCGCTCTCGCCGAAGGAGATTGCGCATATGTCCGAGCGTCGAACTAGGTTATGCAACCGGGTCGAACCATGACAAGTTCAGAGCGTCGAGGCAGCGAGCGAGTGGCGTTCGTTGCCGACGTGCACTACTCGATCGAGAATGTCGTTTTCGACCGCCGCTCCTCGGACCTGTCTTGCGGCGGCATCTGGCTCGACGACTCCTCGCCGCCCGAGAACGGTCAGACGGTGGTTGTCGAATTCGAGCTGGAAGGCAGGCGGATCAAGACCCGTGGCAAGGTTGTGGGCAGCGAGGCGCCGATCGGCTTCGGAGTCATTTTCGAAGACACCAAGCCCGCAGATCTAGAGGCGATTGCCAGGTGTGTCACCGCGCCCTCCCGAAATCCGATTCTGGCTTAACGAGACGGTACTGGCGGCGCGTTGGCTCCTTGCGTAGCTCGAGCAGCACTGACCGTAGCGAGTTAAGCCTCTCGTCGCCCTGTGGTCTGCAAAAAGCAAAGCCGGCTGGTCGAGCCCGCAACGGAGTTCGCTGATCGGGTCGCTCCGACGAAAGCACACCGCGCACCCCCGTAATGTGCCAAGACTCAGTCGGAAGGCGAAGGCCGTCATCAATAGTGTAGACACCTGCTCCACTTGAATCAGCGGGAAAGGATGTCCTCGGCCCGGCATTTCGTTTGCGGTTTCTTTGAGTGCGTGGCTCTCAAGGAAGAGCAAGCTCGATACCACATCGCTCGCGCTCACGCGGCTCGGACAGCCCGTCGCCTTCCACGTCGAGCCCGATGCCTCGGTCTTCGAGCGAGGCTCCGTGCTCTACTTCCTGAGCGGCGGCAAAAAGCTCAACCCCTCGACCCAGCAAAACTCGACCCGGCCGGAGCGATGCGCCCGTCTCTAGCCCCAGGGACCCCGTAGGGTCAAGTATGTGGCACATCATCATCACGAGAGGAATCATCAAGGCAAGGACAATCTCTTATTGTTCCCCGAGCCCGCGATCGCTCAGACTAACGATCTAGAAGGCGCCATTCAGTGCCGTGAACGGCTTGGCGGGTTACTCCGTTTCTACCATCGCGAAGCCGTATGAATATATTGACCCTACGGGAAACGTGCACGACCGCAACATAACCACGCACAGTGAGACCGCGCGCCGTGAAGATGTCGCGCAAGGTCAATCGCTTACTCACCAGACCGGCCTATCGTCGGCGTCCTAGTCTCGCGTCCGAACTTCAATGCGGACATGAGATCCGAACGTATCAACTTACTGGTCACGCCAGAAGAGAAAGCGGCGATCGAGGCGCAGGCGGCCGCCCTCAATCTCTCGACGAGCGACATGATGCGGCGTGCGGTCGCCTCGTACGATCCCGAATTCGACGAGTCCGAGTTACAAGCTCTCGCCGATGAGTTGAGCTTGGTCGTGGCGGCGACGGAAGAGAGTTTGGATACGGCGCTCAGGCAGTTCGACGCACTTGGGGCGTTTCTTGCCGATAAGGCCTCACTCAGGCGGGCAGCGCGAGCCGCGCACGAAGCCGAAGGCGTCGTGTGGCCTTTCGAAGGAGCACCAACGTGAGCGCATGGAATACACACTTGAGCTCCGCAGCGAGTCTCACCCAGGCCGGCTCAGCCATGATTGCCTGCGCCACCATGATGATCACCAACAGGGGCGAACGCAATTTCCAGCCGCTGATTCAACGCGGTCGCGATTCGATGCAGCATGGTGAGGGAGTGGCCTTGATAGTCGGCGTCTTCGAGTCGAGCTATATCGGGTTGTTTGGTGCCGACGAGCTCCGCGAGCTGCTGCTGTGTCAGCCCAGCTTCGGTTCGAGCTTGGTAAATGAGCCTGGCGACGTGGGCGCCCCAGGTCTCCTCCTTGATGAGCTCGCGCAGCTGGGCGTCGGCACCGGTCACGCGCTCGAGGATTTTGAGCGCATCCTTTGTCTTAGCCATCCTCGGTTTCCTCCTCGTGGGTATGTTTGTCAGGGTCGTTTTCGAAATGTTTCTTGCGTAAAAGCGCGCGCTCGATGTCG
>SMYC01000062.1 GCA_004356105.1 Acidobacteriota bacterium | reverse complement strand
TAGAGGATACGGGTCTCGGCGGTCATCGCGCGTTTCAAACCCGCGACGTCCACCGTACCGAGCTGTCCGAGCGGCACGCGCACGGCCTCTCGGCCCATCGACTCGGCGACGCCGGCGGACCAGCCATAAGTCGGCGTGGGCAAAACGATGTTGCCGCCGTCTTTCAGAACCGCCCAAGGCACGAATTGGAGAAACTCCGTAGAGCCGCAGCCGATGAGGACGTTCTTGGGTGGCACATCGTGATGTTTGGCGATCGCATCGATGACCGGGTCGATGTAGTTGTAGCGGTGCGCTTCGACGAGGCCGTTAGCCGAGAGCGCCTCGAGCACTTTCGGCGAGGGGCCGAGCGGGTTCTCGTTGAAGCTCAATCGCGTCGATCCCCGCGGGAAACCTCCGGGAGGGAAACCAGGGATCGGCTCGTCGCTGATCTTGGCGCTCGCATCCTGGGCACGCGCCGCTTGCGGCAATGCCGAGGCCGCCGCCGCGGTTGCGAAGGTCTGCAGGAACGCCCTCCTCGTAGCCCTCAGACCTTGGGGATAGCAGCTCCACGATCGATCGTTGACGAAATCCATTACGTCCTCCTAATTCTCTCGCCGATCGACAACGCGAACGGCTTTTCCTTGGCTCCGCTCTAGCTCCTTCGGCTGGACCACGCGGAGCTTAACGCGGATACCGAGCGTTTCTTCGACTTTTTTCTGCGCACGCTTTTGAATCTCCGCCGTCACGTCGTCGCTAGCAGACACGAGCGCTTCGACGTGAATCTCGAGATCATCGAGACGGTTCTGTCGCCGGTCCACGAAGATGACATATTGAGGGGCCAGGCCGTCGACGCTCAAGAGGGCCGCTTCGATCTGCGTTGGAAAGACGTTTACGCCGCGGACGATGAGCATATCGTCGGTGCGCCCGATCACTTTGCTCATGCGCACGGAAGTGCGGCCGCAAGCGCAGGGCTCGTAATTCAGCCACACGCGATCGCGCGTGCGATAGCGCAAGAGCGGGAGGCCTTGCTTCGTCAACGTTGTGAGGACGAGCTCCCCCTCGGTGTCCCCGGAAAGCGGCTCACCACTATCGGGATCCACGACCTCAGCGAGAAAATGGTCTTCGGCGATATGCAGCCCGCGATGCTCCGAGCACTCCCCCGAGACCCCTGGGCCGATGATCTCGCCGAGCCCGTAGCTGTCAAAAGCCTCCAGACCGAGCCGCTCTTCGATCTCTTCGCGCATGGCTTCGGTACAAGGCTCGGCGCCGAAAAATCCGACACGAAGATTGAAGCGCGCGAGGTCGAGTCCCGCTTCGTCTATGGCTTCAGCAAGTACCAATGCATAGGACGGGGTCGCGCAGAGTACGGTCGCACCGAAATCCTCCATCAACATGACATGGCGCGCGGTGTGACCGCCCGAAGCCGGAACGGTCGACGCCCCAACAGTCTCCGCTCCGAGTCCGAACCCCAAACCTCCGGTGAACAAGCCGTAGCCGTAGGCGTTGTGCACGAGATCGCTCGACGTGACGCCGCCCGCAGTGAGCAGGCGCGCCATGACCTCGCCCCAAAGCGCCATATCGTCGCGAGTATAGGCGACGACGGCAGGCCTGCCCGTGGTACCGCTAGAAGCGTGTACACGGACGATACGTTCGCGAGGGACCGCAAGCAGGCCAAAAGGATAGTGGTCGCGAAACGTCTGTTTCGTGGTGAACGGCAGCGAAGCTAGGTCGTCGAGCGACCGCGGGGGATCGATCCCCGCAAGCGACTCCCGATAGAAGGGAACGTCCGCGGCAAGCCGGAGGACGAGCGCCTGCAAACGCTCGAGCTGCAAGCGCTCGAGCTCATCCCGCCCGATGGTCTCTTTGACTCTATTCCAGTACACGCGGGACGCATGTTAGTCTTCAAGTACCTTTCATGTCACCCCGGGAGACGTAGACTTTCGACTTCCGTGATGTAACATCCACCTCACCATGTCGAACAAGCGCAAGCGCGAGCTGGGTCAGAACAAGCCAATCACCCGCCGGGATTTCATCCACGGCTCCACCGCCATGCTCGGCGCCGCTCTAACGAGCTCGAGCTGCGGCGTCCCGAGCGAAGTACCGCCCACCGAAGAGAGCAGCGCGGCCGACTACTCGTTCGACGTCGACGAAGCGTGGTACGGTCCGGGGGGCGTCGGTGATTACGCGTCGTCACACGGCAACACGCCTTCATGTTCGGGATCGACGGTGCCGAGCCCATCCCCGACGTGATCCGAAAGCCGTTCGGCTACATCGCGATCGGCCATTCGGAGCTCGGCGGCCATCAGAACTGGACGAGCGCAGCCGCCGAAAGACGGCGCGCGGTGGAGGCGTTACCCGACGCGTAGTCGACCGATAGCGTTCAGTTTTGAAGCGCGCAGCTTCGTCACACCGTGGGGCGATCCCCCCAAACACGTAGAGGTTTTCCTGCGCCACCACCGGAGGCGAGTACAGCTAAGTGCTTGCTTTGCAAGCCTTGCAGAGGACAGCTGTTCGGCACGCATCTTGCCTATCAAAAGTCAGGGTGCTCCTCGCTAACTTCAACCCAGGGCCGGACCAGTGACCTCATCAACCGAGCAAAACCAAACAAGCGCTTCCGACGGGCAAGAAGAGCTCGAGAAAGTACCGGGCGACCGCTACGAGATCCTAAGTCGACTAGGCGTGGGTGCTTTCGGCTCTGTCTTGAAAGCCCTGGACACCTTCCTCAACCGGATGGTCGCGATCAAGAGCATCCGACTCGACACGTCGCTCAATCCCGACCATAAAAAAGCGCTCAACAAACGCTTCATCCGAGAAGCGCAGGTGGCCGCGCAGCTCCATCACCCGAACATCGTAACGATACACGACATCATCTTTACCCCCGAAACCGGCTTCATCGTCATGGAGTTCATCGAAGGCTCCACGCTCCAAGAGGTGATGGAATCACAGAAGCTCGGTCTCGCGAGAATCGTCGACATCGTGACCCAAGTGGCCAAAGCCCTGGCCTACGCGCACGACCACAAAGTCACCCATCGCGATATCAAGCCGGCCAACATCATGATCACTCCCGAGTTCGAGGCCCGGATCACCGATTTTGGTATCGCCAGAGCCGACGGCTCGACGCACCTCACGCATTCTGGAAGCCTCGTGGGGACACCGGACTACATGTCGCCCGAGCAGGCCAAGGGTGAGGAAGTCGATTCGCGCAGCGATCTCTTCTCACTCGGTTGCGTGCTCTACGAATGCGCTTGCGGCGAAAAGCCGTTTCGAGGTGGAAGCCTTACGGGCGTGCTCCTGAGCATCGTCAACTCCAACCCGTTCGAGGCGAAAGCGTGGAAGGAGACGAAGGTTCCAGCGGAGGTCACGGCGGTTCTCGAAAGAGCGCTCGCGAAAGATCCCGACGAGCGCTTTCTTTCGGCCGGCGCCTTCGTATCGGCGCTCGACGCCATCCCGCAAGAAGTGCTCGGCACGGAAGAGCCGATGGCGCCCGTCCCGGCGTCGGAGACGTCCAAGGTGACGGCTACACCCGTCCCCGAGCAAGCCGAGCCCGAGCCACCGCCCAGAAAGGCGAGCGCGGACGAGCTTCAGTCGCTAAAAGAGGACGACCGGCCCTTGCGTTTTGTGGCCACCCTCTCCGACGACCTTCAAGACTTGAAGCTCACGCCGACACAAGGATACGTGCTCTCGAGGGTCGATGGCGTCTCGCTTGCGCGTGACATCATAACGGTCAGCGCCGTTCCCGAAGCCGAGGCAGCTGGCACACTCGTCGACTTGTTCGAAAAAGGTCTTCTTGTCTTTGTGGAGGATGAAGCCGCATCCGAGCCGGTGCGCGAGCTCGACGAGATGTTCGCTCTCGAGGTGGACCGGGTGGTGCGTCTGGGAAAAGAGAAACGCTACTCCGAGCTTCTCGGGATCGACATCAGCACCCCTGGGGCCGAGGTCAAGAAATCCTACCTAGAGCGCGTGCAGCGCTACCATCCCGATGCCCAAGAAGGCAGAATCAGCGCGTCGGACCACAAGAAGCTCACGCGCGTATGCGCCATCTTGACCGAAGCGCTCAGCACCGTCTCCGGCAAACACGAGCCCCCGCCCGCGCCCGTATTTATCAAGCGAAAAGAAGATCCTGCCGCGACCGGAAGCACGGAGCGGCGTGAGTTCGCGGATAAGCTCTTCGGCCGCGCTAAGGAAGCTTTCGGCGTCACCGATTTCTGGGAAGCCATTCAGCTTTCGAGGCAAGCCATCGAGCTCGACAGCGACGTGGCCGAATATCACCACCTCCTCGGGCTCGGGCTCATGAAGAACCAAAATTGGATCAAGGAAGCCGAAGAGTCGCTCCTTCGCGCCGCTGAGCTCGACAAGGCAGCCCCCGTCTATTTCGAATCTCTCGCGACTCTCTATGAGCGTCGAGGCGCGCACGAGCGCGCCGCGGAAATGACCAAGCGCGCCCGCGAGCTTTCCCCGGCCGAGGAAGAAACCCCCGACGCCGAAGAAGAGGCACCTAAAGAAGGAGCCACCACGCCCGCCTCAGAGCCGGCGCTGAATCTCGGAGAAGAGTACGCGTTACCCGTTGACGAGCTCGAACATATCTCCGACACTTCGAAAACGGTCGTGGATTAAGTCCTTCTAGCTGTCGCGCGCGCTGAAATAATCCCGGCCTCTCTCCATCAGCGCCGCGAAGCCCTGTTCATCGCCGGCGAGAACGACCGAGCGCAAACGCTCGACCGCGTGGAGAAGTGCTGTTAGCGCCTCCGAGCCGTAATCGTTGAGCGACTGGATCTCAAAATAGAGCCGGGGGCTCTCCTCCGAAACCTTACGCGCTACCGCGAGCTGCTCGTCGAAGGTCGTGCTCGAAAGCCGCGCGAGCGCAGGCGCGGCTTCCCCGCTCTCGACGAGTGCGGTGACAAAAGCGATGTTGAGCGCGTGTGAAAGGCCGAGCACATAAGCGATCGAACGGTCGTGACTCTCGAGGTCCATCGCAACTTGCTCCGCCATCGTCGAAGCGAAGAGCTCGCGCGCCTCTCGAGTCGCCTCCTCGTCGCCCACATCCACGAAAATAACGTGGCGCCCCGACAAGAGCTCGGTGTCGGGACCGAACATGGGGTGGATCGAAGTCACGCGTGCGCCCGCTGACGCCAGGGCGAGTAGCCCATCACGAAGCGGGCTCTTGAGCGAGCCGACGTCGAAGATCAGGCCGCGGGGCGGCCGCTTTGCCAACTCGCCAAGGATCGCTCCCGTTGCCGCGAGTGGGGTCGCGAGAACGATGATGTCGTGATCCAAATTAGATGACTGCCATTCCCGTATCTGCGGAAGCTCGCCTCCGAAGGGCTCTGGGTCCGCGATCTCGACTTCGAAACCCTGAGAAGTCAGAAACCGCACGAACCACCGTCCCATCTTGCCCGAGCCACCAATCACGAGAGCGCGCTTTCCCGAGCCGCTTTTCGACGTCACGAGCCCTTGCTTCTCCTGCACTTCGAGCGCCGAGCGGATCAATAGCAGCATGAGCTCCTCGACCAAATGAGAAGGCAGCCCGAGCTTTTTGGCCGTCGCCCGAGCCCGTTCGATGACGTGGCGCTCGCGCCGGAAATCCCGTGTCGGGCGGCCGGCGTCGCGTTTCACTTTCCCGATGGCAGAAGCGAGGCGCGCGCGCTCCGCGACGAGTCCGAGGATCTGCGAGTCGATGCCCTCGAGCTCCGCTCGCAACCGTTCCAGTTCGGTATCCATGACTGGAATTGTAGAATAGACCGCTCGCAGCTACGAGGAGTTAAATATGCCATCGAATCTCTTCCTCTTTCTTTTCACGGTCTTCTTCAGTGGAACACCTCCTCAGGAGACCGGATTCCTCTCGCGCTCCGTCGAGCTCGACAGCGTCACCTACCTCTATCAAGTCTTCGTCCCGTCCGGATGGAGCCCGGATCAAAAATGGCCCGTGATCTTTTTCTTGCACGGCGCGGGTGAGCGGGGCGCGGACGGCGCCCGGCAGACGGAGGAAGGCCTCCCCGAGATCCTTCGCCGCAAGCCGGACTTCCCCGCGATCGTAGTCATGCCGCAGTGCCGCCGCCGAACGTGGTGGGGAGCTCCGGCCATGGAAGCTCAAGCTTTCGCCGCGCTCGAGGCCTCGATGAAAGAGTTCAATGGCGACCCAGCAAGACTGTACTTGACCGGGCTTTCCATGGGCGGCTACGGCACCTGGGCCTTCGGCTACAAATATCCGGAGAAGTTCGCGGCGCTCGTCCCCATATGCGGCGGCGTCACTTCGAGGAGGGCATTTCCCGTCCCCAATTGGCATCCCGCCGTCCGTGCGCCCGAGGACCCCTATACGGAGACCGCCCGCGGCATCGGTAGCGTACCCGTTTGGGCCTTTCACGGCGACGCGGATCGCAGCGTTCCCGTCACCGAATCACGCAAGCTGACCGAGGCGATCGAGAAAGCCGGGGGCGACGTAAAGTACACCGAATATCCGGGCGTAGGCCACAACTCATGGGACCGTGCCTACGCGGAAGAGGAGCTCATCGCCTGGATCCTCTCCCAACGAAACGGACAGGACTAGTTTCTGATCGACCACGCAGAACTGCTCCTTACGATCTATGCCGCCACGGGCCCCTCGGGAGCAAGTACACGAGGAGAGCTGAACCCATGTTTCAGCCAGGCGAATCGGTCAGAGCGCGAGCGTCGCCAAACGCTCGAGGTGGTGGTCCACGTTTCCGAAGAGCACATCGATCATGGAGAGCCGCTTGAAATAGTGGCCGATCGCAAGCGCGTTCGTCATGCCCATCGCGCCATGAAGCTGGATGGCTTCTTTGCCGATCCGTTTGCCGGCACGGCCGATCTGCACTTTGGCAGCGGACGCCGCTCGGGCGCGCTCAGGACCCTCGAGTTTCTCGATCGCGGCCGCGGCGCGGTAGGCGAGGGCCCGTGATAGCTCGTAATCCACGAACATATCCACAGCGCGATGCTGCAGCGCTTGAAAGTTTCCATGGGAACACCGAACTGGCGCCGCGTCTTGAGATAGTCGAAGGTCGCCTCATTGAGGGCGCCCATAGCGCCTACAGCTTCCGCCGCGAGAAGCGTGATGGCGCGGTCGATCACGGGCTCGAGCGCGGCGAGCGCCCCGCCGCGCTTACCGAGAAGCGCGTCCTCTTCCACATGCACGTCTTCGAGTGCGATATCCGCGGCCCGCAATCCATCGACGGTCGCATAGGCGCGCAGATAGACCCCTTCGCTCTCGCGGTCCACGAGAAAAAGCGAAACGCCTTCATCGCCGGTGCGTGCGGAGACGATGAGCTTGTCCGCGGTCGCCGCGTGGAGCACGAAGCTCTTGCGGCCTTGCAGACGAAACCCACTGCCCGAGGGCTCAGCCCGTGTCTCGACCGCCGTGAGGTCGAAGCCCGACTCGGGCTCCGTATGCGCGAGTGCAATGAGCAGCTCTCCCTCCGCGATCGATGGGATGAGAGCCTCCCTGCCCGTCGCCTCGAGAATCTTCCCGCCGAGGACGACCGTCGTGAAGTAAGGCTCCACGAGAAGAGCGCGCCCGAAGGCCTCCATCAGCACCGCGCTATCGAGAGCCGAGCCTCCGAGACCGCCATGTTCTTCCGCAAAACCGAGCCCGAGCCAGCCGAGCTCCGCGAACTGTTTCCAATTGTCGCGGCTGAACCCGAGCTCGCTTGCCACGAGCTCCTGCCGGCCGTCGAAAGTGTAGGCCTCCCGGACGAACCGATCGACGCTTTCTTTGAGGAGCTTTTGTTCTTCGTTCAGCGTGAAGTCCATCTATGTCCGGCTCAGAGACCGAGCACCATCTTCGCGACGATGTTTTTTGAATCTCGTTCGACCCCGCATAGATAGAAGCCTTGCGCCAATTGAAGTAAAGAGGGGCTATCGCAGGTGCATGAGAAGGACCGAAATTCTCTTCGGCGAAACCATCGTCGAGCGCTTTGGGCAAGTAGGGGCCGGCGTAATAGCCGGCCGCGTCGAACATGAGCTCCGTCAACGTCTGTTGGAGCTCCGAACCCCGAATCTTCAAGAGCGACGCCTCCGGTCCCGGCCGGCGACCGGCCGTTTCCTCCGCGAGCACTTTCAAGACGACGGATTCGAGAGCGAGCAGCTCGACTTCAGAGGCGGCAAGGCGGCGCCCGAACGACGGCTCGTTCGGCGCGATAGCTCGAGCTTTCAGAAGCCAGCGTTTCAAGCTGCCTATGTGCGCGATGCCGGTTCGCTCGTGGCCGAGAAGGAATTTCGCATAGGTCCAGCCCTTCCCTTCCTCGCCGACGAGGCTTTCCACGGGGACGCGAACTTCCTCCAAGATCACTTCGTTGATTTCGTTACCGCCGTCGAAGGTCGTGATCGGGCGTACGCTGATGCCCGCTGTCTCCATGTCGACGAGGAAAAACGAGATGCCGTCTTGCTTCTTGCCCGCATCGCTCGTGCGGCCGAGAAAGAACATCCGGTTCGCGTGCTGGGCAAAAGTGACCCAAGTTTTGTGCCCATTGACAACGTAGTGATCGCCTTCGAGCACGGCGCGCGTCTGCAACGAGGCCAGGTCCGAGCCTGCGCCCGGCTCGGAATAGCCTTGGCACCACCAATCGTCACTCGAAAGGATGCGCGGCAAATAATGCTTCTTTTGCTCATCGCTTCCGAAGGTCATGATCACCGGCCCCACCATGCCAAGACCGAAACGAATCAAGTACGGCGCCGACGCTGCCCCGAGCTCCTCCTCGAAGAGATATCGCTCTAGAGGTGTCCATCCAGTTCCCCCGAACTCTTTCGGCCAATGCGGTGCGATGAAGCCTTGCTCGTAGAGAATTTTCTGCCAACGAACGAAGTCGTCCCGGCGGAGCTTCAGACCGCCTTCGACCCGCGCGCGAATATCCGCGGGAAGGTTCTCTTCGATGAACGCACGGACTCGCGTTTTAAACGCCTCTTCCTCCGGCGTGAGCCCGAGCCTCAAGGCGCGGCCTTCAAACGCTCCCGCTCGACGAGCTGGCGGCGGAGGATTTTCCCCGAAGGTGATTTGGGGATCTCGTCGAGGAACTCGACCTCTCGGATTTTCTTGTGAGGAGCCACGCGCTCCGCGATGAAATCCAGAAGCGTCTGAGCATCGACCTCTTCACGGACGACGACGCAGGCCTTCGGTATCTCCCCCGCCTCTTCATCCAATTTCGGGATCACGGCGACATCACTCACCGAGGGATGCGAGAGCAAGAGCGCCTCGAGCTCGGCAGGGGCCACTTGCATCCCTTTGTACTTGATGAGCTCTTTCAGCCGGTCCACGATGAAGAAATAGCCGTCTTCGTCCGCATAGCCGATATCCCCGCTGTGAAAAAAGCCGTCGGCATCGATGCACTCCGCGGTGGCGTCCGGCTTGTTGAGATAGCCCTTCATGACCTGCGGCCCGCGGATCCAGATCTCGCCTTCCTCGTTCGGTCCGAGCTCTTCTCCAGTGCTCGGGTCGACGACTTTGCATTCCGTGCTCGCGATACAAGGCCCGACGGAGCCAGCCTTGATCTTCTCTGGGTCGGGCGTGTTGCAATGCGAGACCGGGCTCGTCTCCGTAAGACCGTAGCCCTGCAAGACAAGACAGTCGAGCCGCTTGGCACAAGCCTCGGCCACATCCTTTCCGAGCGGCGCCGCGCCGGACATGAGCCACCGCAGTGAAGACAAATCATATTGGTCGACGACGGGATGTTTCGCGAGCGCGAGCACGATGGGCGGCACGAGATGCGCTATCGTGATTTTGTGCTTCTGCATCAAACCGAGAAACTCCTCGAGATCGAACTTGGGCATCGTCACCACGGTGCAGCCTCGATGAAGCGCCATGTTCATGATCACGATCATGCCGTAGATGTGAAAAAACGGGAGGATGCCGATAGCGACGTCGTCCTCGCTCAGTTCGTCGCCGAACGTGGACTCGGTTTGCGTGAGGTTGGCCACGAGGTTCCGATGCGTGAGCATGACGCCTTTTTGGAGACCGGTCGTCCCACTCGAGTAAGGAAGCGTTACGATGTCTTCGGGCGCGATGTCGACTTGGGGTGCATCCCCGTCATTGTCGAGCAGCGAAGCGAACGGCGTCGCTCCTTCGGCTTCTCCGAAAACGAAGATCTCCTCGACACCGGATTCCTTCGCCGCAGCCTTGGCCTTGTCGAGAAAAGGCGGCACCGTGAGAAGGAACCGAGCCTTGCTGTCGTTTAGCTGGCGAGCAAGCTCTTCGGGGGTATAAAGCGGGTTGATCGTCGTACTCACGCCGCCGATCACGGAAACCCCGTGAAACGCGACGGCGTATTCCGGCAAATTGGGACTGTAGATCGCTAGCACCTCGCCTTTTTTCATCCCCTTGTCGGACAAGCCCTTGGCGGCTTTTTGGATCGCAGCGCCGAGCGCGCCAAATGTCAGGGTTCGACCGCTGGGCCCGTCGATGAGAGCAGGCTTGTCCGCCCACTTCCCCGCCGGCTCGAGAACGAAGTCGGTGAGCGTTTGACTGGGGATGGACACATCGGACTGGGGGCTTCGAAAAAGCATCGCTCGCTCCTTTCGAGGATCGATGCGAAACACTAGCCTAGAACCGGGAGAACGGCAAGGTCGGAGCCGGCCCTAATCAGACGAGAAACTGAACCGGCAAAGAGATCAATAATAAAAAAAGCGTAACGCAAAGGCGCAAAGGCGCAAAGACGCAAAGGAAAAACAGGAAGGTGAAAGGAGATGCTTAATCGGTCAAAAACCTAAATTTGCAGCTACGGTAAAGGGCCAAAATTCAGCGACAATAGCGTTTTCCTCTCATCTTCTTTTTCTTTTCTTTTCTTTGCGCCTTTGCGCCTTTGCGTTACGCTTTTCTTAATATTGATCCTCTCGAGCGCCTAATAAGAAGCTCTAAACCATTGCGTGGCACGGCTCAGGGGGGCTTTCGAGAATCTCGACGAGCGTCTCGAGAGCTCGTACCAGACGGCTCGCTTGGCGCACGGGCCCGAGGCAAAGGCGTACGGCATGCGCATTGGTCGAGCGGGCCGCGACGAAGTCTTCCGCTGGCGAGATGACGACACCGCGCATGCGCGCCTGGCATACGAAGTCGCGCACGCACCAGGGCTCGGGGAGTGTGAGCCACCCATGAGGGCTCGCGGGATGGGCGCGATAGTCGAAATTCTTGAAAAGCTTTCTTGCGAGCTTCTGGCGATTGCGCACCTCGCCGCGTTTCCACTCCATCACCTGATCGGCCGTTCCGTCGTCGATCCACGCCGTGACGATCTCCGCGGTTACCGGAGACGCGATGAAGGTCGTAGCCGAAATCGCGGCGGCGAGCCGATCGACCATCTCTACCGGCGACAGAAGGAAGGCCGGGCGCGAGGCTCTTCGATGTGCCGGTGAGGTAGAAGAAGTTCTTTTTGGTCGTCGCGTAGGCGCTGAGAGCCTTGACCTCGGGCAGAAGAAACCCGTAGCTGTCATCCTCGACGACCGCGAGGCCGTAGGACTCCGCGATCGCGGCAATCTCCTGGCGGCGGCGCTCGGACATCACTACGGCGGTCGGGTTTTGGAGCGTGGGCATACAATAGAGCGCCTTCGCGTCCGTCGTCGCGCAAGCCGCTTCGAGCGCGTCGGCGCGGATCCCTTCTTCGTCCATCGCGAGACCTCGCAGCCGGATGTGCAGGAAATTCGCGAGCGATTTCATACCGCTATAGTTAAGCTCGCCCGTGAGCACCGTGTCGCCGGGATTCGTCAAAGCCGAGAACACTATCGCCATCGCATGCTGGGCGCCGCTCGTCACGACCACGCGCTCCGCGGCGGCATCGAGCCCGGCGCGCTCTAGCAGCCGCGCGCCGGCTTCGCGCTGACGGTACGTGCCGGAATGAGGTTGATAATCGAGCGCCACCCACGGGTCGCCCTTCGCCAGAACTCGCGCCATGCTCTAGGCGAGCGCTTTGCCTTTCGGATAAGGAAGCAGATTGTTGGTGGTCAAATCGATTGCGGTGGGCTCCGGCTCCGTTCGCCGCAGATGAAACCTCTCTTGCTGGCGCACGAACGTTCCGCGCCCAACCTCGCCGCTCACGAGACCACGCCTTTCGGCTTCGGTATAAGCGCGGGTGACCGTCGTCAACGCCACGTGGAGCTCGTCAGCAAGCTCTCTTTGCGGGGGGAGCCGCACGCCTTCCTCTAGCCGCCCACTGGTGATGTCCTCCGCGAGCGCGTTGGCAATCGATAAATAGAGAGGCGTTTCGGAATCCGTCAAAGAAGGTCGCCACATTGTCATGGTTGCACCGTAACATTGCCTCCAGCAACTCTCAAGGGAATCCGGTGTAAATCTACTAATCGATTTATTTTCAACAATATAGACTCTTTTCATTGGATGCATACAATCGAGACTAAGACAGTTGTTGACAGCGATTCGCCTTATTAGAGAGACTGTGGCAGGAGGCAGTGATGATCGGTCCCGTTCTCGCACTCGTGGCTACGTTGTTCGTCCAGACACCCCATAAACCGGAGCTACTACAACTTCCGAATCTCAACGAGCTGGACCTTACCGACCTCTCCAGCTACAAGACCTATGCGTGGAACAAGAAGCAGGTGCCGCTCGAGAACATGGCCAACCACTTGCGCATGATTAACGCCGTGCAGAAGTCGTTGAAAGAGCTGGGCTATCGACCCGACACCGTGAGGCCGGATGTGCGCGTCCAGTACCGCGTGGAGCTCGTTGAACGCCTCCAAGGCCGGGCCTCCCAGACACGATCCGTTTGGGACGACGCCAACTCGACGGTGCAGATCAATTTCAGCCGCGAGAAGCTCGCCAATGTCAGCATCGAGCTCGTCGAAGCCGAATCGAACTTTCTCGTGTGGCACGCGAAGGGGACCTACACTATCGGCACACCGGACAAAGCGGAGAAGCAGATCAACGCAGCCGTGACAGCGCTTTTCGAGCAATACCCGGAAGAGTCAAACCCAGAGGAGTAACGAAGACGGCGGGCCTCGGAACTCTTCCGCGGCCAGCAACGAATCCGACGACACGCGGCGCGACCGCGCTTCGCGAGAGAACGACATTGATGCCGCTCGATGAGTGGGCCCGCGATCAAGAGATGCCGATTCGACTCGGCGTTTTCTTTCTAGTCTTCGCCCTCATGGCACTCGCTGAAATTGTTGTCCCCCGACGCAAGCTGACGGTCGCGAAGACCGGACGTTGGGCAAGCAATCTCGCCCTGCTAGCATCGAACACGATCGTGCTTCGGATCCTGTTCCCGACCGCAGCGCTAGGTACCGCGGCACTCGCGGAAGCCTCAGGATTTGGCCTTCTTCCCGCGAGCGGGTTTCCCGCTTGGGCGCGCTTCGTGATCGCGGTCGTCTTGATGGATCTCACGATCTACTTTCAGCACATTTTGTTTCACGCGGTGCCGCTCTTGTGGAGACTCCACCAAGTGCACCACGCCGATCTCGATTTCGATGTCACGACCGGCGCGCGCTTTCATCCCATCGAGATGGTACTCTCCATGATCGTCAAGCTCGCGGTCGTAGCGCTTCTCGGCGCTTCAGGCGCCGCCGTCGTCGCTTTCGAAGTGCTTCTGAGCGCAACCGCGATGTTCAACCACAGCAACTTTAGAATTCCGGTGAACGTGGACCGGTGGCTTCGTTGGCTGGTCGTAACACCGGACATGCATCGCGTGCATCACTCCGTCGAAGTCGACGAGGCCAACACGAACTTTGGCTTCAACCTCCCGTGGTGGGATCGACTCTTCGCCACCTACCGCGCGCAGCCAAGAGCGGGCCACGAAGCCATGACGATCGGCCTCCGCGGCCTCCGCGACCCATCGCTCTGCAACCGTTTACCCGGCATGCTCGCCCTCCCCTTCTCGAAACGCACCAGCTACGCGATCAATCGCGCGGGCTGACGAAGAAATGCTCAGCACAGGCCCGCCGAAGCCGAAGCACAGTATCGAAGAGCGCTCCAATTGAACCCTCGTCTCGTCTCTGCACAACAAGGACTCGGAAACCTGTTGCTCGAAAAAGCCGAGACCGAGGCCGCACGTGAGCTCGAGAAATGATTGCCACCGCCATCCTCACGGCAGTAATCCAACTCGTCGACGTGACGAGCCAAAGCGGCGTCGATTTTCACCATGAGACCGGTGCCACCGGTGAGAAGTACATGACGGAGACGATGGGCTCTGGCGTCGTGTTTTTCGATTACGATGCGGACGGCGATGCCGACTTGCTCTTCATCAATGGAGGCGATCCGACCGGAAGGCGCGGCTCGTCGACTTCCGCCGCGACGCTTTATCGCAACGACGGGCACGGGAGCTTCACCGATGTGTCGCTTGCGGCGGGCCTCGAGCATATTGGATACGGGATGGGCGCGACCGCCGGCGACTACGACAATGACGGCGATGCCGATCTCTACGTGACGCATTACGGACCCAATTTCTTGTTTCGCAATAACGGAGACGGTACGTTCAGCGACGTCACCACCGAGGCCGGCGTGGGGAACACTCAGTGGAGCGCGAGCGCGACCTGGGCCGATTTCGACAATGACGGCCATCTCGACCTCTACGTAACGAACTATGTGGATTTCAGCCTCACGAACAACCCGAATTGCAGCCAGACGCGGGACGGAAACGTAATCCGCGCCTACTGCCTTCCGGACGCGTTTCGCGGCATACCGGACGAGCTCTACCGCAACCGGGGCGACGGCACGTTCGAATCGGCGGGCAGTCGAGCCGGGATCGCCCTTCCGAGCGGTAAAGGCCTCGGGGTAGTGAGCCTCGACTACGATCATGACGGGCTCCTCGACCTCTATGTCGCGAACGATACGATGCCCAATTTCTTCTTCCGAAATCGCGGCGACCTCACGTTCGAGGAGCTCGGACTCATTGCTGGTGTCTCCTACGATGCCGACGGCAACGCGCTCGCGGGCATGGGTGTCGACCGCAGCGACTACGACCGCGACGGTGATTTGGATCTCTTCGTCACGAACTTCGAAGGTGAAGCGAACACGCTCTATCGAAACGAGGCGAACGGATTCTTTACCGACATCGCGATGCGCTCCGGCATCGGCCGTCCATCATTGCGCCGGCTAGGATTCGGCGCCGTGTTCGCAGACCTCGACAATGACGGACTCGACGATCTCATCGTCGCCAACGGCCACGTGCTCGATAACGCCGACGTTCTCCAAGGCAGTGACTACGCCCAACCGAATCAGGTCTACCACAATGACGGAGGAGGCGTTTTTTCCGTCAGCGACCTCGACGCCGTGGGTGTGAGCCGAGGTCTCGCCGTCGCGGACTGGGATGGCGATCTCGATCTCGATCTCGTTATCTCGAGCTCAGGCGCGGCGCCCGAGCTTCTGCGAAACGACACGGAAGGCGGAGCCTCACTGAGAATCCGTCTCGTGGGCCGACAAACCAATCGCGACGGCATCGGTACGGTCATCAAGGTCGGGTCTCGTCGGTTCGAGTCGGCCGCCGCCACGAGCTATCTCTCGCAAAGCGAGAACATAGTGCATATCGGTCTCGGAGACGAGGGCCTCATCGAAGAAATACACGTCACGTGGCCGGGCGGACACGAGGAGCGTCGCGGACCGTTCGACGCCGGCACAACCGTGCTCTGGGTCGAAAGCGTCCAACAACCCGACCAATTCTAGCCAGGTAAACCTGAAAGCTCGGCCGTCCACATGAGACGCTCAAGAACGGCCACAGGGACAGAAGGCACAGCGCGGCTGCGCCGCAACCGAAAATCTCACCGCAGAGGCGCAGAGAACGCCGAGGTTAGATTAGAGACTTTCCTCTACGTTCTTGTCAGGCTGAGTTATGGTCTTCATGACTCCAGAAAGCCCAAGACCAATCGCTTGATCCTATGTCCTGACTTCACGAAGACGAGACCTCCTGGCCGCACAGCACATCACTCTCGACCAGCTCAACAAGGCCGCCGCATAGCTCTCCGTCAACCACACGAATTCTCCGCGACCTCTGTGCCTCTGTGGCCATCTGGTTGCGGCCGCAAGGTGCGCTGGACGAAGTCCGAAAGCGTGAACGGAGTTCGCGATTCTGACAGGTTGGAGGCTAGTTCGGGAACTGGATCTGCGCGATTTTCTCCGCGCTGTCGTGGCCGGCCGTGAACACGAGCTCGACGGCGGCAATCCGGCTCACTCTCGCTTCGAAAGAAACGACCTTTCCCAGCGGTACGCCATCGGCAAAGGCCGCGATCGGCCGCTTGGACGCATCGAGTGTGCGGAAGCTCACGCGCGCATCCAGCGATAAGAGCGCCGACTTGAAACCCGTCGGCTCGATCACGTTCGATCCGACGAGCACGAGCGCCGACGTATCCACGAGAAGCGGGGTGGCACCCATCGCCCTTGCATAGGCCGTCGAGCCGGCGGCGGTCGCTACGAGGGCGCCGTCAGCGACGAGTCTCGGCAGCCGCTCCTCATCATCGACCTTCACTTCCAGCCAAGCGGTCTGGCCGGAAGCTCGCTCGACCCACGCATCGTTGAACGCGAGCGCGCTCTTCTTGTCACCCGCTTCGGAGCGTGTCTCGACGTAGAGAAGCGGAGAATACTGAACGGTGAGGCTCTCATCGGCGCTCGGGATCTCCCCTTCTTCGAGCTCGGAGGACCCGTTCAAAAGAAAACCCAGGTGGCCCGCATTGACTCCTAGAAACGGGAGGCGTCTTCGCCAGTGCTCGCGGATCGCGTGCAGCATCGTTCCGTCTCCACCTATCACGACGATGAGGTTCGCGACATCGAGCCCGACCCCACCGAAGCGCGCCGCGATATCCATCGCGCGCGCGTTGCGGTTATCCGCCACGACGAACGGGCGCGGAGCTACGAGGTCGAGCGGCGCCCGACGCCGCGTCGCCGCGCCCCGATAGAGTCCGTAGCGCTCGATATAGGCCGCGACCTCTTCCATCACGAGGTCGGTAATCGGCTCGTGTTCGAAGACCCGCTCGCGGATCCTCGCGCTCGCGCCAGTCATTCGCATCGGGAAGAGCTCGTGATGGGGCGGCAGCTCACTCTCGGGAGCCTCATAGCCTGGACGCACGAAGATCGCAAAGCAGAGCGAGCTCCAAATCTCCTCTCCCTTGACCCAGCTTCGCTGAATGAAAGAGCGACCTTCCTCGTCCGGCTCGGTCAAGTCGGTCCCGACGACGTGCCAGACCTCACCTTCGTCCCGATAGATCTCCTCGAGGCGGTGGGTGCGGGTAAACGTCGCTTGCTCGAGGTCAAAGAGATCGACACGGACGCCGGGAAGGTTGCGGAAAGTCGCGTCGACCATCGTCGCGCGCGCGACCGTGCCGACGTCGTCGGTCGTGGGCTTGTCGGGCCGCGGCCCGCACGGAACGACGACGACCTCGCGGAAGTGGCGGCTGAGCTCTTCGGCGATGGCGCGGTGGTGCAGACCGGGCGGATTGAAACTTCCACCGAAAATCGCAAGTCGTTTCGTCATGCCACTAGCACGTCAAACCTATTCGGAACGTTCCACCAGCGCAAGAAACGAGCTCCACGGAACGGGACGACCATGGATGGGAACGATCGTCTCGACGTCCAGGCCGAGCCGCTCGACGTGACGGTAAAAACTTCGATGGGCGTCGTTCGTGAGCGCGGTGGGCGGGTCGTAGAGATCCGCTTCGATCACGATCTTCTCCGCGGGCAGATAGGCGATCAACATACCTTCGACATGTCGGAGCGGATGGACATAAGAGATGTGCATCGACCGCGTTCCATCATTGAGCCAGTAATTCTCGCGGACCGTCTCGTATTGGTAGCCCTCGGCGAGCTCGGTCGGCGGCCAGAGCGACAACATATCGGGCGCCAAGGTTCGCGGAGCGTAGGTGAGCACATCCCGCGTGTAGAAGTCGTGATTCTTCCAGTGCGTGATGATCGTTGCGCCGAGATGCATATAGGTGCGGAGGCCACCGATATGGTCGTGATGTTGATGCGTGTTGACGACAAAGCGGATGGGTTTGTCCGGCACGAGCCTCGCGACCTCTTCGATCACCGCCAAGTTGCGTGCTTCGTCGAGCGGAGCCTCGACCACCACGATGTAGTCCTCGAACTCGACGGCAACACTGTTATGCGACGCGCCGCCGAGAAGCCACACGCCGTCGGCCAGCTCCTCCGTCTCGACCCGTATCGGGAACTCGGCGCGACGCACCGAGTCCGGTATCTCGAGGGGATCACCGCAGAGGTTGGGCTCGATGTCGTCGAGCGTGCCGCCGAACGCGTTGTGACCCGCGTTCACGCTCTGTGCCTGGTAGTTGTCGTCCCAGCCCTCGTGATGGTGCCATCCTGTCGGAAAGCGAATACCGTTTCCCAAATCGACATAGCTTGCATTCGTGAACTCGTGCTCGTAGTTCATGTCGCCGAGAACGGGGTCCGGCACCCATGTGTGTATCCGCTGCAGAAGGTTCTCCTGGTTGATGGTGGCGTCGACTCGGTACTTCCCGAGCACCGTGATCGAGACGATCGTCACTTTCTCTGGCTTCGTCGTCGCACCGTCCCGTCCCATCTCACCGAGCTCCCAACGCCACGCGGCTTTCGGGTTGGCTCCGGGGAGCCGAGCCGCTTTGAGAAATCCGTGGGGGTTGATCCACAAGTCGAGCTGCCAGCGTTGCGCGTCCTCGGGCCGGGCCGCGACGGGCTCGGACAGGGCGCCGTCCTGATACCAGCCGCGGCTGTCCTTGACCATGAAGCTCTGCCGTTCGTACCGTTGAAGCGGCTCTCCCCCACGCCACCCGAGACCGTATTTCCAAGATGCCGGGTTTTGTCCAGGGTCCCGGTCGAACACTTCTTTCATCGTGCCGTCTTCCCAATTCATCGTGCGGACATAGTTCCGAAGCGGCTGAGCGTCCGGCCAGTCCACTTCATATCCGTGTAGGCGTTGCTGGCCGACGATCGCGGCCTCCGCCGTGCCGCCGATCGTGACGCAGCGCAGTCGGTCCGCACCGATGGCGCGCTCGGCCGCGCGCAGCACAGGCTCCGGGTCGAGATAGCCGGGCGGAAAATCTTGCGCTCCGTGCGCGCTCGAAACGAGCACCGTCATCAACCAGAAGGACGCGCGTGTTGCCGTCATCGCTCCTTACATGGCGGCCGAATGGCGTGCGCGACGGCGACCAATCTTCGCCAGAGTCCATTCGGCAGCTCCCTGACGAGAACGAGACAAAGACGCATCAAATCTCCATGATCGCCACCACGTCCAGGTCGAGAACGAGAAAGCGTGATTTTGCGGCTCCAGCCTAACAGAAATCAGACTCGGCACGTTGGCGCTAACTGGTGCCAAAACTACCCCGGCACCAAGAAACAACGGCGCTACGGTCACCGCTTCTTCGAGTTTGGGAGATTAACGGGATTATTTGGCCCCGGTCAGGGGGAACAAGCTCGCGAGAATGACGTCGTTTCGGTTTCTCCACGCCGGCCAACCCGAGCCATCGGCCACCTCGAAGGCCTCCACTTCATAGCCACGGCCCTCGAGAAACGCAACGAATGCACGCGTTATTTCCCCCGTATCAAGATCCTCGTGTGGACTCCGGAGATCGTACCTACCCCACTCGATGTGGAGCTTTAACGGATGCTCCTCCGCGGTTGTGATCAATGGCTCGAGCTTCTCCCACCCGAAATCAGTGGTCATGAAGGATTGCACGGCGCGCTTCGCCGACAATGCGGGGTATCGGAACGCGCAATACGCCGCGTCATGCGCAGAATGGCCGGCACCCGCGTGGGCTCTAGCCTCTCTGGTCGCGATCGTTCGGTAGTGCTCGTCGATGAAGGGCACGAGCTCGTTTGCCCACAGCTCCGCGTAGGGCTCACGTGCGCGAAAGACACCACCGGCGCGGATGTCGATGAGGACCACGATCATCGCTTGGAGCCTCGTCCCTATCAAAGCGTCCAGCGTGTTCGTCAATCGCCCGAGCCTCGAGGCGTTAGAACCGCCGTGAAAATAGACCACGGGATAGCGCGTGTCGCTCGTGTCGTAGCCGACAGGAAGATAGACCTCGAAGCTGTGCTTCCGGGCCATGGCGACGCTC